>CAZDEF010000056.1:0-17558 GCA_964504385.1 uncultured Oscillospiraceae bacterium
AAACATTGATTTTACTGACTTTCTCCATGTTTTCTTATTAGGAGGTAGGGAATGCGCAGCCTCTTTTATGTTTGGTTCTCATTCAGTCCTTGAATACACAGCAGGTCAGCACGCCGTCGCTGTTGAAGAACTGGAAACGCACGGGATAGGGCAGGGTGTTTTCCATCAGCAGGTTGATATCGCCGCCGCCGACCGCCGCGTCGAAGCCCTTCTGGGCGTAGTACATGCCCACCTCGGCATGTACCTTGCGGTGCGTGACCAGCAGGGGGATCTGCATCACGGTGATGTAGAAGGTGGTGTTGGTCTGGCAGGTGCCGCCACCGTAGCCGGCCAGCTTTTCGCTGCTCATGATGGGGGCGGAGTGATAACCGGTGGCCTTGGCGTAGGGGGCGATGGTCTGGTTCTGGTTATACTTTTCGCCGGGCTGCAGCACTGTGCCGCTGATGAAGGCGGAGGACAGGTGGATGTTCCAGTTGCGCCCCTGATACTGCAGCGTGGATTTGCCCACAGCAAAAAATGTAGTCATCACGCTGATCAGGTCTCCGCTTTCGGCCTCGTCCCATGCAACCACGGGCATGAGGTAGGCCACGTCCTCCTCGTTGATGTAACCGGTGGTGCGGTGATAGGGCAGGGGATAGCGGCCGAACGCATCCTTTTCGCCCACGCAGATGGCGGAACCGGGATTCACCGTCACCAGCTCCTCGCCGGTGGTGATATCCTTGATGAGGGTGGATTTATTCACAAAGGCCATGTACGGCCAGATATCCAGACCGGGAATATCGCCCGCGTAAGCGTCGATGCGATCCCACTTGAACAGCGTGTCGGTCAGCATGTAGCCGTACACGCTGTTGTTGTAGCGCACATAGCACCAGTCGCCTTCCACCTCGCCCACGATCACTTCTTTGTAGATCTTGATCTGGGTGCGGCGGCGCGAACTTTCCGAGGGCTCGTCGTAGACGGAGGCGTAGTCCTTCACCGTGTGGGCGATGAACTTTTCTTCGAAGGTATCCTTGGTCATGGTGAAGCCTTCGCCATCTACATGAACCGTTTCTTCCACAGGCTCGGCAGCGGGGGCTTCTGCGGCTCCAGTGGCATTCTGCTCGCGAATATCAGAGAGGTACTTGGTCTTGACGTAGCCCTCGATGCGATCGGTGCGTACCTTGCACCATTCTTCACCATATTCGAGAATGTTTACAAAGCTGCCGCGGGGAATGCTGTCGCGCCCGGCGGCGTTATCCTGCGGCTGTACGCGCACCTTCAGCGCCACAGTGCACTGGGCGATGTGGGTGACGGGCGCTTCCTCCTCGGCCAGCACAGCTGCCGGCAGGGAGGAAAACAGCAGCACAACGGCCAGCATCAATCCGGCCCAACGATGGATCTTGCGCATTCGTGTTCGTTCCTTTCTGCGTCCGTTTGGCGAACGGGCATACAAATACTTGTATATTATACCTGTTTGTGCGGGCGTTCGTCAACCGTGGGTCGGCTGAAAAAAGCGCGGCGTTTCGGTGAAAAAATGGCGGTTGTTTTCTCTGTGTTTTCGGTTGGACAACTGCCCCCGGCTTGATGTATAGTAAACAAGTTATTCTTTTTCGAAAAGAGGTACGGAAGATGAGCAAGCAACTGCGGGCCAATCTGCTGCTGGTGCTGACGGCGTTCATATGGGGCGTGGCTTTTGTGGCGCAGGATGTGGCGGCGGATACGGTGGCCCCCATGTATTTCAACGGGCTGCGCATGGCGCTGGCCGCGCTGGCGCTGCTGCCTACGGTGGCTGTGGCGGACAGAAGGCTGCGCGCCGGTCATGGAGAAGGAAGGGTGTGGCGGCAGATGAGCCGCGGGCAGAAAAAGGAACTGTTCACCGGCGGTTTGTGCTGCGGCTGCATGCTGGCGCTGGGCAGCGTGTTCCAGCAGATGGGCATCGCGTTGGGCACGGGCGCTGGCAAGGCAGGCTTCGTCACGGCGCTGTATATCGTGCTGGTGCCGCTGGCGGGTATTTTTCGGCGCAAGCGCATGAAACCTCTGATATGGGCTGCTGTGGCGCTGAGTGTGGCGGGGCTTTATTTTCTGTGCATGCAGGGCGGCTTTTCCATCACCCCGGCCGATGGGATGCTCTTGCTGTCGGCGCTGGCTTATACAGGGCACATCTTGGTGGTGGATCACTTCAGCCGCCGCACGGATTGCGTGAAGATGAGCTGCATCCAGTTCTTTGTCACCTCGCTGATCTGTCTCGTGGGCGGGATGCTGTTTGAAACGCTTTCGTGGTCAGCAGTGCGCGCTTGTCTGATCCCCATTCTGTATGCGGGCGTGATAAGCGGTGCGATGGGATACACGCTGCAGATCATCGCCCAGCGCGATGCAGAGCCTGCAGTGGCCTCGCTGTTGATGTCGCTGGAAAGCGTGTTTGCCGTGCTGGCCGGGTGGGTACTGCTGGACGATGCGCTCAGCCTGCGCGAGAGCTTCGGGTGTTTGCTGATGATGGGCAGCATTGTGCTGGCTCAGCTGCCGCAAAGGGCGCAGTGAGGTTGCAAATCCACAAGGAATGATATATAATCGACATATGCCGGAAACAAGGAGGAAAACCAATGGCGCGTCCGCGTAAATGCCGCAGGATCTGTCAGGAGCCGGAGTATGGGCTGTTTCGGCCGGAGGGGGCGGCAGCGCAGGAAACCATCGTCCTGTCGCTGGATGAATTTGAAACCATCCGTCTGGTGGATCTGGAAAAGAAAACACACGAGCAGTGCGCGGCGCGGATGGAGATCTCCCGAACAACAGTGACGGAGATCTACGAGCGCGCGCGGTACAAGATCGCGGACAGTCTGGTGAACGGCAAGCATTTGGCCATCCGTGGCGGCGACTATCGCGTGTGCGGCGGCGCAGAGGAAAACTGCTGCGGCTGCTGCAGGCGCAGCGCGATGGCAGACATTCCGAAAGGAGAAAACAGTATGAGAATTGCAGTGACTCACGAAGAAGGCAAGGTATTTCAGCATTTTGGCCACACGGCACAGTTCAAGCTGTACGATGTGGAGGACGGCAAGGTGATCAGCACCGCAGTGGTGCCTACGCTGGGCAGCGGCCACGGCGCGCTGGCGGGCTTCTTGAAGCTGAGCCACACGGATGTGCTGATCTGCGGCGGCATTGGCGGCGGCGCCCAGCAGGCGCTTCAGCAGGCGGGCATCCAGCTCTATGGCGGCGTGCAGGGTGACTGCGACGCGGCGGTGAAAGCCTATCTGGCCGGCAGCCTTTCCTACGATCCGGACGTCCATTGTGATCATCACGACCACGAACACGGCGAAGGCCATATCTGCGGCGAACACGGCTGCGGCGGCCATCACTGCGGGCAGCATTGAGCCTTTTGATCTGCACTGGATCGCCATAAGAGAAGAACCGCCACAGCGCTTGCTTGCACTGTGGCGGTTCGCTTGACTTTTGCTAAAATGGAAAGAGGTGTGCCTTATTCAGGCAACGCCGACCGTGATCAGCAGGTTGGCAAAGGTGCGGGTCTCGCCGGTGGAAATGGCCAAGAAGACAGTCGGCTGAGCGGCGGCCTCATAAAAGGCATACCGGTCGAGCTTGTTCAAGGCGAGGTCGGGCAGCATCGTGCGGAACTCATCGAAGATCGCGGGTTCCTCTGCTGCGTCCGGCTCCATGACGCAGGCGGCTTCGATGTTGATCTCTGCCTGAAGCGCTTTCAGCACGTCTGTAACGGTCGGCATTCCCGGCAAAAGACCGAGATAGACCTTCTGCGCGTCCCCTGTTTTCTGCGCTAAGGGATAGTTTCCATCAGCGATCAGAATCTGATCGCCGTGTCCAACCAGAGAAAGGGCCTGCATGATCTGCGGATGGATACAACCGTTCTTAAGCACAATGACGGCCTCCTTTACTTTTCGTTTTCACGCAGCTGGCCGAGCATTCCGCCGGGATGCCATTTGACATACTGCTTCGGATCCAGCCCGCGGTTTGCCTGCAGGATCACGCTCAAGCCCTGCAATACAAGGATCTCCGCGAGAATGGAGGCGCGCGGCGCGCGGTTCAGAGGGCCGCCTTCCTTGGAAACGCCCGCAAACAGATGAGCCGCGGCATGCTGGGCCAGCCAGCTGTTGGGGTTGCCGGTAACGGCGATGATATCGCAGCCGTTGTTCAGGATGGCGGTGGCGGTCGCCTTCAGTTCCGGCGTTTCACCGCTGTTGGAAATGCAGATCACCACATCGCCGGGAACGAGCTGGCCGCAGGAGCCGTGCGTGGCTTCCGTGCCGTGCAGGAAAACGGTCGGCGTTCCTGTGGAGCTGAGCAGAGAGGCGGCGTAGTTGGCCACATGGCTCGGCTTGCCGATGCCGGTGATGTGCAGCCGATTGCCGCGCTCCTGCGCCTGCAGGATGAGTTGGACGGCATCGGCATAGTCCTTGTATTCCAGCTGGGAGGCGTATGCTTCGGTTTCCTGCAGGGAGATCTCCTTGAAGCTGTCAAATGCCTCTTGACACATGGTTTCGTTCATTGGTCTGTCTGCCTTTCTTTATTGAAGCTGTTGGAGCTGTTCGAACGGGAAATCCGGTTGACCGTGCGCCGGCAGGGCGGCGGTCACATCCGCGAGCATGGGCAGGCTGGGCTGCGCGCCGGGACGGGAAACCGTGATCGCCGCAGTGTTGCGTGCAAAGTCCATGGCGTGCTCAAACGTCAGACCGCTGCATACGCCCACGCAGAAGGCCGCTACAAAGCTGTCGCCTGCTGCGGTGGGATCCGCAACGGCAACGTCCGGAACGCTGGGTAGATAGTGCAGCTTTCCATGCTCGCACAGAGCCGCACCGTTTTCACCCAATGTGATGAGCACGTTTTCAACACCCTTGGCCTGCAGGGCTTCCGAAGCGGCCTGCACGTCCGGCAGGAGTGTTTCAGCGCCGGGGCGGATGGCGATGCCGGTCAAAGCGGAGGCTTCGTGCTCGTTGGGGGAAAGATAGGTGGTGCAGGCCAGCAGCGCGGCGGGAATGGGTGCTGCCGGAGCGGGATTGACCATGACGGGAACGCCCTTGACCTTCGCCCACTGGGCGATCTGAATGTCGATCTCCATGGGGATCTCAAACTGCAGCATGACCAGATCGTATTGGGCGATCTCCTCCTGCAGGAAGGCGACATCCTGCTGGGTGATGGTCATGTTGGCGCCGGAAACGACGATGATGCGATTGCGGCGGTTGCCCTTTTCGTCTACTTCCAGCGTGATGTTGCCAATGGCGGAAGAATGATCCGGGTCGCGCAGCACGCCATCGACGTGTACGCCGGAAGCGCTCATGGAGGCCAGCAGCTGATCGCCGAATCCGTCCTGACCGACCTTGCCGATCATCGTTACATCCGCGCCCAGCCGCGCCGCCTGCACGGCCTGATTGGCGCCCTTGCCGCCCGGAGCGGTCGTAAAGCTTTCGCCCAGTACGGTCTCACCGGAGGAAGGAAAAACCTTGGTGGTGGTGATCAGATCCATGACGAAGCTGCCAACCACCAGTATCTTGGGCTTGCGCACAATACGTCATCCTTTCTTTTCAAGCAGAGAACGGATCTCCTTTTCCAGAAGACAGAGCTGATCCACTTCATCCTTGATCAGGGCCGTCAGGTCAAACTGATTCTTTGCACGGGAATACAGCTCGATCGGCAGTCCTTCTTTTTGCATGTGATACTTGGCGCAGACGGGGTAGTTGTGACTTTCGATGAAGGAAGCCAGTGTGAGCACGCTCTGCAGGCGGGCGGCCTTTTCGGGAGAACGCTCGTATTCCTTCAGCAGCCATGCGTACAGATCGGGATGGAAGTTGGCCATCACGCCGGAGAAGCCGGCAGCGCCATCCTGAATGGATTCCAGCAGGGTGGCGGTGTTGGCGTTGTACAGGCCCATGGTGGAGCCCTTCAGGATGTTCAGACGCTTGCGGATCAGATCGATATCGCAGCAGGTATCCTTCAGGAAGTGATAGCGCGTATCGTCGGCAAGCTGCTGCAGCTCTTCAAGGGAGATCAAACGCTTGTAGGGATAGGGGCATTCATAAAAGCCGAGATGGAGGGACGGATCCAGCGCGCTGGTGACCTGATGGAGATGATCCATCCATACCTGCGACGGTTCGTGCTCCTGGGCCAGACGGTTGGTGATCAGGATCACAGCGTCCACGCCGGTATCGCCAACGCGGCGCAGCTCGTCGATCTGATCCTCCAGCGCATAGGAAATGTGGCCAGAGGCGATCACGGGAATATGCGCGCGCTTCTTAATAAAGGAAGCGATCTTTACGCGCTCTTCAAGGCTGAGATAAAACACCTCGCTTGACTGGCAAATGGCAAACAAACCGGTGGAACCATTTTCTTCATACCAGTCGACCATGGCAGCCAGTGCGTTCCAATCAACGCTGCCGGAGGTCGTGAATGGGGTAAGCATCACAGGCCATAGTTCTTTTGTACGCGGTGAGTTGTTCACGTTTTCTTCTCCCTTTCTTTGTTCCATATGGTTAGGCATATTAAAAACACTGTGCAATAATACAGAACGATTTCAGTTTACTTCAACCTGTCACAAATGTCAACAGCCTTGTTGAAATATTGCGCTGACAAAGTCAAAACCGGAAAAATGTACAAATCATGGTCGATCATGGCCGAATGAGAGATTTCCCATTTGCGATATTGACAACGAGGGTCGCCTATGCTATACTCCATGTCAGTGAAAACACTGTTCATGATTGATGAACACCAAAGAAAGAATGTGAAGAGAGGGATGCATATGACGGCACCTGCACCAACGGCTAAAAGCAGAAGGAGTACTGTCCTCAAGAATCTGGAGAGGAGCAAGTACCTTTACCTTTTGTTCCTCTTGCCGTTCGTTTACTTCATCGTGTTCAAATACGGCGCGATGATGTGGCTGACGATCGCCTTCAAAAACTTCAAGGCAACCAAGGGTCTGTGGGGAAGCGCGTGGGTCGGCTTCAAGTATTTCAACAAGTTCCTCAATGACGGATACTTCTGGAAACTTGTGCGCAACACGGTGGTCCTGAATTTTTACGGTCTCCTGTTTTCTTTCCCTGCGGCCATCGTGCTGGCGTTGATGATCAACGAAGTGCGCAACCGGTATTACAAGAAGATCGTGCAGACGGTCAGCTACATGCCGTACTTTATTTCTACGGTTGCTGTGTGCGGCCTCATCACGTCCTTCCTGTCCTCCGAAGGCCTGATCACCGTCATGCTCAAAAAGCTGACGGGGCAGAGCTTCAGCCTGCTGAACGATGCGGGCGCTTTCCGCGCGATCTACATCATTTCGGACATCTGGCAGCATGTGGGCTGGGGAAGCATCATTTACCTGGCGGCGCTCACGGGCATCGACCCCGGCCTGTATGAAGCGGCGGAGATCGACGGCGCAAGCCGCCTGCAGCAGACGCTGCACATTTCCCTGCCGAGCATCGCCTCGGTCATCGCCATCCAGTTCCTGCTCACGGTGGGACGCATGATGGATATCGGCTACGAAAAGATCCTTCTGCTCTATACGGGCTCTACCTATGAAACGGCAGACGTGATCTCCACCTATCTGTATCGGCGCACGATCATTCAGGCGGACTACAGCTACGGCGCGGCGATCAGCCTGTTCCAGGCGGTGCTGTCGCTGGTGCTGGTGTCCTCTGCGAACAAGGTAGCGCAGAAGATCGGCTCTGCAAGCCTGTGGTAATCCAGCGCGGCTCCCTGTTCATTTTTTAGAAAGGATGATCTCCATGCAAATTGCAAGCAAGTCCAAACGTCCCCGGCTCAGTTTCGAAGACCGTTGCTTTGGTTTGGTCAACGGCCTGCTGCTGCTGATTTTTCTGCTGCTGATCGTGCTTCCGCTCATTCACATGCTGGTCGTTTCCATCAGCGATCCGAACATGGTGCTGCGCGGACAGATCACCTTCATCCCGCACGGCGTCAATTTCAAGTGCTATTCTGCGCTGCTCAGCGGCAGCGAGATCCCGCATGCGTATTACAACACCATCCGCTACACGCTGATCGGCGTGCTGATCAATGTGGGCATGACCGCCCTGTGCGCCTATCCGCTGTCCCGCCCCAATTTCTACGGCCGAAAGATCTTCAACTTCATCGTTGTGTTCACGATGCTGTTCAATGTGGGCCTTGTGGCTAACTTCATGGTGGTCTATCAGCTGGGCATCAAAAACACCATCTGGGCCATCGTGCTGCCGGGCGCGATCAACGTGTACTACATGGTCATCATGCGCACGTTCTTTGCGGGCATCCCGGAGGAGATCTATCAGTCGGCCTATGTGGACGGCGCAAGCGACCTGCGCATCTTCTTCCAGATCGTGCTGCCGATCTCCTCGCCGGTGATCGCCACGATGTTCCTCTTCTATGCGGTTTCGCACTGGAACGCCTACATGCCCGCGCTGCTGTATCTGGACAAGAAGGATATGTACCCCGTACAGCTGATCCTGCGCAACATCGTCATCACCGGTACGGTCTCCGACAACGCGACCTCGGACGTGGCCTTCATGACGCAGGGCATCAAATATGCGGCGATCTTTGTGACCATCGCGCCCATTCTGTGCGTGTATCCCTTTGTGCAGAAGTACTTTACAAAGGGCATTATGGTCGGCTCCCTGAAGGGCTGATAGGCCTTTGGTGACAAAGCGTCTGCAGATCGCCGGAAGGTCAGCAGGATGGATAACCGTCCGCGATGAGATGGGCGCTTCGTTATACACACTATGATCTATCAAAGAAAGGTAGAGACTCATGAAGAAAATCTTGGCATTGATTCTGGTACTGGCACTGGCTCTCTCTGTTGCGCCGGTTTCTCTGGCTGAAACCGCGCAGGGTTATGCGGACGATGATCTGGTAACTGTTACGTTCATGATGACCGAGAACGCGAACCAGGCCCTTCTGCAGGACACCATGGTCATGAAGTACATCCGCAAGAACTTTGGTCTCGATATTCAGATCCTGGCCATTCCTTCCAGCGACTACGACACCAAGGTATCCACTGCCTTTGCGACCAACGACATCGCGGACGTCACCTTCGGCGTGACCACCCAGAAGCTGGGCGCGTTTGATCTGGAAGACATGTGCGTCAACCTGCTGTCCTACAAGGATGCTCTGCCCAACTACATGGGCCTGGCCTATGACGAGAACAACAAGACCCGCTACGAAGCGACCCAGACCTTCGTGTCTCAGAACAGCGACGGCGAAGACGCCATGTACATCATGCGTCAGATGGAGTACAATCGTGTGGACATCGCTCCCATCAGCGCGATCCGCGGCGACCTGCTGGACGAGCAGGGTCTGGAGCGCCCCACGACCTGGGCCGAGCTGTATGACTGCATGCTGAAGATCAAGGCGGCTCATCCCGACATCTACTTCTTCTCCAGCCGCGCCGGCACGCAGCGCATCCTGGCCACCCTGGCCTACGGCATGGGTTCCGGCGGCTTCGGCACCTTCGACAAAATCGGCATCTACCTTGAGCCCGAAACCAACGCCTGGACCTACGGCCCCACCCATGAGAACTTCCGCGCTGTTGTGCAGTATCTGAACAACGCCTGGAACGACGGCCTGATCGACCCCGACTACGCTTCCAACGATGCGAACAACCTGTGGGAAAAGATCTCCACTGGTAAGGTTGCCTACTACAACGACAACAACTCCTTCATCGCCCGCATCTTCGCGCCCGCTTTCGCGGCTGCCGGCAACGATGACTGGTACTTCGAACTGCTCAAGCCTCTGGCCAACGATTACACCGCTACCCGCGCGCTGCGCTATGAACTGGACTGGTCCGACGGCATCGTGATCAAGAAGGATTGCGCTGGCCTGGATCGCATCCTCAACTTCTTTGACTGGCAGTACACTCCCGAAGGCGCTCGCGTGATGAACTTCGGTATCGAAGGCGAGAGCTACTACATCGACGAAAACGGCAACCCGATGATCGTGGACTCCATCATGGAGCAGACCGCCGGCGCTGCTGACCAGTACGCCGCCATCAACTCCGTGATCGGCACCGGCATCTGGGGCATGGCTGAGTACATCGACGAAGGTATCTACCGTCAGATCTACGGCGATCTGTTCTTCGAGCACGGCGATATCATCCGCGGCTGGACTGAAGAAGGCCTGATCGATTACAAGTATATGACTCCTGCCTTCACCGCTGAGGAACAGGAAGAAGTGACGGAGATCTCTCTGGAGCTGCAGACCCAGTTCGACAGCAACATCGATGCTTTCATCACCGGCACCCGCAGCATGGACGAGTGGGATTCCTTCGTGCAGGATCAGCTGAATGCTGGTGCGGAGCGCCTGGAAGAGCTCTACAACGCCGCTTATAACCGCAAGTAAGATCTGGTAAGAACGGCTGCAGCAAGCGTCCCATCCCGCCTTGCTGCAGGCCCGCTTCTGCCGAATCAACCAAAACAACAGGGAAACAATCACGCAAGGGGTGCTTGTTTCCCTGTTGCTGTATCTGGAATCTTTGGGATCCCCAAACAGTTTACGCGGCCCAGCCGCTGGTAAATGGAGGAAAAGATGAACAACGTGGTTTTGGTTCATCCCGGAATGGCCGACGAAGCATGCCAAGCGGTCGAGATATTGCAGGACGAAATTCAGAAACGCACCGGGCTGACTTTGGATATCTGTGATCGCCAAGGGCCCGACAGCGCTTTTATTGCCGTGGGTACCGCGCAAACGCTTTCTCAGTGGGCTGAACTTTTGGACGCGCTGGAAACGCCCGGAGCGGAGGGCTTCCGGCTGAAGGTGATCTGCAGGGAACCGCTGCAGGTGCTCGTGTGCGGCGCAGACAGGCGCGGCTGCCTGTACGGCTGCGGCCAGCTGCTGAGAAAACTGGAACTGCTGCCCGGCGTGATCCGGGCCAGCAGCGAGCTGGACAGCTGCTCTGTCACCCCCAAATATGCACTGCGCGGCCATCAGCTGGCCTATCGTGATAAGCAGAACACCTGCCCCAATTGGACGGCGGATGAATTTGATGCCTATATCCGCACCTTGGCGCTGTTCGGCGCCAATGCGATCGAGATCCTTCCGCCCCGCACCGATGACCGGCTGTTCTCCCCGCTGTTTCACACGCATCCGCTGGAGATGATGACAGCGCTGTCGGAGCGCATTCACGCCTATGGGCTGGATGTGTGGCTGTGGTATCCCAACATGGCGCATGATTACACTGACCCTGAAACTATGCGCAGGGAATTGGAAGAACGCGAGCAGGTGTTCGCCGCGCTGCCCTATCTGGATGCCATCCTCATTCCGGCGGGCGACCCGGGTGAGCTGAAGCCCAGAACGTTCTTTGCCGTGACGGAGCAGATGATGAAGATCGCCCATCAGCATCATCCGGACGCGAAGGTATTTGTAGCGCCGCAGTCGTTCGCACCGGAGGACGACTGGTACGATGCGTTCTATACGGAGATCCGCCGTGAACCGGAATGGCTGTATGGCGTGTGCTATGCACCATGGATCGGCGATACGCTGCCGGAAATGGTGCAGAAGCTGCCCACGAAGTACCGCAGCAGGATCCGCCATTATCCCGATATCACGCACACCGCCGCCAGCCAGTTTGAGGTGCCCCTGTGGGATGCCGCTCTGGCTATGGTACACGGCAGAGAAAGCTGCTGCCCGCGCCCGCAGGCCATGAAGCTGTGCCATAACCTGCATGCGCCCTACTGCATCGGATCGCTGACCTATTGCGAGGGGATCCATGATGATGTGAACAAGTTCCTGTGGACGGATCAGGATGTGGATCCCGAACGCAGCGCCGAAAGCTTGGTGCGGGATTATGTCCGTCTGCTGATCGATCCTGAGCATGTGAACGAGATCACGGAACTGATCTTTGCGCTGGAAGACAACTGGAAGGGCGATCTGCTGGCGAACAAGGACATTGCGAAGGTGCTGCAGCGCTTTGAAGCGCTGAACGGTCAGCTGCGCCCCGAAGTGAAGGAAAACTGGCGCTATGTCATGCTGTATCAGCGCGCCATGCTGGATGCGTATGTGCAGAAGCGCCGTGCCTATGACAGCCAGCTGGAGCAGGAGGCGAAGGCGGTGCTTGCGTCCGCGGCGGCCGTGGGCGCTGACCGGGCCATCCGCAGCGCAAAGGAGATCTTCAACCGCACCTATAACGAACCTGTCGCGGAGGAGCTCCGGTTCCAGCTGCAGGCGCTGGGACAAAAGCTGTTTGAAACCCCCGGCTGCCGCATGCAGCAGAGCAGCGTGTGGCACAACGGACAGGCTTGGATCCGCGGCGCATGGCTGGACACGCTGAATATGCCCCTGAATGATATGCAGTTCTACTGCGCTTCCTTTGACCGCATTTTGCGGCTGACGGACGAAGAAGAGAAGCTTGGCTGCATTGAGCAGCTGCTTCACCGCACGGATGCGGGCGAGGGCGGCGTGTATATCGCGCTGGGCGATCTGCATGATTTCCAGAAATATGTGCTGTCTGAAAAGACGTATGAGCAGGATCCGGGCTTCCTGCGCTCGCCGCATCTGTTCCACGATCTGTACGGGCTGATGATGACTTTCCACGCGGATCGCGGCTGGCATAACGAGTTCCCGATCCCGCTCAGCTGGGCGCATCGTGCCAGGACCATTTATGGAACGCCCCTGCGGGTGCGCATCGAAGGCCTTGTTCCCGGCCAGCGCTACCGCCTGAAGGTGACCTATCCCGATATGATCGGTTCCTCTGAGGGAAAGGTGGACGCCTATCTTTTTGCAAACGGCCAGTTGATCCATGATGCGATCGCCTGTGATGAAGAGAATGGCCGCGAACCCATCTATCAGTATGAGCTTCCGCCTGTGGTGCAGCGGGATGGCGCTCTGCTGCTGGAGTGGAAAGCCTACCATGTCCTTCGCCCGATCAGCGTGGCCGAGCTGTGGCTGCAGCGCATTTAAGGAAGGTGCTACAAGTTATGAAGAAAATGATGTCGATCTCGCCTGTTGTCTTCCGCCTGGAAAGCGCTCTCCCGCTGACCAGCCGCGCCATCGGGGTCTTTGTGGAAGAGGTGGCGCTCCATACCGGATTGACGCTGAAGCTGACCGGCAATCTCATGCCCGGAACGGACAATGTGGTGATTCTTTCCGAAGAAGAATTCATGAGCTGTTTCCCGGAAAAAGTGTCTTTGCTGGAGCGGCACGCCGCGCCGGGGCAGGAAGGCTTCCGCCTGTTCTTTGAACCGGTGGAAGGCAAACATTTGAATCTGTATGCCGTTGGTCGCGATGGACGGGGCACGATCTTCGCAATGGGAAAGCTGCTGCGTCTGCTGTGGCTGACGCAGGGGAAAGTGGCTGCGGATGTGTGCTTTGAGGGCCTGAGCAGCACGCCGGCCTCCGCCATGCGCGGTCATCAGCTGGGCTATCGCGACAAGCAGAACACCCTGCCGTGCTGGAACAAGGCGCAGATGGATCGCTATATCCGCGATCTGATCCTGTTTGGCTCCAACAGCATTGAGCTGCTGCCGCCCCGTACGGACGACAACCTGTTCTCGCGTGAAATGCAGGTGGATCCGTTTGAGATGATGGTGCATGCGGCCCAGACCATCCAGAGCTATGGAATGGACGTATGGCTTTGGTATCCCAACATGGGCAAAGACTATGAGGATCCGACCTGCCGGATGCAGGAACGGACCGAACGCGAGAAAGCGTTCAGCACCATTGAGCGGATCGACGGCGTACTGATCCCGGCGGGAGATCCCGGCGAATTGGAGCCGGAGCAGCTTTTCCCGGTCGCGCAGGAGGTAGCCGCCATTCTGCACAAATACCATCCCCATGCGCGGGTGATGCTTGCGCCGCAGTGCTTCGCCCCGGATGTAGGCTGGTATGACGCCTTCTACGAGCAGGTGGCCAAACAGCCGGACTGGCTGTGGGGCGTGTGCTTTGCACCGTGGGAGAAGGATCCCATCGAGGAAATGGTGGCCAAGCTGCCCGAAAAATATCGCTCGCGCATCCGCCACTATCCGGATATCACCCATGACATGGGCTGCCAGTTTGCGCTGCCGTACCGAGATTCCGCCTTTGCCATCATTGAAGGCCGCGAGTGCTGCGATCCTCGTCCGCGCGCGATGAAGTATATCCATCAGTATTTCTCGAAATGGTGCATGGGCTCCATTACCTATTCCGAAGGCGTGCACGACGATGTGAATAAGTTCGTGTGGGGCCAGCAGGATTGGGACGAGCAGCAGACCGCCGAGAGCACGGTTCGGGAATATGTGCGTTACTTTATCGCCCCCAGCTTGGAAGATGCGCTGACGGAGGGCATTCTGGAGCTGGAGAGCAGCTGGGCTGAGCAGGCGCCGATCGAACAGAACCTGCATGTAGAAAAGGCTTATCAGATCTTTTCGGATATTGACGCGCGCGCAGCGCTGGGTGTAAAATCCAATTGGCGGTATCAGCAACTGTTGTTGCGCGCATTGGCAGATCATTACATTCAGCAGAAGAAAGCCTATGATCTCCGCCTGGAAAGCATGGCCATCCAAGCGCTGGAGGCGGCCCACGAAACCGGAGCGGTCGCGGCCATCCGCAGCGCTATTGCCCTTTGGGACCGTGGGATGGATGAGCCGTTTGATTCGGCGCTGCGCATGCGCTTGCAAAGACTGGCGGACGATCTCCGTTCTTCCATCGGCGCGAAGCTGACCACGCATCACCATGGTGGCCAGCGCTGGAACCGCGGTGCATGGATCGATATGATCGATACGCCGCTGAACGATTCCCAGTTTTTCCATGTATCGCTAAAAAGAATTCTGCGCCTGCCGACGGAAGCGGAAAAGCAGTCGGCTATCCGGGTCTTGCTGTCCCGCACGAAGGTGGGAGCGGGCGAGTCGTATGTGAACGTGGCAGATGCGGCGGGCCGCGCGCTCATCGTGAGTGAGCGGCGCTGGGAGGATGACCCGTCCCTGCTGCGCACACCGTTTGCCACGGTGGATGCGCAAACGCTGCATGCGCAGCATACCTGGACGAATACCTTCCGGGAGCAGGCGATCCCGAGCGCGCTGCGCACCTGCGCGATCTCGTATTACGACACGCCGTTGACCCTGCGCATTCCGGGGTTGGAAGATGGCGCGGCGTATCAGCTGGAAGTGGCGTACGGCGCATCGCTGCAGGAGCCGAACTGCCAGCTGACCTGCATGGGAAAACTGGTTGAGGAAAACAAAACGGAAAAGCGCCAGCAGGACGACTTCTGGCACAGATACACCCTGCCGGAAAACTGCGTGCAGGACGGCTGTGTGACGCTGACATGGCAGGCTGTGGGCAAGGTGCGCGGCGTGCATGTGTGCGAACTGTTCCTGCGCAAACGCACATAGGACAAACATGCCGGGCGGCAGCGCTTGGCAAAAGAATGAGGAGAGCTTGGCCCGATGGATGAGTGCAAGGTAAAGTCGTTGGCAAAGGCGATGAAGGTTCTGGAGTGCTTTTCGGTAAAATCGCGCGAACTGGGCGTGTCGGAAATTGCCCATAAGCTGCAGTATCAGAAAAGCACGGTCTTCAACATCCTTTCAACGTTTTCAGATCTGGGATATGTGGAGCAGAATCCGGAAACGGGAAAATACTATCTGTCGCTCAAGATCCTGCATTTTGGCTACATTGTCAACAGCCATCTGAGCTACCAGCGGATCTTTCAGGGCCCGATCAATCAGATCTCCCGCGAAACAGGCGAGACCTGCTATGTAGGCATACCATACTGTGGCAAGGTGCTGTACATCACCTCGGCGGATCCCCAAAGCGGAAACGGCTTCCGGGCCATTACGGGCGAGACGGCTCCCATGTACTGCACAGGGCTGGGAAAGGCGATGCTGGCCTTTATGGACGAGGAAGAGCAAGCGCCGTTCTTAGAGGAAACAATGATCAAGTACACGGATCATACCATTGTGGACAAGGCCTATCTGCTGGAAAACCTGGAAGAAATACGTCGGAACGGTTTTGCGGTGGACAATATGGAGCACGAATTCGGCATCCGCTGCGTGGCGGTGCCGGTGTTCAACACGGATAAGAAGGTCGTGGCCGCGGTGAGCGTTTCCGGCCCGTCGCTGCGCTTTGACCCGGTATCGGTTCTGCAAAAGTATCAGACGATCGCGAGGATCATTCAGCCTTTGCAGTATAAGCTGTGATGCAGGCTGCTTGCGTCAAAGAAAAAGAAGTTGCCCATTCAACAAGGGCAGCTTCTTTTCCTTTCGCTCTGTGTATGGAACCCGTTACAGCACATAGCCGTAAATGCCGAAGAACTGCAGCAGGCTGCCCAGAATGACAAACACATGGAACACTGCGTGCAGCCAGCGCTTCTTCTTGCCCAGCCCGTACAGCACGGCGCCTGCTGTGTAGGCGATGCCGCCAAAGAGGAGCCACCATAGCCCGGCGGCGGGGATCGTGGCCAGAGCGGGCTTGACCGCAACCACGATGCACCAGCCCATCGCCAGATAACAGATCATGGACAGCTTTGCGTACTTTTTCAGGTCGATAGCGGTAAAGACGGTGGCCGTCGCAGCGCAGCTCCATACCAGCGCGAACAGCGTCCAGGCCCAGCACGGATGCTGCGGGCGGATGGCGCAGAACAGAATGGGTGTGTAGGTGCCGGCGATCAGGTAGTAGATGGTGCAGTGATCCAGCACCTGAAACACCTTTTTGGCTGTGGACTGCGCCAGACCATGGTAAATGCAGCTCATGGTATAGAGCAGGATCATGGTCGCGCCGTAAATACAGCTGCCCACTACGCCCCACGCGCTGTGATGCAGCGCCGCGCGGATGATGCACAGCACCAGTATGGCAATGCCCATGGCTCCGCCCACAATGTGCGAGATCATGTGAAACAGCTCTTCGGCCCGTGTATAGTCGGGCAGTGAACGTTCCCGAAGCGGTGTACGGTTCATAAGCAACCTCCTGATAGGAAAAATGTGATGGGATGGATCGCATTATACCACAGATTTGAGTTAATGAAAAGCCTTTTATCGGTTTTTGAAAAACCTGCATCAGGAAATGGGCGGATGCATTCTATGTCAGCGGGAAAAGAACAGGGGGAGAATGTGCTTTCTGTCGCACTTTTCGCCCTTCTCTTCTTGCATTTTGGATAGTGAACTGATAGAATAATTAGTGATAAATTGGCAACTTCCGTCGATTGCGACAGAAAGAGAGGTGGACGCAGATGAATAACGCTCCGGAGTACGTTATTGAGATGCTCCACATCACAAAGGAATTCCCCGGTATCAAGGCCAACGACGATATCACCCTGCAGCTGCGCCGCGGCGAGATCCACGCGCTGCTGGGCGAAAACGGCGCGGGCAAATCCACGCTGATGAGCGTGCTGTTCGGCCTGTATCAGCCGGAAAAGGGCGTGATTAAAAAGGATGGCAAGGAAGTTCAGATCAACAATCCCAACGACGCCACCGCGCTGCACATCGGCATGGTGCATCAGCATTTCAAGCTGATCGATGTATTCACGGTGCTGGATAACATCATTCTCGGTGCGGAGGACACCAAGCTTGGCTTCCTGCAAAAGAAGGCTGCACGCAAGAAGGTGCAGGAGCTTTCCGAGCGATATGACCTGCGGGTGGATCTGGACGCCAAGATCGAGGATATCACCGTGGGCATGCAGCAGCGCG
>CAZDEF010000057.1:0-16401 GCA_964504385.1 uncultured Oscillospiraceae bacterium
CGCCCACCAGAGCATCCGCGAGCGTACCGCGCTGATGGGCGCGGTTGGTCTTTGCCGCCATTTCCACCATATAGGGGTTCAGCCCATCCGTGTATCCTTCGCACAGGATGCCGTTGATATCGCACAGCGTAACATTCTGATAGCCCGCGCGCAGCAGCAGGCGGCAAACGGACATACCCGCCGCACCGGCGCCGTTGATCACGACCTTGACATCTTCCTTCTTTTTGCCCACCACCTTCAGGGCATTCGTCATACCCGCCAGGGCAATGACCGCCGTGCCGTGCTGGTCGTCGTGGAACACGGGAATATCGCAGATCTCCTTCAGCCGACGTTCAATCTCGAAGCAGCGCGGCGCGGCAATGTCCTCCAGATTGATGCCACCGAAGGAGCCGGACAGCAGGTAGATGGTGCGGACGATCTCGTCCACATCCTTGCTGCGAATGCACAGCGGAAAGGCGTCCACATCAGCGAAAGCCTTGAACAGGCAGCATTTGCCCTCCATGACCGGCATGCCGGCTTCCGGGCCGATATCGCCCAGTCCCAGCACGGCGGTTCCGTCCGTCACCACTGCCACCAGATTGCTGCGGCGGGTGAGGGCATAGCTTTCATTGACGTCCTTTTCGATCACCTTGCAGGGCTCGGCCACGCCGGGCGTATAGGCCAGCGCCAGTTCAGCTGCGTTGGTAACGGGCACGCGGCTGCAGATCTCGATTTTGCCGCCCCATTCGTAGTGCTTTTGCAGGGCCAGTTCCTTAGCATCCATCGAAAGAACACTCCTTTTTGGTTTCATGAAAAAATAACCCAGCCGGATGGCAGGGCCTCAGATTCTGGGTATGCGAATCATCCTTGCACCATTCAGCATAGCGCGCGAGGAACGGACTGTCAAGCACTTTGCTGCGTGAAATCGGCACTCTTTGATAATTTTTGCGCAAGCATTGACAGAATGCAGCCTTTCGTGTAATATAAACGATTGAGTAAACACGGAAAGGGGAGCTCGGCCAGTGCAGTTTAACAATGCGTTGGTATTCCGGCATGGCAAGCTGAGCGGGGGAAATGTTTCTGTTTCACCCAACGGCGCTCTTGCTGTTTCCACTTCTTTGGCGGATTTGTCTCATTCTTCCTTTCTCATTACACCGGGTCTTGTTGATGTTCATGTGCATCTTCGAGAACCGGGATTTTTTTATAAGGAAACCATTGCCAGCGGCACACGGGCCGCGGCGCACGGCGGTTATACTGCCGTATGCGCCATGCCCAACTTGGACCCTGCGCCCGACACGATGGAGCATCTGCAGCAGCAGCTGGACATCATCGAACGCGATGCGCTGGTGCATGTGCGGCCCTATGGCTGCATCACCATGGGGCAGAAGGGCGGCGGCGAGCTGTGTGACTATGCAAAGCTGGTTCCTTATGTGGCTGGTTTCTCCGATGACGGCAAGGGCGTGCAGGACGAGCAGACCATGCGCGAGGCCATGAAGCGGGTAAAGGCGGCGGGCGGCATGATTGTGGCGCACTGCGAGGACGAAACCCTGCTGCATGGCGGCTGCATTCACGATGGCGAGTATGCAAGGCTGCATGGCTACCGGGGGATCTCCAGCGAGAGCGAATGGCGGCAGGTGGAACGCGATCTGGCCCTTGTGCGGGAGACCGGCTGCCGCTACCATGTGTGCCATGTATCCACCAAGGAGAGCGTGCAGCTGATACGCCGGGCGAAGGCCGAAGGGCTGGATGTGAGCTGCGAAACCGGCCCGCACTATCTGCTGATGTGCGACATGGAGATCGGCGAGGAAGGGCGCTTCAAGATGAACCCGCCGATCCGTTCCGCCCAAGACCGCGATGCGCTGATAGAGGGCCTGCTGGACGGCACGGTCGACATGATCGCCACCGATCATGCGCCGCACAGCGCAGAGGAAAAGAGCCGCGGATTGGAAAAGAGCCTGATGGGCGTTGTGGGGCTGGAAACGGCCTTCGCCGTGCTCTATACGGGGCTGGTCAAAACCGGCAAGGTCCCGCTGGAGGTCATCCTTCGCGCCATGACGGATCGCCCGCGCAGCCGCTTCGGTCTGCCGGAAGATCTGCAGGACTTCTCCATCTTCGAATTGGACACACCCTACACCATTAACCCCGACACGTTCGTCAGCATGGGCCGCGCCACGCCGTTTGAAGGCTGGCAGGTTCAGGGCGAATGCATCTATACTTCTGTGGGAGGCAAAGCGGTATGGCAGAAATGAGAAAGCAGCGCAAGCTGGTGCTGGAAAACGGCAGCGAGTACATCGGCACGGGCTTTGGCTCGATGAACGATGCGTTGTGCGAAATGGTATTCAACACTTCCATGGTGGGCTATCAGGAGCTGGTGACCGATCCCGGCTATACCGATCGGATCCTGATGATGACCTATCCGCTCATTGGCAACTACGGTATCAACGACGAGGATCATGAAAGCCGCACGCCTACGCTTGGCGGTCTGGTCGTGCGCGAATACTGTGATTCCCCTTCCAATTTCCGCTACACCAAGACCCTGTCTGAGCTGCTGGAGGAAAACGGCATTCCCGGCCTTGAGGGCGTGGATACCCGCGAGATCTGCCGTGTGCTGCGCAGTGAAGGCAGTCAGCGCGCGCTGATCTGCGATGCACAGTTGGACAAGGAAGAAGCGCTTGCGCGCATCCGCGTCTACGAAGCGCCCAAGAATCTGGTTCAGCGTGTCAGCTGCCAGAAAAAGTGGTATGCCCGCACGCCCAATCCGCGCTACAGCGTCGTCGCCATCGACACCGGCATCCGCCTCAGCCTGATCCGCGAGCTGAACCAGCTGGGCTGCAATGTGACGATCGTGCCTTATGATACCTCCGCCGAAACCATCCTTGGTTTCAAGCCCAACGGCCTGCTGCTGCCCAACGGCGCCGGCAGCCCCGACGGTGCGGAAGTGGTGGTGGAGACCGTGCGCCAGCTGCGCGGAAAGCTGCCCATCTTCGGCGTGGGCATGGGTCATCAGATCCTGTGCACAGCCTGCGGCGGCACGACCTTCCGCCTGAAGACCGGGCACAACGGCGGCAATCAGCCTGTGCGTGTGCTGGAGAGCGGCGCGCTGGAGATCACCAGCCAGAACCATCAGCATGCGGTGGATGAGGCGTCGCTTGCCGGTACCGGCCTGAAGGTGACCCGGCGCAATCTGCTGGACGGCACCGTGGAGGGTGCGGAGCACGAAACGGAAAAAATGTTCAGCGTGCAGTATCAGCCCCATAGCGGCAGCAATCTGTACGGCAAATTCATTGCGATGATGGAGGAGGAAAAGAAAAATGCCCAAGCGTACTGATATTCACCGTATTCTGGTCATCGGTTCCGGCCCCATCGTCATTGGTCAGGCGGCTGAGTTTGACTACGCCGGCACGCAGGCCTGTCTGGCGCTGCGCGAAGAGGGATACGAGGTCATCCTCGTCAACTCCAACCCCGCTACCATCATGACCGATACGGATATTGCCGATAAGGTATACATGGAGCCTCTCACGCTGGAATATCTGGCCAAGATCCTGCGCTACGAGCGCCCGGACGCCATTCTGCCGGGCTTGGGCGGACAGACGGGCCTGAACTTGGCCATGCAGCTCAAGCGCAAGGGCGTGCTGGATGAGTGCCAGGTGGAGATCCTCGGCACCAGCTTTGAAAGCATCGACAAGGCTGAAGACCGCGAAAAGTTCAAGGAGCTTTGCGAAGAGCTGGGTGAACCGGTGCTGCCGTCCCTCATCGCCACATCCATGGAAGAGGGCTTTCGGGCGGCGGAGGAGATCGGCTATCCGGTAGTGCTGCGCCCCGCGTTTACACTGGGCGGCACCGGCGGCGGCTTTGCAGACAACCCCGAAGAAATGGAAGAGCTGCTCAAAAATGCGCTCAAGCTCTCGCCCGTGCATCAGGTGCTGGTGGAAAAGAGCATCAAGGGGTACAAGGAGATCGAGTTTGAGGTGATGCGCGACTGCAACGACACCGCCATCGCGATCTGCTCCATGGAAAACGTGGACCCTGTGGGAATCCACACCGGCGACTCCATCGTGGTTGCGCCTGCGCAAACCCTGACCCTGAAGGAATACAACATGCTGCGCGACAGCGCGCTCAAGATCATCCGCGCGCTCAAGATCGCCGGCGGCTGCAACGTGCAGTTCGCACTGGATCCGTACAGCTTCCAGTACTATCTGATCGAAATCAACCCCCGCGTTTCCCGCTCCTCGGCGCTTGCCTCCAAGGCCAGCGGCTTCCCCATCGCCCGCGTGACGGCGAAGGTGGCGCTGGGAATGCATCTGGAAGAGATACAGCTGGGCAGCGTGCCCGCTAGCTTTGAACCGGCGCTGGACTATGTGGTGACCAAGATGGCCCGTTTCCCCTTCGACAAGCTGGAGGGCGCGTCCAACAAGCTGTCCACCCAGATGAAGGCGACCGGCGAGGTGATGTCCATCGGCCGCACGATGGAGGAGAGCTTCCTCAAGGCGGTGCGTTCGCTGGAAACGGGCGTGTGCCATATCCACAGCCCTCGCTTCGATCACATGAGCAACGATGAAATGCTGGAATACATCCGCGAAGGCACGGACGACCGCCTGTATGCCATTGCACAGCTGATCCGCAACCATGTGGACGAGGGACTCATCTACGACCACACGAAGATCGATACTTTCTTCCTGGATAAGATCCACAATATCGTGGAAATGGAGGAAGTACTCAAGGCCAACCCGGGCGACGTCGCCACGCTGCGCCGCGCAAAGCGCATGGGCTTTGGCGACCGCTACATCGGTCAGGTGTGGGAGATGACGGAACAGGAAGTGTTCCGTCTGCGCTTGGAAAACGGCGTGATGCCTGTGTACAAGACGATCGACACCTGCGCTGCTGAATACGCCAGCTACGTGCCCTATCTGTACTCCAGCTACGAAGGCGAGAACGAATCCGTTGTGACGGATCGCAGAAAGATCATCGTGCTGGGTTCCGGCCCCATTCGCATCGGTCAGGGCGTGGAATTTGACTATTCCACCGTCCATGCCGTGTGGACCATCCGCCGCATGGGCTATGAGGCCATCATCATCAACAATAACCCCGAGACCGTCTCTACGGACTACACCACGTCCGACAAGCTCTATTTTGAGCCGCTCACCGTGGAGGACGTGATGAACATCGTCACGCTGGAAAATCCGGACGGCGTGGTGGTCAGCCTTGGCGGACAGACGGCCATCAATCTGGCCGAACGTCTGCACGACATGGGCGTGAAGATCGTCGGTACGGACGTGGAGGCCATCCGCCGTGCTGAAAACCGCGACGCCTTTGAAAAGGTGATGACGGAACTGGGCATCCCGCAGCCCAATGGCCAGGCAGTGACCGATATTGAAGCCGGCGTGCGCGTGGCAGAGCGCATCGGCTATCCGGTGCTGGTGCGCCCCAGCTATGTGCTGGGCGGCCGCGCCATGCAGATCGTGCCGGACGAAGCCTCTCTGCGTCACTACCTCAAGACCGCCGTGCTGGTCAGCGAGGATCAGCCCGTGCTGGTGGATCACTACATCACCGGCAAGGAGCTGGAGACCGATGCAGTGTGCGATGGCGAGAATGTGTACATTCCCGGCATCATGGAGCATGTGGAGCGCACCGGCGTTCACTCCGGCGACTCCATCAGCGTTTATCCCACCTTTTCCGTAAGCGAAAAGGCGCGCCAGACCATCATCGATTATACGGTGCGGCTGGGCCTCGGCATTGGCATTGTGGGCCTGTATAACATCCAGTTCATTGTGGATAAGAATGACAACGTGTTTGTCATTGAAGTCAACCCGCGTTCCTCCCGCACCGTGCCGTTCCTGAGCAAGGCCACCGGCGTGCCACTGGCGGATATCGCCACCAAGGTGATGCTGGGACACAGCCTGCGGGAACAGGGCATTACCGAAGTGATCGCCCCGGAAAAGAAAAAGTACTTCGTGAAAGCACCTGCGTTCAGCTTCTCCAAGCTGCGCGGCATGGACGCTTACCTCAGCCCGGAAATGAAATCCACCGGCGAGGCCATCGGCTACGATATCAGCCTCACCCGCGCCCTGTACAAGGCCATGCAGGCTTCCGGCATGAATGTGGCCAACTACGGCACCATTTTTGTCACCACCGCCGATGAGGATAAGGACGAAGTGCTGCCGCTGGTGCGCCGCTTCTACGATCTGGGCTTCAACATTGAGGCCACCCGAGGCACGGCTGAGTTCCTCAAGGCGCACGGCATCCGCACCCGTGTGCGCCGCAAGATCAGCGAAGGCAGCGAAGAGATCCTGGATTCCCTGCGTCAGGGCCATGTGAACTACGTTATCAATACCCGCGCAGCCGCCTCGCTGAGCCACGAACACGACGGCGTTATGATCCGCCGCTGCGCTGTGGAAAACAACGTGACCATGTTCACTGCACTGGACACCGTGCGCGTGCTGCTGGATGTGCTGGAAGAGATCACGCTGACGATCTCCACCATCAACTCGTAACAGTCCCCTGCCCCGTGACCGCGTTCCGCGCGGAGAAGGAGATGCAAATATGATTTTTAAGGTGCTTGAGCAACGCCCTTTGACGGAGAACGTGTATTTCCTGCGCTTGCAGGGCGATACGCGCGCCGTTGTCCGGCCGGGACAGTTTGTGCAGATCCAGCTTTCCGGCTGCTATCTGCGCCGCCCCATTTCCATCTGCGACTGGCAGACGGGGGAGAACGGTACGCTGGATCTGATCTACAAGGTGGTCGGCCATGGCACCGAGGCCATGACTGCACTGCAGCCCGGCGCGGAGCTGGATGTGCTGGTGGGCCTTGGCAACGGCTTTGATGTGAGCGGCGGCGAGAAAGCACCGCTGCTCATCGGCGGCGGCGTGGGCGTGCCGCCAATGTATGGCCTGTGCAAGGAGCTCCTGCGGGCGGGCAAGCAGCCCGCCGTGGTGCTGGGCTTCAATACGCGCAGCGAGATGTTCTGGAAAGACGAGTTTGAGGCGCTGGGCGTGAAAGTGACGGTGACAACTGCGGACGGCAGCATGGGCGTGAAGGGCTTCGTGACCGCCGCCATGGACGGAGCGTTCGACTATGTGTACACCTGCGGGCCGGAACCGATGTTCAAGGCGGTGTACAAGGTGCTGGACGATAAGGGTCTGTCCGGCCAGTTCAGCTTTGAGGAGCGCATGGCCTGTGGCTTTGGTGTGTGCATGGGCTGCTCCTGTAAGACCAAGTATGGCAACAAGCGCATCTGCAAGGACGGCCCTGTACTGGTGAAGGAGGAGATCCTATGGTGAATACGCAGGTCACCCTTTCTGGCTGGACGCTGGATAATCCCCTCATTCCTGCCAGCGGCACCTTCGGCTATGGCAAGGAGTTTTCGGAGCTGTACGATATCAATATGCTCGGCTCCTTCTCCTTCAAGGGCACCACGCTGGAACCGCGCTTTGGCAACCCTACGCCGCGCATTGCGGAATGCACGGCTGGTATGATCAACGCCGTTGGATTGCAGAATCCCGGTATTCACCATGTGATCAAGCATGAGCTGCCCGAGATGAAGAACTATTTTCACAAGAAGGTAGTGGCCAACATTTCCGGCTTCTCCATCGATGAATATGTGGAATGCTGCCGGCTGATCGACCGGGAGGAACAGGTGGGCATCATTGAGGTCAATGTGTCCTGCCCCAATGTGCATGGCGGAGGCATGGCTTTCGGCACCAGCCCGGAAAATGCTGCCGCAGTCACGAAAGCCGTGAAGGCTGTGACCACCAAGCCGGTCTATATCAAGCTCAGCCCCAATGTGACGGATATCGTGGCCGTGGCCAAAGCCTGCGAGGCGGCAGGCGCGGACGGCCTGAGTCTGATCAATACGATGCTGGGTATGCGCATTGACCTGAAAACGAAGAAACCGGTCATCGCCAACACCATGGGCGGCTTTTCCGGCCCCGCCATTTTCCCGGTTGCGCTGCGCATGGTGTATCAGGTGGCACGCGCCGTACAGATCCCCATCATCGGCATGGGCGGCGTGGCTACTGCTGAAGATGTGATCGAGATGATGCTCGCCGGCGCCTCTGCGGTGCAGATCGGCGCGCAGAATCTGGTGGATCCCTTCGTTTGCCCCAAGATCATCAACGAACTGCCCGACGTGATGCGCAAGTACCGCATCGAGAGCCTACAAGAAATCATCGGAGGTGCATGGAAATGAAACGTGGAGATGTGATCATCGCTTTGGATTTTCCCAGTGCGGAGGCTGTGTACGCTTTCCTGGACAAGTTTGAAAACGAGGAACGCAAGCCCTTTGTGAAGATCGGTATGGAGCTGTACTATGCCGTCGGCCCCCAGATCGTGCGTGAAATCAAGGCGCGCGGCCATCAGATCTTCCTCGATCTGAAGCTGCACGACATCCCCAACACGGTCAAGCGCGCCATGGCCGTGCTGCGCAATCTGGATGTGGACATGACCAACCTGCATGCTGCCGGTACCATTGAGATGATGAAGGCGGCGGTGGAGGGCCTGACCCGCGAAGACGGCACCCGCCCCATGCTGCTGGCCGTTACCCAGCTCACCTCCACCAGCGAGGAGCGCATGCAGAAGGAGCTGCTCATCAATGCCACCATGCCTGAAACCGTGAAGAAATACGCTCAGAATGCGCAGGAAGCCGGCCTGGACGGCGTGGTGTGCTCGCCGCTGGAAGCCGCTTTGGTGAAGGAAGCTTGCGGCGCGGGATTTGCCACCGTCACCCCCGGCATCCGCTTTGCGGACGGTGATGTGGGCGATCAGGTGCGCGTGATGACCCCTGAAAAGGCCCGTGTGGGCGGCAGCGATTACATTGTCGTCGGCCGTCCCATCACTCAGGCGGCTGATCCCGTGGCTGCCTACCGCTGCTGCGTGAAGGAATTCCTCGGCGAGTGACAGAAGCACATTGCCCTTACAAGAATTTTGGAGGTACGTTATCATGGAAAAGAAAATTGCCAAGGCTCTGCTGTTGATCAATGCTGTGTTTCTGCGCCCGGAGGAGCCTTTTACATGGGCCAGCGGCATCAAGAGCCCCATCTACTGTGACAACCGTCTGACTCTGTCCGCGCCTGAAGTACGCACGGCGGTGGAAAATGGCCTGATGGAGACCATCCGGCGCGAGTATCCCGAAGCGGAAGTCATCATGGGTACCTCTACGGCCGGCATTGCGCACGCGGCCATCGTGGCGCATATGATGGAAAAGCCCATGGGCTATGTGCGCGGCGGCAACAAGGATCACGGCCGTCAGAACCGCATTGAGGGCAAGCTGGAAGCGGGTCAGAAAGTCGTGGTCGTGGAGGATCTTATTTCCACAGGCGGCAGCGTGATCGAAGTGGTGGACGCGCTGCGCGAGGCAGGCGCGGAAGTGCTGGGCATTGCCAGCATCTTCACCTATGGCATGAAGAAGGGACTGGACCGTCTGGCGGCGGCGAATGTGAAGAACGTGAGCCTGAGCAATCTGGATGTGCTGGTGGAAGTGGCCGCCGAAGAAGGCTACATCAAGCCCGAGTGGAAGGAGCGCCTTATCCAGTTTCGCAACAATCCCAGCGATGAAAGCTGGATGGCGAAGTAAGGCACGAGGAGGGGTACTATGCCGCGTCATTTGCTGGATATCCGCGATCTGACCACCGATGAAATTGACGAGCTGATGGATCTCGCGGAGGATATCATCGATCATCCAAAAAAATACGCAGAATGCATGCATGGCAGAAAACTGGCCACGCTGTTTTTCGAGCCCTCCACCCGCACCCGCCTTTCTTTTGAAGCAGCCATGATGGAGCTGGGCGGCAATGTGCTGGGCTTTTCATCCGCAAACAGTTCTTCGGCAGCCAAGGGCGAAAGCGTGGGCGACACGGTGCGCACTGTGGGCTGCTATGCCGATATCATCGCCATGCGCCATCCGCGCGAGGGCGCGCCCACGGCGGCTTCGCTGGTCAGCCCGGTGCCCATTATCAACGCCGGCGACGGCGGACATAACCATCCTACCCAGACGCTGACCGATCTGCTGACGATCCGCCGTGAAAAGGGACGGCTGAATCAGCTGGTGATCGGCTGCTGCGGCGACCTCAAGTTCGGCCGCACCGTGCACAGCCTCATTCACGCCATGATGCGCTACAAGTCTATCCGCTTTGTCTTCATCTCTCCCAAGGAACTGCGCGTGCCGGATTATGTGCTGGAAACGCTGCAGAAGAATGGCGTGAGCTATGTGGAGGTGGCAAAGCTGGAGGATGTCATCGGCACGCTGGATGTGCTGTACATGACCCGCGTGCAGCGCGAACGCTTCTTCAACGAGGAGGAGTATCTGCGTCTGAAAGACAGCTATGTTCTGGATGTGGAAAAGATGAAGCTGGCGCGTAAGGATCTGGCGGTGCTGCATCCGCTGCCCCGCGTGAATGAGATCAGCGTAAAGGTGGATGACGACCCGCGCGCCTGTTATTTCCGGCAGGTGGCTTACGGCAAGTATATGCGTGAGGCGCTCCTGATGAAGCTACTGGAGGTGGAGGCATGAATATCGACAGCATTCAGAACGGCTATGTGATCGACCACATCCGCGCGGGGCGCGCCATGCAGATCTACCGCTATCTGGGGCTGGACGAGCTGGACTGCTCTGTGGCCATCATCAAGAATGCCAAGTCGCAGCACATGGGCCGGAAGGATATCATCAAGATCGATCAGGAGATCCCGCTGGATATCAATCTGCTGGCCTACATTGCTCCCGGCGTGACGGTGAACATCATCCGTGATGGCGCACTGGTGGAAAAGCGCAAGCCCGAAATGCCTGAACGCGTGGTCAACGTGATGAGCTGCAAGAATCCGCGCTGCATCACGCAGGTGGAGCAGGAGCTGGATCAGGTGTTCGTGCTGACGGATCGCGAGAATCAGGTGTACCGCTGCATGTACTGCGAGACGCAGCACAAAGGATAACGCATACGGAGCTTTTTCCAAATAAAGAAAACGGCTGCTGCAGGAGGAGATTTGCAGCAGCCGTTTTTTATGCCTGTGCTTTTGCACGGACAGCGGGTTTGCGTTTGCTGATCAGACGGGAAAGCGTATTTGTCAGCAGGATGATCAACAGGATGAGCAGCACGACGGAAAGCGCGGAGTGGAATGCGTAGGTCTTGTGCAACGCCTCCAGAACAGCTGGCAGCAGATTGTACAGCCAGATGATCAATACCCATTGAATGAGGTAGAAGGAAACGATGCGCTTGGAAAGGCTCAGCAGCGGCTTCATCACCGGAGCGTTGGGGAAGCGGTTGACAAACAGATGCAGCAGACTCCACACAACGCCGGTCAGCAGGATCATCAGGACAGCGCCGAAAGGCTCTGTCTTGAAATCGTTTAGGGGAAGAACCGCAATGGAGAACGAGCGATCCATGTTGGCAAGGAAGGTCAGCAGTGCAATGATGAGCGCGCTGCAGATGGCAAGCGTCCTGCGGGCCAGCTTGTGCTGATCGGCTGTGGCCAGCCGGTGGAAGCATTCGCCGAAGAAATAGCCAATGGCCGGGAAGATCGCCCACGAGAAAAGCGGGAAATAACTGTTGGTGCCCACCCAGAACAGACGGCTGAGCAGATCGGACAGATAAGTATTCTCAACGGCAAACCACTGATAATGTTCGACTAGAGCGTTGAAGCCCATCATCAGGATAGCGATGTTCAAAATGGCGAATGAACTGAGCTTCCAGCGCTTGAAAAGCGCAAACAGCAGGAAAAATGCGCCGACAAAGGCATAGATCTCGCTGCGGAGAAGCGCAGAAACCGCATAGGAAAGATATCCATTCCAACCGGCGGCGGCATAAACGAGCCCCGGCAGAACGTAGCGTGCGGTGTTCAGTCCCAGATCCAGCAGAATAAAAATCAGGCCGCGTTTGGCCAGTACCCCCGGCGTCTGACTGCGGGCAAACGCCAGATTGGTGCCCATGGAAATCATCAGCGCAGAAGGGCCGATGATGGGATAGGTATAATACAGCCAGTGAAGTTTCTGGACGACTGCGGGCTCCATGTAGTAGTGGAAGGACTGCAGCACATGAAGCGTGACCATGAGCAGCAGGGAAATGCTTCGCAAAAGATCGAATTCGTAATATCGTCTGCGCGGTAGAGAAACGGGGGCGTTTGTCATGGCGGATCACCTTTTGTTCGGAAGCGATAAGCTTCGCTGTATTATCGTGCATGATAGTATAGCATCATTGCGCTGACAATATCAACCTTTTGGAGGATTGACTTTGAAAGGTGTGTGTACTACAATGTGGAAACGGTGCTGACGAAGCCTCGGCACCGGGCTTGAGCGACAGGGAACGCAAAAGGCAAGGGAGAAGCGTAATGAAGGAAACACAACTCAAGATGTTTCGTCAGCTGCTGGAAAGAGCTGGCGGCAGTTTGTTTTATCAAAATAAGCTTGCAAATTGCGGCGTGAATTGGCAGGACATTCGATCCTACGAAGATATCCAGCAACTGCCGTTTACCACGAAAGAGGAACTGAGGCAGGCCTATCCGCTGGGGCTGATGGCGGTGGACGAGAGCCGCATCGTGCGCATCCACTCCTCATCCGGCACAACTGGCAAACCGATCATCATTCCATACACGCAGGGGGATGTGGATGCGTGGGCTGAAATGATGAAACGCTGCTATGAATTCGCCGGCGTTACCAACTGCGACCGCATACAGATCACACCGGGCTACGGCCTGTGGACGGCAGGGATCGGTTTTCAGAACGGTGCGGAAAAGCTGGGCGCGCTGTGCGTGCCCATGGGCCCGGGAAACACGGAGCGCCAGCTGCGCATGATGGAGGACCTGCAAACCACAGTACTGTGTGCCACATCTTCCTACGCGCTGCTGCTGGCGGAGGAAGTGACGCGCCTGCAACTGAAGGATCGCATTCGCCTGCGCACGGGCGTGATCGGCTCCGAACGCTGGGGCGACAAGATGCGCGAACGCATTCATCAGCTGCTGGATATTGAGCTGTTTGATATCTACGGGCTGACGGAGATCTACGGCCCCGGCATCTCTATTGATTGCCATTGCCATACGGGATTGCATTACTGGGATGATTATCTTTTGTTTGAGATCATCGATCCAGCGACGGGAAAAGTGCTGCCGGAGGGTGAATTGGGCGAACTGGTCATCACAACGCTGCGCAAAGAGGGCGCGCCGCTGATTCGCTATCGCACGCGGGATCTGACGCGGCTGATTCCCGGCGACTGCCCGTGCGGTTCGCCCTATCCGCGCCACGACCGCATTCTGGGCCGGACGGATGACATGATCAAGATCAAAGGCGTCAATGTCTACCCGGGCCAGATCGAAGAGGTGCTTTCCGGCGTGGAGGGCTCCAGCAGCGAATACCAGATCGTCCTAGATACCGTGGAAGGCCGCAACCGGATGACGCTGCGTGTGGAAGGCGAACCCGGCTGCAGCATGGATGTGGTGGCGGAGCGCATCACCCAGCGCTTTCAGCGCATGATCGGGTTTAAGATCATGGTCGAAATGGTGCACTTGGGCGAATTGCCTCGCAGTGAAAAAAAGAGCACGCGTGTGATTGACCGCAGAGGTGAATGACACCCGAAACGACAAAACCGGCAGGAGGATTTCCCGCCGGTTTTGTTGTGTACAAAAGCGGGATACACTTGCAATTCGCACAAAAATGGTGTATATTGGACTTACGAAAACGTTATCGTAACCATTTTGCATACCAAACAGACCAAGATGCAGGAGGCAAATGCCACATGACTTACGGCTATTTCGATGATGCGAATTCGCAATTCGTCATCACCCGACCGGACACACCCTATCCATGGATCAATTATCTTGGCAGCGAGGATTTCTTTTCCTTGATGAGCAATACCTCGGGCGGATACAGCTTCTATAAGGATGCCCGTCTGCTGCGCCTCACGCGCTATCGCTATAACAACGTGGGAACGGATGCAGGCGGCCACTACTTGTACATCAACGAAAACGGCGTTGTGTGGAACCCTGGCTGGCAGCCCACGCAAACGCCGCTGGACAGCTATGAATGCCGCGTGGGTACTGGATATACCATGATTGAGTCCACCAAAAATGGTTTGCGTGCAAAACAGACGGTGATGGTGCCGCGCGGTTTCACGGCAGAAGTGACCCGGCTGGAGCTTGTCAACGAAACAGATACGCCAAAGGATGTGAGCATGTTCAGCTTTGTGGAGTTCTGCCTGTGGAATGCGCAGGATGACAGCACCAACTTCCAGCGCAATTACGCACTGGCGGAATTTGAGTACGAAAACGACGGCGCAGTGCTGTACCACAAAACCGAATACCGCGAGCGCCGGAACCACTACGCAGTGTATGCGGTCAATACGAAGGTGGATGGCTTCGATACCGACCGTGAGACTTTCCTTGGACTGTACAATGGATTTGATAAACCGGATGCTGTGTTTGCCAACCGCTCTGGAAACAGCGACGCACATGGCTGGGCGCCGATCGGCAGCCACAGCATCAAACGCACTCTTGCGCCCGGCGAGCATGTGAGCTACATTTTTGTGCTGGGCTATTGTGAAAACCCGGTGGAAGAAAAGTTTGATTCGCTGGCCGTCATCAACAAACGCCCGGCTCATCGTCTGCTGGCTGAGTTTGCCACGGATCGTCAGTTTGAGGAAAAACTGGCGGAACTCAAAGCATACTGGGAGGATCTGCTCGGCCACTTCCACATCGAAAGCGGAGATGAAAAGCTGGATCGGCAGGTGAACTTGTGGAATCAGTACCAGTGCATGGTCACGTTCAACATGAGCCGATCCGCCAGCTATTTCGAAAGTGGTATCGGCCGCGGCATGGGCTTCCGCGATTGCTCGCAGGATCTGCTGGGATTCGTGCATCTCATTCCGGAGCGCGCGCGTCAGCGCATTCTGGACATTGCTGCCACCCAATTTCCGGACGGCAGCGCCTATCATCAGTACCAGCCTTTGACCAAACGCGGTAACATGGAAGTGGGCAGCGGCTTTAATGACGACCCGCTGTGGCTGATCTATGGCGTGAGCGCCTACATCAAGGAAAGCGGTGACATGAGCATTCTGGACGAAATGGTCGATTTCGACAATGATGTATCGCAGGCTGCGCCGCTGATGGAGCATCTGCGCCGTTCCTTCCACTTTACGGCGGAGCACAAGGGACCACACGGCCTGCCGCTGATCGGACGCGCGGACTGGAATGACTGCCTGAATCTCAACTGCTTCTCCGCTGAGTCGGGGGAGAGCTTCCAGACGGTTACTAACAATGACACGGGTATTGCGGAGAGCGTGTTTATTGCTGGCATGTATGTGGGAGTGGCGGAAGACTACGCGCGCCTGTGCGAATTGCGCGGCGATCAGGCGGAAGCGGCGTTTGCACGCGCTGAAAAGGAAACCATGACCAAAGCAGTGGAGACCTATGGCTGGGATGGCAAATGGTTCCTGCGTGCATACGATGCCAATAGCGACAAAGTGGGAAGTCACGAGAACGAAGAGGGCAAAATCTATATCGAGCCGCAGGGCATGTGCGTAATGGCAGGCATCGGTTTGGAAAACGGCATGGCTCAGAAGGCGATGGATGCAACGCGGGAGCACCTGCTGTTCGAACATGGTGTGGTACTGCTGTGGCCGGCTTATAGCCGCTACCATCTGGAATTAGGTGAGATTAGCAGCTATCCGCAGGGCTACAAGGAAAACGGTTCCGTATTCTGCCACAACAATCCGTGGATCATGATCGCGGAAACAGAACTGGGGCATGGTGATGCGGCGTTTGATCTGTATCGCCGGATCGCACCTGTCTATGTGAAGGATCAAAAGCTACACCGCACCGAACCGTATGTCTGCAGTCAGACGGTGAACGGCAAAGAAGCCTATCTGCCGGGAGAAGCACGGAATAGCTGGCTGACGGGAACGGCGGCTTGGATGTTTGTGGCGGCTTCGCAGGCGATCCTTGGGATCAAGCCACAGTTCGATGGACTGATGATTGATCCGTGCTTGCCGGCAAGCGTCAGTGAAGTAAAAATTTGCCGCGCGTTCAGGGGGAATACCTATGAGATTCTGGTGAAGAATCTGGCGGGCGGTGAAAAAGGCAAGCTGTCGCTGACGGTCGATGGCCGGCCGGTGGATGGTAAGATCGTAAGCTGCCCAATGGAAAAAGGCAGGACGATTTGCGTGGAGGCAACGCTGCGCTGATATGTGAACCGTTAGAAATAGGTCTGCTGAAAATGGCAGACCTATTTCTATATACGAACAAAAGAAGAATAAGATGCAGGATTTGCTCTGCTAAATGCAAAACAAAAAACGAATCGTCATATAAATAGTTCGGAAACAGAAAAAGCTTCGAAAAAAACTCAAAAAATTTCAAAAAAGGTGTTGACACCTTAAAAGAACTGTGCTATTATGTACAAGCTCGCTCGAGAGCACCGAACCTTGAAAACGATACAGAATAAGAAACGCAAA
>CAZDEF010000058.1:0-16341 GCA_964504385.1 uncultured Oscillospiraceae bacterium
TACTAAAACGCCATGCTTTCTCTTGAAAACATGGCGTTTTTTCAGCGGTCTGAAGCCTTGCTGCGCAAGGCTGCTGAACCCACCGCGCATGTCGCTGGGTTCAGAATCCATTTGGAGGGCTGCGGCCCTCCAAGCCTCCCAAAGACGTTTTCCGATAAGCTGGGCAGCCGCCTTCCCCTTTGCGGGGGAGGGCGGCTGCTTTGCTGTGTATGGGTTTGGGGATCAGTCCAGACGGAAGATATCGCGGGTATATACCTTGTCTTTCACATCGTTCAGGCTGTTGTCCATGCGGTTGGCCACGATCACATCGCACATGCTCTTGAATTCGTCCAGATCGCGCACAACGCGGCTGTTGAAGAAATGCTCTTCCTTCAGCGTGGGCTCGTACACCACCACGTTCACGCCCTTGGCCTTGATGCGCTTCATCACGCCCTGCACGGAGGAGTGGCGGAAGTTGTCGCTGCCGGTCTTCATGGTCAGGCGGTAGATGCCCACCACCGCATCGCTGCGCTCGGGGAAGCCCGCCTTGAGCAGCACGCGCTCGGCGATGAAATCCTTGCGGGTGCGGTTGGATTCCACGATCGCGCCGATGATGTTGTTGGGCACCTTGTCGTAGTTGGCCAGCAGCTGCTTGGTGTCCTTGGGCAGGCAGTAGCCGCCGTAGCCGAAGGAGGGGTTGTTGTACTGGTCGCCGATGCGGGGATCCGTGCACACGCCGTCGATGATGTCGCAGGTGTTCAGCCCGCGCATTTCGGCGTAGGTGTCCAGCTCGTTGAAGAAGCTCACGCGCAGCGCCAGATAGGTGTTGGCAAACAGCTTCACGGCCTCGGCCTCGGTGGGGGGCATGTACTGGATGGTCACCTCGTCGTCCAGCACGCCCTCGCGCAGCAGCATGGCAAAGTCGCGCGCCGCTTCCTTCATGGGCACATTGTAGCGCGGCCGGCCCACGATGATGCGGCTGGGGTGCAGGTTATCGTACAGGGCGTGGCCCTCGCGCAGGAACTCCGGGCTGAACAGCAGGCGGATGTTGGGGTAGCGCCGGCTCATGCTCTCGGTAAAGCCCACAGGAACGGTGGATTTGATCACCTGTATGGCCTGCGGATTCGCCTTCGCCGCCATCGCAATGACGGATTCCACCGTGGAGGTGTCAAAGTAATTCTTCTGCGGATCGTAGTTGGTGGGCGTGGCGATGATGATCATATCCGCCCAGCGGTAGGTGGCGCGGGCGTTCATCGTGGCGGTGAGATCCAGCTTCTTGGTGCGCATGTACTGCTCGATCTCCGGGTCCTGAATGGGCGAAACGTGGCGCTTGACCATATCCACCTTTTCGCGCACGACATCCACAGCCCTCACACAGTGCCGCTGCGACAGTAGCACTGCCATGGAAAGTCCCACATACCCAATGCCCGCGACGGCAATTTTCATCCGTATCTCCTCCTGTCTATTTTCCAAAAAAACGGTGCTTCTATCATCATAGCTGCACAAGCATCATCTGTCAAGAAAATCAAGGCATTGCCCATGAGTTTTACACTATGGTATAATACAGAAGGATTCAAAATCTGGAAAGGAAATGCGCTGTCATGAAGAAGCTCTCCTTCCGCCTGTGGGCGTCCATCGTGCTCATCGGGCTGATGGGCCAGTTTGCATGGACCATCGAAAACATGTACCTGAACGTATTCCTCTACAATACCCTCTCCACCGATCCGGCCTACATCGCCGCCATGGTGGCGGCCAGCGCCGTAACGGCCACCCTCACCACCCTGCTGATGGGCGCGCTGAGCGACCGCGTGGGGTGGCGCAAGGGGTTCATCTGCGTGGGCTACCTGCTGTGGGGCGTGAGCACTGCGGCGTTCGGCTTCATCACGGCGGAGAACGCCGCGCACCTGCTGCCCGGGCTGGGCGGCGCAGTGGGCGGCGCTGTGCTGGTGATCGTGCTGGACTGCGTGATGACCTTCTTCGGCTCCACGGCCAACGACGCGGCCTTCAACGCCTATGTGACCGATCAGGTGCCCAATGAAAAGCGCGGCCGGGTGGAAAGCGTGCTGGCGGTGCTGCCGCTGCTGGCCATGCTGATCATCTTCGGCGCGTTTGACGGCATGACTAAGCGGGGCAACTGGCCGGGCTTCTTCCTCATTTTCGGCTGGATGGTCACGCTGACGGGCGCGGCGTGCATCTTCCTGCTGCCGGATGAACCGGCCCAGCCCCGCCGCCAGCCCCTGCTGCCCCAGCTGGTGCACGGCTTCCGCCCAAGCGTCATCCGCGCCAACAAGGCGCTGTACCTGTCGCTGCTGTGCATGTGCGTGTTCTCCATTGCGGTGCAGGTGTTCTTTCCCTATCTGATCATCTACCTGCAGCATTCCCTGCAGCTGACGGACTACGCCATGGTGCTGGGCGTAGTGCTGGCGGTGGCCAGTGTCATCAGCCTGCTGTTCGGCCCGTTCATCGACGGCGTGGGCAAGCTGAGCTTTGCCACGCCTGCGGCGGGCGTGATGCTGGTGGGGCTGATGGGCATGTTCCTGTTCCGCGATCTGGCGTGGGTGCTGCCCAGCGCCATGGTGATGATGAGCGGCTACATGCTGCTCACCGCCGCCCTCAACGCCCAGATGCGCGAGCTGACCCCGCCGGACAATGCCGGGCATTTTCAGGGCATCCGCATGATCTTTTCCGTGATGGTGCCCATGATCGTGGGGCCGTTCATCGGCGCGGCGGTCATCAAGGGCAACGCCCAGACCTATGTGGAGCTGGGGCAGGTCAAGACCGTGCCCACGGCGCACATCTTTCTGGCGGCGGCGGGCGTGCTGTGCCTGCTGAGCATCCCCCTGAGCCTGCTGGCGCGCGAGCTGAAGCGCCACGAGCCAGACCCCGCCCGCGCTGCGGCGGACAAGGCGCTGACGACCGAGTGGGGCGAGAAGCTCGACCGGGAGCATCCCCTGCCGGAATACCCCCGCCCCCAGTTCAGGCGCGACAGCTATCTCAACCTGAACGGCCCGTGGCAGTACGCCATCACCCCAAATGACGCCGAGCCCGCCGCCGAAGCCTACGAGGGCGAGATCATCGTGCCGTTCTCGCCGGAGAGCGCGCTGAGCGGCGTGGGCCGCGCGCTGCAGCCCGGGCAGACGCTATGGTATCGCCGCAGCCTGACGCTGCCGGAGGGCTTCGTGCCGGAGGGCGGGCAGGTGCTGCTGCACTTCGGCGCGGTGGATCAGGAGGCGGACGTGTATGTGAACGGCTGCCACGCCGCGCATCACATGGGCGGCTACACCTCCTTCACCGCTGATATCACCGCTCTGCTGCAGCCGGAAAACACCCTTGTGGTGCGCGTGCACGACGACACCGACGCCTCCTGCCACAGCCGCGGCAAGCAGAAGACCGAGCGCGGCGGCATCTGGTACACGGCGCAGAGCGGCATCTGGCAGACGGTGTGGATGGAGGCGCTGCCCGCCATCCGCATGGAGGATGTGCGCATCGACACGGACTACGACGCCAGGCAGGCGCGCATCCTGGTGCAGGGCACGCAGGGCATGGAGGGACAGGCCTTTGTGGACGGGCGCATCCTCAGCTTCCGCTGCGGCGAGGCGCTGACGGTGGAGCTGCCCGAGATGAAGCCGTGGAGCCCGGAGGATCCCTACCTGTACAGCCTGACGCTGGTGCTGGGCAGCGACCGCATCGAAAGCTACTTTGCCATGCGCAAGACCGAGGTGCGCGCCGATGCATCCGGCGTGCAGCGCCTGTTCCTCAACGGCAAGCCCTACTTCCACAACGGGCTGCTGGATCAGGGCTACTGGCCGGACGGCCTGTACACCGCCCCCAGCGACGAGGCCATGGAGCACGACATCCGCACAGCCAAGGAGCTGGGCTACAACATGCTGCGCAAGCACATCAAGGTGGAGCCCCTGCGCTGGTACTACCACTGCGACCGGCTGGGCATGCTGGTGTGGCAGGACATGGTGAACGGCGGCGGCGAATACCGCGTATCCACCATCACCTTCCCGCTGCTCACGGGCCGCCATCACAGCGACCGCAACCACCTGAAGTTTGCCCGCAACATGGCCGAGGGCCGCGCCGAATACCTGGCCGAGCTGACGGAGACCATCACCCAGCTGCGGCACAGCCCCAGCGTGGTGCTGTGGGTGCCCTTCAACGAGGGCTGGGGCCAGTTCGACGCGGAGCAGGTATGCGCCCGCATCCGCGAGCTGGACGCCACCCGCCCCATCGACCACGCCAGCGGCTGGCACGACCAGCGCATCGGCCAGATCCAGAGCCTGCACGTCTACTTCAAGGCGTACCGCTTCCGCCCCGACCGGCTGGGCCGCGCGGTGGTGCTGAGCGAATTTGGCGGATACAACCTGCGCATGGACGGCCACTGCTTCGGCAACACGGAATTCGGCTACAAAAAGTTCAAGACCCCCGAGGCGCTTTGGGCAGCGTACCGCAAGCTCTACGAGGGCGAGATCATCCCGGCGGTGTCCAAGGGCTTGTGCGCAACGGTCTACACGCAGCTGACCGACGTGGAGGACGAGCTGAACGGCTTGATGACCTACGACCGCCGCGAAGTGAAGCTGCCGCGCGAAGGCTTGGCGCATCTGAACCGGTATTTGTGCCAGCAGAGTCCAGAGAAGTAAAAATCCGCTGACCAATAAAAAAGGAGGCTTCTGCCATGTTTCGATCCATGAGGCGCACTGCTCAGCAGCTGCCGCAGGAGGAGACCGAGCAGCTGCTGGGCAGCGCCACCTCCGGCGTGCTGGCGCTGCTGGGGGAAGACGGCTACCCCTACGCGGTTCCCCTCAGCCATTTATACCGATCCGGCAAGTTATACTTTCACTGCGCCATGGAGGGGCACAAGATCGACGCAATACGCCAGCATGACAAGGCGTCCTTCTGCGTGGTCGCACAGGACAAGGTGGTGCCGGAGGACTTCACGACGCATTACCGCAGTGTGATCGCCTTCGGCCGCATCCGTATCGTGGAGGATGAGGTGGAGAAACGTGCCGCCATCACTGCGCTTGCGGAGCGCTTTTCGCCCGGGATAGACCCCCGCAAAGCGATCGACGGCGCGATGGGGCACATGCACATACTGGCGCTGGAAATTGAGCAGCTGACAGGGAAGGAAGCACTGGCGCTGGCACAAACGCGGACGCAGGGCACGGATGGGTCTGTTGGGGAGTGAGGCGGCTTTTCTGGATCAAGAACGGCAGTTGATGAGGGGAACTTTTTCTTCACAGAGTAACCTGTGGCAACTTCCACACCCTGCCCGCAGCAAAACAGCCATCACTCGTCAGCCGTAAGGCTGGTGGTGATGGCTGTTTGCGTGGAGGGGGTGCAGGAGCTGACTGCTCTCCCCCATTCGTATTACTTAAAATAGCTTGCTGGATAGTGCGCCCGCAGGGCTTGCTCATCCACCCGGTAACGCCCCAGATGGATCTCCATCATCCGGCGGGCCTGCGCGGCGTCGCCCTGCACCACCGCCTGCACGATCGCGCGGTGATCCGCTACATTGCGCTCGTTCAGCGTGGGGGTCAGCGACATGTTGCGCACACGGTCAAAATGAACGGTGAAACTGGTCATGATCTCCCGCGTCAGCTCCTTGCGCGCAATGGTGAACAGCAGCTGATGCAGATCGTTGTCTAGCTGCATCAGCGTCTCCATCCGCCCGTCCGTTAGGCAGCGCTCCTGCAGAACGATGTTGTCCTCTAGCTCCACTTTTTGGGCGGGATCGGCTGCTTCGCAAACGATCTCCACCACAGCGCATTCCAAAACGCGGCGCATGAAGCATGCTTCCTCCACCAGATCGTAATCGATGCGGGCGACGGCGCTGCCGCGCTGGGGGTAGATCTCCACCAGACGTACCTTGGCCAGCGCCATCAGCGCTTCGCGTACCGGCGTGCGGGATAGCCCCAGCTGCACGGCCAGCTCGTTTTCGCTCACCATGCTGCCGGGCTGCAGCTCCAGCCGCAGGATGTTGTCCTTCAGCACACGCGTGGCATAATCACGGCCGGTCTCACGCGGCTGTCGCGGGGTGACGATCATTCCTTATTCCTCCATGAACAGATGCTTCTTGAGCGTAGCGCGCACAGCGCCGGGGCCGGCGATCAGCTCGGCAAACAGATCCTGCACCTTCTGCGCCAGCCCGGCTTCGTACAGGCTTACGCCAAAGATGGACGCGTTGGCCAGAATGGGCTGCAGCTTGCCGCCAATGCTCTGCGGCTGGCCCAGCACAATGCCGCTCATGGCCTGCTGCAGCTGGGGCAGCATGGGATCTGCGCTGACGGCGAAGGGCTGACCCTCGTCATCCACCGCCAGCAGATAGCGCAGCCAGCCGGCCAGCGCCAGCGGAATGGCGGTCAGGCTGTTCACGTCCAGATCGTCATGGGCCATGTAGCTCTTGATGGTCTCGCCAAAGCGGATGCCCACCTTTTGGGAGGTGTCTGTGGCGATGCGCTGGGGCGTGTCGGGAATGAAGGGGTTGGGCAGACGCTGCTCCACCACTTCATCAATGAACGCCTTGGGGCTGATGATGCCGGGATCCGTCACCACGGGCAGGCCTTCCACATAGCCGATGCGCTCAACCAGCTGCTTCAGCTCCGGATCGCTCATCTCGGCGGCGATGGACTGGTAGCCCAGCACGCAGCCGTACACCGCCAGCGCGGTGTGCAGGGGGTTGAGGCAGGTGGTCACCTTCATGCGCTCGGTCATGTTCACCACTTCGCGGGTGGTCAGGTATACGCCGGCCTTCTCCAGCGCGGGGCGGCCGTTGGGGAAGCGATCCTCCACCACCAGATACTGTGGGATCTCCGCGTTGACAAAGGGCGCGATGTAGGTGTTGCGGCTGGTGATGACAGGCGTCATCTGCTCCATGCCCAGCTCGGTCAGCTGCTGCTCGATCACCTCGGCAGGGCGGGGGGTGATCTTATCGATCATGCTCCACGGGAAGCTGACGCGCGATTCATCCTCCATGTAAGCGGTGAAGGCTTCCGGCACAAAGCCGTTCTGCTGCCAGCCGTGCACGATCTCCAGCACGCTTGCGCGCAGCTTGGCGCCGTTGTGGCTGCAGTTGTCCATGCTCACCAGCGCCATGGGCGCGGCGCATGCGCAGAAACGGTAGTACATCATGGCGGCTACCACGCTCATGGCATGGCGGGCGTACTCCGGGCCTTCGGCAATGTCCGCCGCCGCCACGCTCATCAGCTCGCCGTTCATGCTGCGCAGGGCGTAGCCCTTTTCGGTGATGGTGAAGCTGGCCATCTGCAGGGAGGGATTTTCAAAGACGGCCTTCAGCTGCTCCCACTGCTCGGCCTCGGCGCTGCAGGCGCGCACGCCCTTGGCGATGGAGGCGATCACCTGCTTGTCGGTGCTGCCGTCGGGCTTGAGCGCCACCAGCAGGGTCATGGAATCGCAGGGCTCGTAGATCTTGGAGATGATCTCATAGTCGAAGGTCTCGGCGGCGATGATGCCGCTGGTCTCGTCGCCGCTTTCCAGCAGGCGCTGCTGCAGTGCGGCGATGAAGCCGCGGAAGATGTTGCCCGCGCCGAAGTGTACCCACACGGGCTTTTCCTCGGTGGCGGCGCACATGGCCTTCCAGTCGAAGGCGGGCAGGGCGATCCCTGCGGCGGCGAAGGCGGATTTGTCCTGAATGCCTTGGTAGGAGAGCTTCATAGCGGTGGCTCCTTTCAATGTGTCAAAAGCGGTGCGGTTACTTCGCGTTCTCCTTCACGATGGCTTCCCACAGGCCGTTGATGTAGCACGCGCCCAGCGCGCGGTCGTACAGGCCATAGCCGGGGCGGCCCTGCTCATCCCAGATCATGCGGCCGTGGTCCGGGCGCACATAGGTATCGGGGCAGGTCTCGTAAACGGCCTTCATGATCTCGTACAGATCCAGATCGCCGGTGGAGCTGAGGTGCGCCGCCTCGCGGAAATGGCGGTGGCCCAGATACTTCACATTGCGCACATGCATGGCGCCGATGCGGTCCATCTGGCCGAAGTGGCGGATGATGGCGGGAATGTCGTTGTCGGGGTTGGAGCCCAGCGAGCCGGTGCACAGGCACAGGGTGTTGGCGGGGCTGTCGTGCAGCTTCACGATCTTGTCAAAATCCTCTTGGCTGTGGGCAATGCGCGGCAGGCCGAAAATGGGCCAAGCGGGGTCGTCCGGATGGCAGGCCATGCGCACGCCCACTTCCTCGCACACAGGAATGACCGCATCCAAGAAATACTTGTAGTTTTCGCGCAGCTGGTCGGGGGTGATGCCCTCGTACTGCTTCAGCGTGGTTTCCAGCAGGGCCAGCCGCTCCGGCTCCCAGCCGGGCAGGGTGAAGCCCTTGGAATCCTCCGCCGTGCGCCGCACGATCTCCATCGGGCCCATCTCGCCCAGATCTTCTTCATTAAAATACAGGCTGTTGGAGCCGTCCTCCGGGATGACGCGGGCCAGATCCGTGCGCAGCCAGTCGAACACGGGCATGAAGTTGTACACGATCACCTTCACGCCGTACTTGGCCAGATTGCGGATGGTGGTGATGTAGTTGGCAATGTAGGCGTCGCGGGTGGGCAGGCCCATCTTGATGTCCTCGTGCACGTTCACGCTTTCGATCACTTCAAGCTCCAGCCCGGCGGCGTGCACCTCGTCCACCAGCGCCTTGATCTCGTCCTCTTCCCACACAACGCCGGCGGGCTTGTCCAGCAGGCCCATCAGACCGCTCATGCCCGGGATCTGCTTCACATACTTCAGGGGAATGGGATCGCTCTGGGAACCGTACCAACGGAATGTCATTTTCATGTGTCATCGCCCTCCTTGTATGCTTATTGTACCACGTCAGGAGCAATTTGTCCACTAGTATGCTACAAGGCAAACGGGAGATTTTGGCATTGGACGGGCGCTGCAGCTTCCTTATTTACAGCTGTTACAGCATCCTGCGCGGGGAAAAGAGAACACTGCGGCGCCGGTGGGGACTGCAGTGGGGAACGGCGGCGGGCCGCCTGTGCGTGTCTATTGTACACGCGTTGTACACAAACGCGCTTTTCCAGAAAAAAGAAAAACCCTGAAACGGTTACGTTTCAAGGCTTTTACTGGTGAGCCCGGCGGGATTCGAACCCACGACCTTTTGATTCGTAGTCAAACACTCTATCCAGCTGAGCTACGAGCCCACACGCTCATTCAAGGAAGTACCTCAAATCAGCTTAATTATTATAACAGGGGTCTGCGAAAAAAGCAATACCTTTTTCAAAAAAATTTTTCAAAAGTTTTGCGTCGGCGGTTCTATTTCGGATGGGAAGGGGCGTGCAAAACTTTCTTTGAAAAAATTTGTAGTAAGCCTTGACAAACTTCTCCGGGGGTGCTATATTACACCGTGGTTAGTTAAGATTAACTCCTCAGGGAGAAGCGGAGGATCATGATGAATCTCATGGAAGCTCAGGAGGGTCAGGAATACATCGTTCAGCGCATCGATACCGATGACGAGGAGATGGACGCTTTTCTGTTTTCTCTGGGATGCTACAGCGGCGAGCCCATCACCGTTGTCGCGCGCAAGCGCAACAGCTGCGTGGTTTCCATCAAGGATGGCCGTTATAACATCGATTCACAGCTGGCTGCGGCGATCATCGTCTGAGCAGCCTGCGGAAAAAACGCAGCGAAAAGGCTGCGCCTTTTTTCACCGAAGAGTTAGTGTTGGTTAACTTTGGGTCAAAATCGACATTTGACCTGATCAGATACAGGCGCAAGCCGGGAGGGAACACAATGAGAATTGCTTTGACGGGTAACCCCAACAGCGGCAAGACCACTATGTACAACGCCCTGACGGGCCGCAACGAGCGCGTTGGCAACTGGGCCGGCGTGACGGTCGAAAAGAAAGAACATCCCATTAAGCGCAACTTCTACACGGGCAACGAAGAGCTGATCGCCGTAGACCTGCCCGGCGCCTACTCCATGTCCCCCTTCACGTCGGAGGAGAGCATCACCAGCAGCTATGTCAAGAATGAAAACCCCGACGTCATCATCAACATCGTGGATGCTACCAACCTCAGCCGCAGCCTGTTCTTCACCACGCAGCTGCTGGAGCTGGGCGTGCCGGTGGTGGTGGCCCTCAACAAGGCGGACGTGAACCAGAAGAAGGAAACCAAAATCAATGTTTCCGCTCTGTCGCAGATGCTCAACTGCCCCATCGTGGAAACGGTGTCCACCGCGGCCGGTCACAACGGGCTGGACAAGGTGGTGGCCGCGGCCGTGGCGCAGTACGGCAAGGGCCAGAAGGCCCCCTATGTGCAGGGCGACATCGACCTGACCGATAAGAACGTGGTGGAGGAAGCCGACCGCAAGCGCTTCGCCTTCGTCAACTCCGTGGTGGCCAAGGTGGAAAGCCGCAAGGTGCTCACCAAGGACAAGAACTATCAGGACAAGATCGACGCGGTGCTCACCAACCCCGTTGCCGGCATCCTCATCTTTGCCGTGGTGATGTTCCTGGTGTTTGACATTTCCCAGTCCACCCTCGGCCCGTGGCTGGCCGACATTCTGGTTGGCTGGATCGAGACCTTCCAGGGCTGGGTGGCCGAACTGGTGGCGGATGCTTCGCCCCTGCTGCAGGCCCTGCTGGTGGATGGCATCATCGGCGGCGTGGGCGCCGTGGTGGGCTTCCTGCCGCTGGTCATGGTCATGTACTTCCTGCTGGCTCTGCTGGAGGACTGCGGCTACATGGCGCGTGTGTCCGTCGTGCTTGACCCCATCTTCAAGAAGGTGGGTCTCTCCGGCAAATCCGTCATTCCCTTCGTCATCGGCACCGGCTGCGCCATCCCCGGCGTAATGGCCTGCCGCACCATCCGCAACGACCGTGAGCGCAAGGCCACGGCCATGCTCACCCCCTTCATGCCCTGCGGCGCGAAGCTGCCGGTCATCTCCCTGTTTGCCGGCGCGTTCTTTGCCGATGCTTCCTGGGTGGGCACGCTGATGTACTTCGTGGGCATCCTGCTCATCTTCGTGGGCGCGCTGCTGGTGAACAAGGTGGCGGGCTACAAGAACCGCAAGAGCTTCTTCATCATGGAGCTGCCGGAATACAAGGTGCCCAGCCTCAAGCGCGCGTTCATCTCCATGTGCAGCCGCGGCAAGGCCTACATCGTGAAGGCCGCCACCATCATCCTGCTGTGCAACACCGCCGTGCAGATCTTGCAGACCTTCACCTGGAGCTTCCAGGTGGCGGAAAGCGCCGAGCAGTCCATCCTCGCTTCCATCGCTCATCCCTTCGCGTATGTGCTGGTGCCCGTCATCGGCGTGCTGAGCTGGCAGATGGCGGCTGCCGCCGTGACCGGCTTCATCGCTAAGGAAAACGTTGTGGGCACGCTGGCCGTGTGCTTTGTGGGCCTTGAGAACCTGATCGACACCGAGGAGCTGGCCCTGATGGAGGGCGCTGGCGCCGAGGTCGCCACGGTGTTCGCCATCACCAAGGTGGCTGCGCTGGCTTACCTGATGTTCAACCTGTACACCCCGCCTTGCTTCGCCGCCATCGGCGCGATGAACTCCGAAATGAAGGATAAGAAGTGGCTGTGGGGCGGCATCGCGATGCAGCTGTGCACCGGCTTCACCATCGGCTATCTGGTGTTCCAGGTCGGCACGCTCATCACCACCGGTTCCTTCGGCGCTGGCTTCCTGCCCGGTCTCATCGCTGTGGCGGCCATGGTGGCCGTGCTGGTGCACCTCATCCGCAAGGCCGACCGCAGCCTGCAGTCCGAGTACGAGCTGAAGGCCAAGGCGTAAGTGAACGTACCCAAAGGAGAACCGTATGGCTGATCTGATCGTGATCCTGGTGCTGCTGGCCGTGCTGGCCGTAGCCGCTGGATACATCTACCGCGCCAAGAAGCGCGGCGAGAAATGCGTGGGCTGCCCCTACGCCAAGCAATGCGGCGCGCAGGGCGGATGCCACTGCAGCGGAAAGTAACCATCCACCGAACGATCCCCCTCCCCCGCAGTCACGACCTGCGGCGGGAGGGGTTTTTGCATGTCCGCAAACGCGCCCCTGTCCCCGGCCTATGCAAAACGCCCGCTGCAGGAATGACTGCGGCGGGCGGAAAAACCGGAACTGAATTTCGCTTTTACTTGGCGATCTTCGCGTTCAGCTCATCAAGCACGGGCTGGATGAGGTTCATCTTTTCGTTGACCCACTTCTGCCAGTTCTCCATCACGTCGCCCTCGGCCACGATCAGGTTGGCGTATTCATCCTCATAGGTCATGCTGGCCATGGTGACCGCCATGGAGGAGTGCAGGATGGGCGTCCAGTCGATGGCGGAGGGGAAGGATGCTTCGGTGGAGTTTGCGGCGCGGGCCTCGTGCAGCGCCTTGCACACGGCGCGGTTTTCAGCACTGTAGGCGGGGTTGTCAAACTGGAAGTCGTCGGAGAGGACAATCATGTTGACATACACGGGCAGCATGGCGTACTTGTCCCACAGATCCACGTCCATATCCAGCGTGCGGGTGACGGTGCCGTCCTCGTTCTTCACATAGTCTTCGCCTTCGATGCCGTAGTGGATGCGCTCCTGGCCCTCGAGGGAAGCGGAGTAATCCATCATGTAGAGGATGCGCTCGAGCACTTCGTCGTCAATGTCGGGGGAGAAGAGGTTAGCGCCCCAGTAGTTCTGGGCGGACTGCGCATGCACCAGACCATCCGCGCCGGCCACGGCCACCACGGCCACAGCTTCGTTGAAGTCCAGCCCCAGATCCTTCTTCATGGAAGTGGCAAATTCGTCCATCTTGTAGGCCATGCCTTCGGTGATGGTGATGGCGGAAGTGCCGGCGGAGTAGAAGCGGGCCACGTCGTCAGGATCGGACATGGTGTAGAATTCGGGATGCAGCAGGCCAGCCTTGTAGGCATCGTTGGCCATCTTCAGCGCTTCGCCGACGGTTTCGTTGGCGCCGCCCCAGTGATACAGGCCGTCTTCGCCAATGTAGTAGGGCTTCTGGGTGGCGGCCACGCCGGAGTACGCATCGTTGTACTGGATCAGCCAGGACATGTAGCCGGTGCGGGCGGTGATGGGATAGAAGTCGCCCTCCACGTTGCCGGGGTTGGCTTCCTTCAGCTTGGCGGCCAGATCGTACAGCTCGGGCAGGGTGATGACGTCGCCGGAGTTGATCTCAACGCCCACAGCCTTGGCCCAGTCCTTGCGGATGTAGCAGCTGATGTGGTCGGTCACTTTTTCGGCCGGGAAGTTCAGCGCGTAGTTGGGGCGCACCAGCACATAGGTGCCGCCGAAGAGCTCCTCGTCCAGCGCGGCCAGCTGGCAGCGTTCCTGCGCGGCGGCCACATTGGGGTACTTTTCCTTCCAGTCATCGGGCAGCTGCTTCACCAGACCCTGATCCACATAGTTGGCCAGATCGCCGTGGTCGTAGTTCCACACGCACCAGTCGGGCATATCCGCCGCGTTGATCCAGATGCGCAGGTTCTCGCCCCAGTTGTCCCAGGTGAGAGAGGTGATCTCAAATTCAACGTTGAACTTGTCGCCCCACCATTTGCACCATTCGTCGCTGTTGTAGTAGTTCTTGGTGTCGTCGACCTGCACGGACGCATAGCTGATGGTGATGCGCTCGCTGAAGTCTTTGTCGGCAAACCAGTCGTCGGCAGCCTCAGCGCCGGCAAAGCTGCACATGGACAGCAGCATTGCGGCACACAGAACCAGTGCCAATACCTTGTTGAGTTTCATTCGGGGGATCCTCCTTACAATCATATTTTCTGATCGGGCATGCCAGCCCGACCGGAGAAACACATCAGGCCTTCACTGCACCCACCATAATGCCTTTGGCAAAGTGCTTTTGCAGGAAGGGGAACACCACCATGATGGGGGTCATGGTGGCCACCACCGCAGCCATCTTCAGGCCGCTGGTGAAGGTCTTGTCCTTGATCTCGGCAGTGGCCTGCGTGGCCACGGAGGAATCGATCACCATGGAGCGCAGCACCATCTGCAGGGTCTGCATTTTGTTTTTGCGGATGAAGATCTTGGCGAAGTACCACTCGTTCCACTTATCCACAGCGTAGAACAGCACGATGGTGGCCAGGATGGGCGTGGACAGCGGCAGCACGATGCGGAAGAGGATGTTCCACTCCCCCGCCCCGTCCAGCCGGGCCGATTCCATCAGCGATTCAGGCAGACTGTTGAAGTAGTTCATCACCAGGATCATGTAGAAGGTGTTGATGCCTGTTACCAGAATGACGGAGGCCAGCGTGTTGGTCAGCTTCATTTCCTTGATGAGCAGGTAGGTGGGCACGATGCCGCCCTGAAACACCATGGTGATCAGCACGAAGATGATGAAGAACCGCTTGCCGGGAAAACGCCGGCTGAGCGCGTAGGCCATCGAGGTGGTCAGGAACAGGCTGAGCGGGATGCCGATGGCCTCGATGGTAAGCGTGGTGCGGTAGCCGATCCAGATGCGTCCGTCCTCGATCAGGTCGTAATAATTCTTCAGCGTGGGCTCGTTGGGCCACAGCATGGTGGGACGGCGGAGATATTCCGTATAGGTGGAAAAGGAGACGGCAATGACGTTGATGAAGGGCAGCAGGATGCACAGCAGCCAGCAGGTGAGCAGCACGAACAGCACTGCATCCGGCCAGCCAAGGCGCTTGGAATGAACCTTTTTTTCACGGTGTAAAGCCATGGTGCGATCCCTCCTTTAACCCAGCAGTCCGCCGCCGCCCATCTTGCGCGAAAGCACGTCGGCCAGCACCAGAATGATGCAGTTGACCACCGAGCGCAGCAGGCTGACAGCCGTGGAGAACGAGAAGTTGGCGGATGATTCAAACGTGATGCGGTAGATGTACATATCCAGCACTTCCACCGCGTTCTTCACGGCGGCATTGCTCATGTTGAAGGTCTGGTCGAAGCCGAGGCTCATCAGCGTGCCGCTGGTCATGATGAACATGACCACGATGGTGGGCATGATGCTGGGCAGCGTGATGCGCCACAGCTTCTGCCAGCGGTTTGCGCCGTCGATGTCGGCGCTTTCGTACTGCTCCTGCTCAATGCCGGAGATGGCGGCCAGATAGATGATGGAGCCGTAGCCGGAGTACTTCCAGATATCGGTGACATACATGAGCGGCACAAAGGTGCTGGCCGTGCCCAGAAAGGAGTACGCTTCCCCTCCGAGCATGCGGATGACGCCGTTCACAAAGCCTTCCATGGACAGGATGTTGGTCATGATGCTGGCCACTACCACCCACGACAGGAAGTGCGGGAAGGTGTATACGGTCTGCAGCAGCTTTTTGTAGCGCGTCATGCGGAATTCATTGAGCACCAGCGCCAGAATGATGGGCGCGGGGAACTGCACGATCATGCGGCCGATGTTGATGTAGATGGTCTTCCAGATGGACTGCCAGAAGGCGGCGTCGCGGAAAACATACTCGTAGTTCTGCAGCCCCACCCATGGACTGGCCCAGATCCCCAAATTGGCCTTGTAGCTTTTGAAGGCCAGCGACAACCCGCCCATGGGCAGGTAGGCGAACACGATGTACCAGATGAGGCCGGGAATGAGCAACGAGTAGATGGCGCGATGCTGCCACACACGCTGTGCAAGCGTGCGCAGGCTGCTTTTCCGCGCGACTGCAGCAGGCCTTTGCATTGAGCTACCCTTCTTTCACGCGAATGGAGTGTTTGGTTTGAAAACAAACTTTTATAACATTATTTGCATTATACACCGCAGTGAAAGCGATGTCAAGGCTGTGCACAACGAAAAAACCGCCCCATGCGTTTTGCAACGCATGGGGCGGGGAACAAGGAATTTACGCCTTGTCAGATAGGCTGATCAGCGGCCGAACTGGCAGTCGTTGTTGCCGGAATCGGTGATCCACATTTCCAGCATGTTGATGGGGTCGTTGAAGTCGGCGATCCAGCCTTCGCGAGCGAAGTCGAAGTTGCCGTCCTTACGATCCTGCAGGAACACGTTCCAGTCGCACACGCGGATGGTCATGTTGATGCCCACAGCGGCGAAGTCCTGCTGCATGCACTCGGCAGCGGCGATGTGGCCGGAGGACTCGTTGGTCAGGTATTCGATGTTGATGGGGGTGTTGGCGGACAGCATGCCGTTGGCGTCGAACTCAAAGCCGGCGGTCTTCAGCAGCTCGATAGCGCCTTCCACGTCCACATCCACGCCGTAGTAGCCATCGTCCACGGGGTAGGTGTAAGCATCATCGTTGGCCTTGAACACGCCGCCGTTGCCGTCCATCATACCAGCGGGGATGAAGGTGGTAGCGATCTGCTGGCCGGTCTGGGCCACGGTGTCGATGATGTACTGACGATCGATCAGCTTGGAGAAAGCTTCGCGCATGGCGTTGGCCTGCTCCACGGTCTTGCCGTCAAACAGAGAGCTCTTTACGTTGAAGGCAG
>CAZDEF010000059.1:0-15847 GCA_964504385.1 uncultured Oscillospiraceae bacterium
CGCGGCGAGACCCGCCCTACTTCTGCCTTCGGCAGAGCTGGGCTACTGTAGGGTATCATTGGAAAGCAAAGGTAGCCTGCGGCAAGTTCCTTGCCGCACCCGCAGCCCTCCAACATCAGCTGTCAGCCGAAGGCTGGTGCTGATGTTGGAGGGCGTGTACGGACGCAGAATTCAATCAGCACAACGGTACGAAACTTAGAACAATAGAACATACAGGGGTCAAGGGGCCGTGCCCCTTGTCGGGGAGGGGGGAAGGAGGATCCAAGGAGGCACCTGCGGTGGGCACATGTTCCGGTACAATAAAGGCCCGAAGGGCGGGGAACCTCGACGTTCCCCCTGATCTCCTTGGCCGCCGGAGGCATCTCCTGTTCCGCGTAAATAATAGCTGTAAGGAAGCGGCGCGTGTGCAGACGCACAGCATTTCTAAAAGCAAACAGCCTGCACCACAAACAACATAAAAGGGGGCCGTTGCCGCCCCATACGGCAACAACAATACCCCCGCAATGCAGCGTTACCCCTGCGGCGTTACATAATTCACTTCCACATACGCCTGCTGTAAACGCGCTACCAGCGGCAGGACGGCTTCTTCCTCCGGATCAAACGTGACCAAATATAACCGTACATTCGGCCCCATGCGCTTCATGCGGATGATCAGATCCACCATCTCGGAACGTAAGCGCGTGGTGATCACCACCACCGCACCGTTCTTGCGCATCTCGCCCAGCTGCATCATCATCACGCGCTCAAAACGCTCCGGCTCGTTGAAGGTGCAGCGCGCCAGCTCCTCCAGCAGCAGCGGCAGCCCCATCCGGCTGGAATATTCCATCGGCCGGTCGCCTACCAGCGGCATGCGCACATTGTTGTCCTGCCGGATCTGACAAGCCACCACGGAGGCAGCCGTCTCCAGCATGGCGTCGCAAAGGAACGGCTTGCGCGCCTCGTCCACGCCGGGGGACAGGTGAGGCGGCGATGTGTCCATCAGGATCAGCGCATCGGGCAGCGCCGGTTCCTCAAACTGGCGCACCATCAGCTCGCGCTTGCGGGCGGTGGCTTTCCAGTGGATGCGCTTGAGCGGGTCGCCCTGCTGCCACGAGCGGATGTCCGCCGGGGAGGACGGATCCTCCATGGCGCGCTTCATGGTCTCCACACCCATGTCGCCGGCGGCAAAGGTGAGCGGCTCCACATCAAAGGGGACCGGCAGCACCAGCAGCTCCTGCCCGGCCATGTCGGGCTGATGCTCGCGCTTGAAAAAACCGAATACGTCGCTCACCACATAGCTGTCCACACCGGGAAACATGGCGCCCACATGGTCGGCGGCAAATTTGTGCGTTACGCGCTGGCGGCGCTTGCCCAGCTGGGTAAGGTGAATGGTGCCCGCCGGCGTGTTGGACGTGGCGCGCATGTGCAGCGCCACCGGCGCGATGGGCAGCGGGCTGCGGTGGCTCACCGCAATGTCCATGGCCACCACGTCGCCGCGGTTCACCTTCACGCCGCTCAGGGCGTTTTCCACCTTCACGCTCTTTTCCGCCATGCGCACGCTGGCATAGGAAAACACCCACGCCAGTGCAATGATGATGGAAATGAGCAGATAGGTGCGGTTGCCCATCGAAAGCGCGCACAGCAGAAAAAAGCCGAAGCACGCGCCCAAGGTAAGATTGGCCCGCTTCATGAGTGTCCTCCTTTCGCAAAGAATCGCACAGGGCGGCGCGGATGCGCTCAGCTAAGGCGCAGGGGAACGGGCACGTTTTCCACCACGGCGATCAGAATGCGCTCGGCGGAAATGCCCTTCATCTTGGCCTCAGGGTTGGGGGTGATGCGGTGCGCCAGCACGGGCAGCACCATGCGCTGCACATCCTCCGGCAGGATGTAATCGCGGTCATTGAGCAGGGCGCAGGCCTGCGCGCCGCGGATGAGGGCGATGGCGCCGCGGGTGGACACGCCCAGCTGCAGGCTGGGGTGCGTGCGGGTCATGGCGGCGATGTTGGCCACATAGTGGCGCACTTCCTTGGAGCAGTACACCGTGCCGATCATGTCCTGCAGGGCGATGATATCGCGCCCGGAGCACACGGGGGTCAGGCTGGCCTGCGGCTTCACCGTGCCGCTGAAACGCTCCAGCACGGCCATTTCTTCCTCCAGCGTGGGATAGCCCATGGAGATGCGCAGGAAGAAACGGTCCATCTGCGCCTCCGGCAGGGGATAGGTGCCCACGAATTCGCCGGGGTTCTGGGTGGCCAGCACCATGAAGGGCTTGGGCAGTGGATGGGTGACGCCGTCCACCGTGACCTGATACTCCTCCATGACCTCCAGCAGAGCGGACTGGGTCTTGGGCGAGGTGCGGTTGATCTCGTCCGCCAGTGCGATCTGGCACATGATGGAGCCGGGGTGGAATTCCATCTCGCCGGTCTTCATGTTGACCATGGTAAAGCCGGTGATGTCGCTGGGCACCACGTCCGGGGTGAACTGGATGCGGTTGAACGAGCAGTCCAGCGATTTGGCCAGTGCGGAGGCCAGCGTGGTCTTGCCGGTGCCGGGCACGTCCTCAATGAGCACATGGCCCTTGCACAGCAGCGCGATGAGCAACAGCTCGATGACTTCATCCTTGCCGACAATGACCTTGCCAATGTTCTGCTTGAGAGCCGTGATTACCTGACGCGGATTGAGCATACGAACGCCCCTTATCTGTGAATTCAAAATCAAGCGAAAAGGTCGCCAAACACGCGCAGTTTCATACGCGTACACGGGTATTATAACGGATTGCACGAGATTTTACAATACTATGACAAAAGTTTTACGAAGCATGAAGCGTCGAAACAGACAAACGCGGCCGACCGGAGGGATCGACCGCGTTGCTATCCAATGGATGGAGCATGCGCAAAACCGCTGCGCTACCGCACGGCGACGTCTGCGCCGGCATAGCGCTGGCGGAAGCCGTAGGCCTCCCATGCAGCCTGCGTGGCAAAGCCCATGGAGCAGCGGCAGCCGAACAGCAGCGCGTCGCAGCCGAGCGCCTGCAGATGGCGCACGACATCGCCGATCGCTTCCGTCTCCTGCGCAAGCGGGCTGTTCGCGTCCAGCAGGATCTGCAGCTGCAGCCCCTCGCCGCTGCGGGCCGTGCGCAGGGTGGCTTCGTCCAGCAGGCGCAGCACCAGCTGGGTCTGGTTCGCCGTCAGCACGCCGCTCACGCGGCCGCTGCTCACCGTGGCTGCGCCCAAGTATTCCACCGGGTTCTGGCTGTCATGGGGGATGAGCCCGGCCAGCACGTTTTCGGGCAGGAGCGCATCGCTCCACGGCTCGCCCAGCGCAAAGGCCGGGGCGGACGCGCTTTCGCCGCCTCCGCTGTCGCCCCCGCCTCCGCTCCCGCCGGAGGACGACTGCCCGCGTTCCTCCTCCGGCAGCAGGCGCGTGTTGACCGCACACACGCCGATGAGCGGATCGCTGCGGCCGTCGCTGAGTTCGCGCACGCAGGAGGACAGCGTGCTGTCCGGCAGCAGGCGCTCCTGCCGGGCACGGGTGAGCAGCAGGCTCAGGTGGGTGCTCAGCCGGGTGCCAAAGTCCGGCTGCTGCTTTTCCAGCACCTTCAGCGCGCTGCCCATGGCGATGGACACATAGGCGTTTGGGCGCATGGTGGGCAATTCCAGCAGCACACGCAGGAGCGAACGCAGCTCCGTCTGCGCGGCCAGCGGATAGCCCACGGCGCACAGGCGGATCTGGCTGAAGTTGAGCGGATAGGGGGTGGAGGCGCACAGCGTGCGCAGCGCGCTGGGCAGGTCGTCGCCCTGTGCGGCGATCAGCTCGTAGCTGGCGCCGTTCCCCTGCGTGGCGCGCGGGGCCTGTACGCCCACCAGAAAGCGCCCGTCCTCCGTGCGGTCGATGCTCATGCAGATGGGATAGATCTGCCGCTCCATGGTCACAAAGCTGCACCCGGACAGCAGCGGCACGCACAGGAGCAGCAGAAGGATTCTTTTCATTTCTTTCCCTTTCCGCGCAGCACGCACAGCGCTGCGCCGCATGCCAGCGCCACCGGCGCGCGGTAGGGCAGCAAGGTCTCCAGCACGCGCAGCGCCTGTCCCGCGTCGCACAGCAGCATCAGGCAGGAGGGCAGCAGCGCCACCACAGCGGGGAATGGGCGCGGCAGCCGGGGCCATGCGCGGCGCATCAGCAGCTCGGTGGAGACGGCGCAGCCGCACAGCGCCAGCGGCAGCAAGAGCAGCCACAGCACCCCGGCCAGCTCGTAGAGCATCACGCTCATGGCGTGGCGCGCAAGCCCCATCATCTTTTCGGCCACAGCCAGCGCATCGCCCGCAGCCCATGGCCGCACGAAGCCGAACCACAGCGCCCACACGCAGCCCAACACCCAAGGGATTAGCGCCCAGCGCAGCGCCTTTTGCGGCGGCTGGCCTTCCTGCGGCAGGGCAAAGAGCAGCGCCGTGCCCCACACGCTGCCCACGCCCGCCAGCGCTGCCAGCGCGGTCGGCCCCAGCCCGCTGCCCAGAATGGGCCACAGGCGGTCGGCGCGGTCGCTGGCGCGCAAAAAGACGGTGGAGAGCACGAACAGCCCCAGCAGCAGCCATTGGAACAGCTTGGCCCCATAGCCCACGCCGCGCGTACCGGCGCGCAGCACGGTGAGCACGCACGCCGCGCAGGGCACGACGGCCCCCACCCACGCCGGGTACTGAGGAATGGCCTGTGCGATCAGGCCGCTCAGCGCCAGCAGCGCAAGGCATGCATCCAGCTGCAGACAAGGCAGCAGCGCAAGCGCCGCCCAGCGGTTCGGGGCGGCGTTTTTCCACAGCAGATACAGCGCCGCCATGACCGGCCCGGTCATCAGGGCGGATTGCCACACCGTCTGCTGCACCCGGTCATAGCCGAAAAAAGTGATCCACAAAAGCAGCTGCGCCCCCAGCTGCACCGCCGCCATGGCCCGCAGCGCCGCGCAGTAGCCCGCCTGCCGCTCCTGCTGCTGCGCCGCCTGCGTGTGTACGCGCGTGCGGGTTTGAAACATCATGGTCTCCTCCTTGTGTCAAAGCGGCGCATGCGGCCCCATGCGCGCAGCATGTGCAGCGGATCGGCAAGATCGCCGCGCAGCCGCTGCCGGTATACGGGCGCGCGCAGCACCCTGTCCGGGTTGCGCGCGCGGCGGGGCGATGTGGGGGACAGATAGGGGCGGCCCAGACTCTGCATGCCCGCCACGCGCAGCGCCAGAAACAGCAGCGCTAGACACACGCCCGACAGCCCCATCAGTCCGCCTGCGATCACCAGCGCCATCTGCCCCATGCGGAAGGCGAAGCTGAGCGAGTAATCCGGCAGGGCGTAGCTGCCAAGGCCGCTGAGCGCCACCACGATGAGCAGCAGCGAGCTGACCAGCCCCGCATCCACCGCAGCCGTGCCAAGGATCAGCGCGCTCACCAGCCCGAAGGACGAACCCAGCAGCCCCGGAATGCGCGTGCCGGCTTCGTTGATGAGGCCGAACACGGTGAGCATGAGCATGGTCTCGGTGAACAGGCTGATGGAAACGATGCTGCGGCTCTGAATGATGTTGGTGAGCAGGCTCATGGGCAGGGCGATGGGGTGGTACATCACCACGCTGAGGAACAGCGCGGGCAGCAGCAGCGCCAGCCCCGCGCCCAGCGCGCGCAGCACGCGCATGAACGTGCCGTACTGCCAGCGCATGTAGCTGTCGTCCGGCGCGTGGAAAAGGTGCCACAGGTTCATGGGCATGGCCAGACAGCGCGGGCTGCCGTCCAGCAGGAGCACGCACTGCCCCTCCAGCAGAAAGCTCACCGCGCGGTCGGGACGCTCGGTGGTGACGGTCTGCGGCAGCGGGGCCATGGGGTCGTCCTCGATCAGCTGCGCCAGCACGCCGATGTTCAGCACATCGTCCACCGCGCAGCCGTGGATGCGGCGCGCGATCTCGTCCACCGTCTCCTGCGGGCACACGCCGCGCAGATAGCAGATGCACAGCTTGGCGGAGATCTGCGTGCCCACGCTGTCCATGCGGCAGATCAACTCCTGCGTGGGCAGCAGCCGGTGCAGCAGGGTCAGGTTGTCGCGCAGCGGCTCGGTGAAAGCCTCGTGCGGGCCGATGACCACCGTTTCCGTCTGCGGGGTGGAGATGGAGCGCTTCACATAGGAGCGCGCGTCCATCATCAGCACGGCGTTGGCAGTGTCCATCAGCACCATGCACAGGCCGTGCATCAGCGCGTCCGCCGCCTGTGCGGGGTCGGTCATGCATTGGATCTCCGGAATGGCGATCAGGCTTTGCTGCGCGGCCTGCAGCGCAGCCTGCCCGCGCAGCGGCGCGCTGCAGTGCATGAGCGGGCGTAGCACATAATCCGCCATCCACGCGCTGGAGGCAAAGCCGTCCACATAGTACAGCACGCAGTCCAGCCCCATGGCGGTGAAGGAGCGCTGGACGATATCGCTGTTTTCGTCCAGATGCAGCATTTGCTGCAGCAGGGCTCTGTTGCGTTTGAGATCATGAAAAAAGACCGGCTGCATACCATCCTCCGCTGTTGAAAAAGCTCAGGGATAGTATGCAGCCGATTGGGGGGTTTGATACCTACTGTACCTCAAAGGGATCGCGCGCGGCCAGAACGGGGTCGATGAGGTGCTCGTAACACAGGGTGAGCACGCTGCGGCCGATCATCCCCACGCCGTTGTGCATGCGGTCATCATTGCAGCCGTTGGTGAGCAGGACGACGCCGGTGCGGTCGGTCGGGTCGAAATAGGCGGCGCAGATCATACCGTAGGCCTTGCCGCCATGGCCATACAGGGTGCGCCCCTCCACCTGCGTATCGGTGAGGATATTCAGAAACAGGCCGCTGCCGCTGTCGCACTGCACGGAGCCGATGTGATCCTGCACGGTGGTCATCTCCCGCACGATGGAGGACGGCAGGATGCTTTCCCCCTGATATTCGCCGCCGTCGCACAGCGTGATGAGGATCTTAGCCAGATCCGGCGCAGAGAGGATGAGCTTGCCGGCGGTGAGATAATAGTGGCTCTCGGGGTCGGGCACGGTCACGCAGGCGGTGTCGTCGCGCAGCGTTTTGGCGATGCGTTTTTCCGGCATGCGGAACAGGTCGGCGGTGGGCACGTCCGGGGGCAGGAGCGCGGCCTGATAGGCGGCCGTCACGCCCAGCGGCGCAAACAGATGCTCCTGCAGGTAATCATCCAGCGTTTGTCCGGATAGCTTTTCGATGAGCACGCCGATGAGGCCGCCGCCGAAGTTGGAATACATGCGCTTGGCGCCGGGCTTGCAGGCGGCGTAGAAATGCCGTCTGGCGCGCGCGCCCAGCACGGTGGACAGCGGCGTGACGCGCCCCGCGATGGCGGACTGGTAATCCGCGCCGTCGCGCAGGGAGGCGGTGTGGGTCATGAGCTGGCGGAGGGTGACGGGCTCGTCCGGGTAGGCGGGGTTGCGCACGGGGTAGCCCAGAATGTCGCCGATCTCAGCATCCAAGGGGATGCCCTGCTCGTCCAGCAGCAGCAGCAGGCCGATGTTGGCCACCATCTTGGAAATGCTGCCCACCTGAAACGCCGTGTCAGCGGTGATGTCCTCGCCGCCGATGCGCTTTTGCCCATAGGTGATCACGTTGGTGATCTCGCCGTTTTGGAACACGGCCACGCAAGCGCCCAGCGTGTCGAAGCGGCGCAGGGCGCTTGCGATGGCGGCTTCCGGGTCGGGCTGCTCAGCGCAGGCGCACAGCGGCAGCAGACAGAGCAGAATGGCAAGGATGCCGGAAAATGTGCGGCGCGTGGCGGATCGCTTCCTTCTGTGTTCAGAGTGACGCGCGGCGGAGCGCGTGCTTTGATGATACCATTCTCAGGCGCTTCGCGCAATCCCCTCCTTTTCCGGGGCGCAAGAGGGAGAGAGGCCCTGCGGGTCGAATACAATAAACAGGGGAGGTTTGTCCCCCGAAAGGATGAGAAGAAGATGAAGAATCCGTCCCGCGCACGGCGCATGGCATGGGTGCTTTCCCTTGGCATGACGGCGGCGCTGTTCGCTGTGATCTTCGGCTGTTTGGAAGTACGCTACGCCCTCAACGATGACGCCACCACGCTGCGCATGTTCATGGGCTATGAAACGGGCCGTCCGGCCAGCTTTCACATTTATGTGCACGGGCTGCTGGCGTGGCCGCTGCACTGGCTGGGCACGCTTGCGCCCACGGTGCCGTGGTTCACATGGATGCAGCTGGCCTTTCTGTTCCTCTCGCTGTGCGTGATCGGCAAGAGCGTGATGCAGTGCTTTGTGAAGCACCAGAAGCCGCTGTGGCTGGGCGCGGTGTTTGCGGCCATGTTCATGGCTGTGCTGGGGCTGAAGTACGTTGCCCGCCTCACGTTTACGCAGACGGCGGGCATGCTGGGCGCGGCTGCGGCGGCGCAGATGCTCTCCATCGACCCGGAGGAGGGCAAGACCTTCCGGGGCATGCTGGGCGCGCTGGCACTGGTGGTGCTGGGCTATGCGCTGCGACAGATGACCGCGCTGGCGGTGCTGGCCTTCTGCGGCCTTGTGTGGCTGATGATCGCGTGGGCGGACTACGGCTTTGGCCGCAAGCGCAGCATGAAGCCCATGCTGTCCGCGCTGCTGGCGGTGGCGCTGGTGATGGGCGGCATGGCGGGCGCGCGGGAGGCGGAGATCGCGCTCAACGGCATGAGCGGCCATCTGGCGTGGCAGAAGGCGCGCATCGAGCTGACGGATTACCACAGCGCAGCCCAGCTGCCGCAGGAGGCGGTGGAGGCCGCCGGGTGGAGCGAGGCCGCGCATCAGATGGTGGCCAACTGGTGCTTTCTGGACAGCTCCATCACCACGGAATCGTTTGAAAACGCGCTGGCTGTGGTGGAGGAAACACAGGCGCTTCCACTTGGCGCGCATGTGCAGGAGATGCTGGCTACGCTTCGCGATGCTTACGCTGCCAATCCGGTGGACAGGGCCTGTCTGCTGCTGGCGGCCGGTATAGGCGCGGCCGCGCTGCTGGGCTGCCTGCTGCGCAAGCGCTGGAAAACGGCCTGTGCGCTGGCGCTGGGCTTTGGCCTGATGCTAGCGATGCTGTGCTATCTGGCTTGGAAGGGCAGACTGCCCATCCGCGGCGTGCTCATGGCGGCGCTGCCCTTTGCGGCCATGGCGTTTTGCCTGCTGCCCGGCGCGCTGCCAAGCGGCAAGGCCGGGCTGATCGCGACGCTGGTCGTGGCGGCGGCGGGCGTGGGCTACTCCGCGCAGTGCGTGGCGCAGGTGCTGCCGCCTCTGCTGCCCGATGAGGAGAGCAATCTGGCACTGGGCGATGCATTCGGCGATATGGAGGAATACGCGCTGGGCGAACCGGAAAGCCTGTTTATCTACGACCTGACCATGACCGGCGCGGATCTGCGCGCCTTCCCCGATTACTCCGAGGGCATGCCGCACAACCTAACCTTCTGGGGCGGCTGGGGCATGCACAGCCGTGAGAACACCGAGCTGTTCGAAAGCTTCGGCATCGATCTGGAGAACTTTGACCCCGAGACCTTCCTGCGCGAGGATGTGTTCGTGGTCTCCGGCCGCATCGATCCGCCGCCCACGGTCATCCTCGACTGGCTGAATGAAAAGCTGGGCGGAGGCATCGACTACGAGATCTGGTCGGAATACGGCAGCGTCTACATCTTCCATTTTGTTTCGATGGAATGAGCCTTTGACAAACCGCCGCGCCTGCGGTACAATTTTCCATCATCCCGCATCACAGGAGGCACCATGCAGCACGAAGAACTGATCGCGCGTTTGCGCCAGACCTTTTCCAAAAAACAGATCCTTCTTTCCGCACCCATGAGCCGCTACACCACCCTGCGGCTGGGCGGCCCGGCCGATGTGCTGGTGCAGGCGCAGTCGGCGCAGGAGGTGCGCAGCGCGCTGCTGGCGGCTGCCGAGTGCCATGTGCCCGTGACGGTGATCGGCAATGGCAGCAATGTGCTGGTGCGCGATGGAGGCATCCGCGGCATGGTGCTGCTGACCGGCCCCGGCTTTGACGCGGTGAGCGATCCCGTGCCGCTGGGCGACGGGCGCTGGGCGCTGAGCGCGCAGGCCGGCGCCACGCTCACCAAGCTGAGCAACGCCGCCGCCAACGCCGCCCTGAAGGGGCTGGAATTTGCCGCGGGCATTCCCGGCACGGTGGGCGGCGCGGTCTTTATGAACGCGGGCGCTTACGGCGGCGAAATGAAGGATGTGGTGGCGCAGGTGACAGTGTGCAGCCGCGACGGCAGCGCCGCCTGCTACAGCAATGAAGACATGCAGTTCGGCTACCGCCGCAGCCGCCTGAACGAGCAGGCGGAGCCGGACGTGGTGACCGGCGTGACGGTGACGCTGGAAAAGGGCGACGAGGATATCATCCGCGCCGCCATGCGCGAATTCAACGCCCGCCGCCGCGAAAAGCAGCCGATATCGCTGCCCAGCTGCGGCTCCACCTTCAAGCGGCCGGAGGGGCATTTTGCCGGCACGCTCATCGACCAGTGCGGCCTGAAGGGGCTGCGCGTGGGCGGCGCGAGCGTGTCCACCCTGCACGCGGGCTTTCTGGTGAACGACCAGCAGGGCACTGCGGCGGATTATCTGGCGCTGATCGCGCAGGTGCAGCGTATCGTGCTGGAAAAGACCGGCGTGTCCCTGGAGCCGGAGGTGCGCATCATCGGCGAGGAAACATCGCCGGACTTCGTTTGAATCTTACCAAAGAGGTGCTGTGAGATATGAAGTATCTGATCCTGACCGGCATGAGCGGCGCGGGCAAGACGGTGGCCATTCGCTATCTGGAGGATCTGGGCGCGCTGTGCGTGGATAACCTGCCCCCCATGATGCTGGTGCCGTTTATGGAGGCCTGCCAGAACTCCCGCCTGAAGAACCCGATCATCGCCATTGCGGCGGATATCCGCAGCGGCGAGTTCTTTGACGCAAAGGCCGTCACCCGCATGATCGACGAGGCGCGCATGGTGGGCTTCACCATCGACACACTGTTCATCGAGGCCTCGGACGAGGTGCTGGTGAACCGCTACAAGGAAAGCCGCCGCGAGCATCCACTGAGCACGGAGGGGCTGAATCTGGAGGAGGCTATCCGCGAGGAGCGCGAACGGCTGATGCCGCTGCGCGAGACCGCCACCCACCTGATCGACACCACGGCGCTCAAGCCCCGCGCCCTGCAGAAGCAGCTGCGCGCCATCGTCCTCAGCGCAGACGAACAGCCCGCACTGAAGGTGGAAGTGATGTCCTTCGGCTTCAAGCGCGGCATCCCCCGCGAGGGCGATCTGGTGTTTGACGTGCGCTTCCTGCCCAATCCCTTTTACATTCCGGAGCTGGGGCACCACACCGGGCTGGACGCGGACGTGCGCGAATTTGTGCTGGGGCATCCGGTGACTGAGGCCTTTCTGGAAAAGGTGACGGACATGCTGCTGTTCCTGCTGCCCAACTACATCACGGAGGGCAAGCACCGGCTGGTGATCGCCATCGGCTGCACGGGCGGCGCGCACCGCAGCGTGGCCATTGCCGAATACATCAGCCAAATGTTGAGCGAGAAGGGGTACCGCACCACGGTCAATCATCGCGATATTGCGCTGGAGCAGGCACACTGGGAAAGCCGCAGCGAATACGAGAAGGGCGAGCCGTGATGCGCAGGCTGCTGCCGCTGCTGGCGGCGCTGCTGCTGCTGACCGCGCCCCCGGCGGCTGCACAGGTATACTGCGACGCGCCGCCGCGGGACAACTGGTACGCCTGCCCGCTGCTGCGGCTGACCGCCTTTGACGCGGCGCAGAGCGACTGCATGCTGCTGCAATGCGGCGGCGAGAGCATGATGGTGGACGGCGGCAGCATGCCCTACCGCGAGCCGCTGCGCGACGCCTTGGCGGAGCTGGGCGTCTCTCATTTCAAATATCTGCTCAACACCCATTTCCACGACGATCACATCACCGGCCTCATCTACCTGATGCGCTACGGCTTCACCGCCGATGCGTATCTGCACCCCTACACGGAGAAGGGCGTGCTGACCAGCAGCCTGCAGAAGGAGGCCATCGGGCAGGCGCAGCGCAGCGGCATCCCCGCCGTGCAGGTGTTTCACGGCGATACCCTGCTGCTGGGCGAGGCGGTGATCACGCTCTACCGGCAGGAGGACGGCATCTCCACCAATGCGCGGTCGCTCATCGTGCATGTGCAGTTCGGTGATGCTTCCCTGCTGCTGCCGGCGGACATCATCGGCCATACGCAGAGCTGGTGTCTGGACACGCTGCCCGCCGATGTGCTGGACGTGGATATCGTCAAAGCGCCCCATCACGGCGTAACGGCCATGGTCTCGGGCTTTTTCAAGGCGCTCAGCCCGGAACTGGTGTTCTTCACCAACGACCGCGAACGAGTGAGCAAGGCGCAGAATCAGGCCGACCTGAACGGCGTGCCCACGCGATACACCGGCGACGGGCGGCTGGTGCTGGAAACGGACGGCCGCGACTGGTATGTATACCAGCAGACAGGGCGATTCTGATGCAAATGAATGATTGACAATCTGTCCTGTAAACGGCTATAATAGACCCAGAGATACGGTCTGCGGATCGATACGGAAGGAAAGGTACATATGAAGAGAATCATTGCTTTGCTGCTGACCCTGTGCCTGACGCTGGCCGCACCGCTGGCTCTGGCCGCGGATCATCCCTTTCAGGCGGGTGTGAACTACAACCAGAAGTATCGTGACCACATGGCCCAACCCACCATGCTGAACTTTGGCTACGCGCATCTGGTGCCCGGCGAGGACCTGTACGATGCGAAGAAGACCACGGTCGTCCGCGCTTCCCATGCGAAGCTGGAAAAGGCGCTTGATGACGACAATATGTTCTACATCTATGCCAAGTGGCGCTACCGCGAGGCCTTTGAGGACGAATTCATCAACGCGATGCTCGTGATGACCGCGCCGGACGGCAGCTACTACGCCACCTACGGCGAGTGGGAGATCGAAGGCTACAGCAGGCGCAACGCAGTGTACAGCTGGTTCTTCGACATGACGGATTCCGTGCGCCGCTGCCGCGAAGAAAACGGCGGCACGCTGCCGTGCGGAGAATACGGCTTCTCGCTGTTCTTCAACAACCAGTCGTTCCGCGTCAGCAAGATCACGGTGCTGTGATCAGCTCCGTTCATCAGGTTCCGCATGCCATGCGTATGCGGAACTTTTTCTGATGCGAGGATTGACAAATCCTGTAGTATATTTCATAATGATACAAAAGCGGTTATCGACCGTACAGGGAAAGAGGAATGAAAATGAAAAAGATCGCTGCATTACTGCTGACGCTGTGCCTGCTGCTTGGGGCTTCCGCAGCTCTGGCTGAAGAAGAAGGCTACAATGATCATCCCTTTCGGAGCGGCGTGGATTACTCCGAACGCTACAGGGATTATGGCGCGCAGCCCAGCATGCTCAACTTCGGTAGCGTCAAGATGAATCAGATTCAGAACATCTCCTCCAACAGCGTGGAAAAAACCACCATCAATTCCGGCTCGGCTGCCAAGATCGCGCAATCCCTCGCCGACGGCGATTTCTTCTATTATATTTACGCCAAGTACCAAACCGCCAAGTCCGTACCAGACCACACCATCAACACTATGCTGGTCATGGAGGATCCCACTGGCAACTACTACACCATGTATGATGAGATGCATGTAGAAGCCAGCGGCAGCAACTACCGCTACAGCGGCTTGGCCCGCTTCTTCGACGCCACCACGCCCCTCATCCGCTGCTGTCTGGATCACGGCGAGCTGCCCACCGGCGAGTATGTGTTCACCATGTATTTCAACGATCAGTTCTTCCGCTCCAACACTGTGCTTCTTAAGTAACTGCCAAAGGGACAGAGAAGCATAATGAGAATACTCAAGTTTTAAAAGATGTGAAAACAGGAAAAGACCTCACAGCAGACGAAACAGTCGCTGTGTGGTCTTTGTGTTTGTATCGTTAAAAACCACCCAAGAACGATGTTTGCAAGGGCGAATCCCACTGTCACATTCCAGCCGTTCTGCGCGTCTTATTGATAGAAGGCCCCCACACCGGAGAAAGGAGCTGCACCCCAAATGCCTATCGAGATCGACCCATGGCCCTACCGTGCGGCCATGCTGCGCTTGGCTGTCAGCATCCTCCATCACCCGCAAAACGCCGAGGACGCCGTTTCCCAAGCCATGCTTCAAGCCCTGCGCAGATCCCACACGCTCCGCGACCCCAGCGCTATCAAGCCGTGGCTGCTCAAGATCACCGCCCGCTGCGCCTACGACCTGCTCCGCAGGGAAAAGCGCCGCGCCGCCCTGCCGGAGTTCGAGCCTTCTGCCGCGCCGTTCTGCGCCCCGCAGGATTCGCTCTTTGCGCAGCTCTGCTGCTTGTCTCCGCCTTTCGCCCAGGTGCTCACCCTCTACTATTATGAAAATCTCTCTACGGCTGAGATCGCGAGCGTTCTTGCGATCCCGCCTGCCACCGTGCGCCGTCGGCTGTCCCGCGCACGCGACCAACTCAAAACCCTGCTGCAGGAGGAAGATGGATGATGAACCGCTTTGATGAAAAAATGCGCCGCCGCGCTGCTCAGGAGGACTGGCATACCTCTCCCGAAACCGATGCGCGCCTGCGCCGATCCCTGCACTCCGCCGCGGCTGAACGCCCGCGCCGCCGCAGACTTCTGCTTGCCGTACCCATTGTCGCTGCGGCGGCTACGCTGATGCTGCTGGGCATCCGCCCTGCGCCGGATGCCCGCAACCAGCAGGGCCTGCTTCCCAGTGCAACGCCCGCGTTCGTCCCCCTTGCACAGGGCGCGGCGGACGAGCTGCCGACCGTTACGGCTGATTACACCTTTGCGGGCGACGTGGTGCAGCTTTCTGTGAAAATGAGCAACGAAAAGGATGACGATATCTGGCTGGCCGAATATCAGGCACAGCTGAATGGACAGACCGTGCGCATGCTCATCTGGCTGGAACCGGGCGCGCAGTACCAGCGGGAATACACTTGGCAGGATGTGCAGCAGGACACTGCCGATGTGCAATGGTCGCTCGCCGAATATCGCGTAACGGCGCATACCCTGCACTGGATGGAAACACAGGCCTATCGCGATGATGAGGACTACGAGGTCGATCAGGCGATCCTGCGCGATGCATGCGCCGCCGGCGCGCTGATCCTGCGCCCCGGCGAGTGGGAGAATGGCGAAGCCGGCGAGATGGAGCTGCTGCTCCCCGACGAATTCGCCGGAGAGGATGCACTGACGTATTATGCAACGCATGGAATGCTGGAGGAAAAATTGCGGGAGAAGGATACGGTGAATATGGAACGGGTGGGGGAGAGGTAGCTGGCGCGGAAAGGAACTTGCTGCGGGCTACATTTCGTTATCATACATGCAGCCCAGCTCTGCCGAAGGCAGAAGTAGGGCGGTTCTCGCCGCGTCCGCGGAAAACGCTTCCCGTGACTTAGAAAAGTTACCTCTCGTATACGGGGGTCAAGGGGTTTACCCCTTGCTTCACGCCAGAGCGACCGGGTCGAAGGGAAGGGCCCCTTCGACTGAAGGGAGCGGCGCGCAAGAACGTTCGATGCGGAGGGCAGGCGCGGCGCTTCAGCGCCGCGAATGTCCGGTGCTGCTGGGAGGCGGGGAGTCCAGAGGGGTGTCTCGGGGGGACCGGTGCGGGGTCCCCCCCGACATCCCTCTGGCCCTAGCGGAGCGGGCAGCTCTACCGCTCCCCCTGCAAGGGGAGCAACCTCCCTTCACTCAGCAACAGAGCTCCCCAAAAAGAAATTAAAAAAACCCCCACAACCCTACCACCTCCAATGCCCCATCCGCCCGAACATCCCCCCAATGTAACCACTTCCACACACCAGCACCCCCCTCAACCCCTTATAGA
>CAZDEF010000060.1:0-15787 GCA_964504385.1 uncultured Oscillospiraceae bacterium
TTCTTGCTTTTCCCATTTGAAAAGACCGCTGACGACTTTGTCAGCGGTCTGAGGGCCAGACGCAACATGAAATGTCGCGTCTGGCCCTTTTTGAAAACCCCGGCCATCGAAAGCTCTGCTTCCCGGCAGCGTCTGCGCTTGAGGAAAATCCGCACAAAAACTTCTTTTCTTCACTCACACATCCATCACCGCCATGCGCCACGCATGGCAGCTGCCCGACCGTTTGGTCATGGCGTTGCGCGGTTTTCGACCGTTTGCCTGACCGTGGTTTCACCCTTCATTCTGCCCGGAAACGGCGCAAGTATTCCTGCTTTTTTGTGCGCGAAACGCACTTTCATGCAGGAAACTGCCATTAAAAAACAGAAATAGTACAAACTAAGCTTTTTAGGCTTTTGGGAGAGGAGAGCGCAAATGGAGCTGTTCGACGTTCTGCACACGGATGTGGAAAAACAGCAGCTGGGGGAAAAGCTGTTCAGGCGCGGGAGCGTGAGCGTGGCGCCCACACTGGGGCGCGAGGCGGCGCTGCACTACAGCGTAGGCAGCACCCCACCGCACACGGTCACGCTGTATGCCAACGGCACGTTCTCATGCACCTGCGGCGAACGGGAAGAACTGTGCGCCCACGCGGTGGCAGCCGTGCTGAAAGCGCGCGAGGATGGCAAACTGGGCAAATTGCAGCAGGACAGCGAAACCGCGCTGGGTGAACGGATGCTGCTGGCGCTCAGCCGCGCCATGCCCGGCGGCGAGAGCGTGCGCCTCACGGCCACCGTGCGCCTGTATCCGGACGGACAGGTAGGGTTGGGGCTGGCGGTGGGGCAGGACCGGCTGTATGCGGTCAAGAACGTTGCCGACCTGCTCACCTGCTATGCGCTGGGCGCGCCGCTGACCCTGTCGGACAAGTTTACCTATCGGCCGGGGCAGATGCGCTTTTCCCGCGAGGACGAGCGCCTGCTCATCCTGCTGATGAACTACATCCCCCTTCGCGCCGAAAGCCTGCGCGCATGGGAAGACGGCGCGCTGTTGGAGCCGGAGGAGCGCGAAAAGGGCCCTGCCATGGACGGGCGCTTCGTGCTCATGACCGGCGCGCTGCTCTACGGCGCAATGCGTTATTTTGAAACGCATCCCTTTGTGCTCATGCGGGGCGACCAGAAGCAGTCGCAAAACGGCATCCGCACGGTGGAGCTGCCGCTGTGCTTTCAGGTGGCGCTCTCGCCCACGGAGCTGACGGTGCAGGCGGAAGGCGCGGAAAGCCTGAAGCTGGTAACGCCCGATGCGCGCTATGTGCTGTGCGAAGGGCGCGTGACCCATCTGCACAGCGCACAGGCGCGTGTGTGCAAGCTGCTGTGTACCGAAGGCACCTCCTTCCGCTATCCTGCGCGCGAGGCGGAAGATACGCTGGCTACGCTGCTGCCGGCGCTGTCCACGGTGGGCACGGTAGCGCCTTCGCCTGAGCTGGGGGCGCGGCTCATCACCGCCGCGTTCAAGGCGCAGACCTATCTGGATCTGGTGGGCGGCAACGTGGAAGCGCGGGTGGAGTTCCACTACGGCGATATCGTGCTCTATCCCTTCAGCCAGCCGCAGCCGCAGGAGGGCGCATCCGCCGCGCCTACGCTGGAGGATGGCCGGCTGCTGCTGCGCGACGGCCGCGCGGAGAGCGAGCTGCTGGAGTTCTTCTCCAGCGCCGGGTTTGCGGTGCGCGGCGGCAAGATCGTGCTGAAAAAATCGCGCGATATTCTGGCCTTCTGCACGCAGGGCGTGGCGGAGCTGGGCAAGCTGTGCGAGGTGTACGCCTCCAGCGATTTTGAAAAGGTGAAGCCGCGCAAGCTGTCGGCCCGCGCCTCCTTCCACATGAAGGGCGGGCGGCTGGTGTTTGCGCTGCTGGAGGAAAGCGGCGAGCAGGTGCCGGATGTGCTGCCCATCCTGCAGGCGGTCGCGCAGCGGCAGCAGTATGTGCGCCTGAAGACCGGCGAATTTTTGGATGTGCGCGACATGAGCGGCCTTGCGCCTGTGGTGCAGGAGCTGCTGGACGCGGCGCAGCTGGACGATCCTGCGATGGACGAGGATGCGCGGGAGCTGAGCTTTGGCGCATACCGCGCCGCCTATATGGTGAGCATGCTGCGCATGGCGGGCGCAAAGACCGAGGCCGACGCGGAGGTAGAGGCTGCCATCACCGCGCTGACGGACGGGGATCTGGGGCTGGACAAGTACATCCCCTCCAAGCTGAAAAAGAAGCTGACCGATTATCAGCGGCGCGGCAGCGGATGGCTGCTGTCGCTGTACGAGGCGCGCATGGGCGGCATTCTGGCCGACGAAATGGGCCTTGGCAAGACGGTGCAGATCATCGCGGCGATGTCGGCAGCCAAGCGGAAGGACGGCACGCAGAAGTGCATCATTGTCACGCCCACGTCGCTCACCTACCACTGGCTGGCGGAGCTGAAGCGCTTTGACGAAAGCCTTGTGGTGCGTGTGGTGACCGGCGCACGGGAGGAACGCCGCAAGACCATTGCCGACCTGAAGCAGGATGCGGAGGTGGATGTGATCCTCACCAGCTATCCGCTCCTGCGGCGCGACATCGACTACTTGAAGGACATACCGCTGCGCTTTGCCGTGCTGGATGAGGCGCAGAGCGTGAAGAACGCGCAGAGCCAGGGCGCGGTGGCGGCGAAGGAGCTGAACGCGCAGGTGCGCATCGCCCTCACCGGCACGCCCATGGAAAACCACACGGGCGAGCTGTGGAGCATCTTTGATTTTATCCTGCCGGGCTATCTGGGCACGCAGGCTTCCTTCCTGCGCCGCTACGGCGGAGGCGAGCATGCGGAAGAGCTGCGCGAGCGCATCCGCCCCTTCCTGATGCGCCGCCTCAAGGACGAGGTGCTCAAGGATCTGCCCCAGAAGCGGGAGCAGTGCCTCTACGCCGCCATGACGCCGGAACAGGAGCAGGTATACAACGGCCTGATGCAGACCCTGCGCCAGCATGTGGGGCAGGCGCTGGACGAGGGATCGCTGCCCAAGGCGCGCATGCAGGTGTTGAGCATCCTGCTGAAGCTGCGGCAGGTGTGCTGCCACCCAAAGCTCTTCCTGACCGATTACGAAGGCACCAGCGGCAAGCTGGAGCTGCTGGTGCAGACGGTGCACCGCGCCATTGCCTCCAAGCGGCGCATGCTCATTTTTTCCCAGTTTGTGGGCATGCTGCAGATGATCCGCAAGCGGCTGGCGCGCGAAGGCGTGCAGTGCCTGTATCTGGACGGCTCCACCAAGCCTGAGCAGCGGCAGGAGCTGTGCGACCGCTTCAACGGCGGCGAGGGCAAGGTGTTCCTCATTTCGCTCAAGGCGGGCGGTACGGGCCTGAACCTGACAGGCGCGGATCTGGTCATCCATTACGACCCGTGGTGGAACCCCGCCACGGAGGATCAGGCCACCGACCGCGCCCACCGCATTGGCCAGACCAAGGATGTGGATGTGCTGCGGCTGATCGCGCAGGGCACCATTGAGGAAAAGGTGACGGATCTGAGCAAGCGCAAGCGCGCCATTTTCGACCGCGTGGTGATGGCGGGCGAGATGGAACTGAGCAGCCTGACGGAAGAAGACATTCGCGCCCTGTTCTTTACCTGAGCGGTGGCCGCAAGCCTGCAGACGATGCAGGAGCTTCGATACGATCACACTTGGAGGGCTGCGGCCCTCCAAACCGCCATGGGATTTTTCGGCAAGCTGAAGCCCCGGTCTGCAGGACGGCAGACCGGGGCTTTTCTGTGTTGAGATCGCATGCTTACAGCATATGCGCCCGCAGCCACTCCGGCGGCTGCACGGACAGGTCGGCGGGGGCAACGTCGAGCACGGTCTTGCAGCCGGAGGCTCCGCGCTGCGCCATGCGGTGCACGGCGCGGGCGTACGCCACCAGTACGCTGGAGGTGAATTCCGGGTTGGAATCCAGCTGGAGACGGTACTCAATGACGTGCTGGTGTTCTTCTTCCCAGCCTGTTTTGCCGGTGCGGATCACAAAGCCGCCGTGTGGAAGGCCGCTGTGCTCCGCCTTCATTTCTTCCATGGAAATGAAATACACCGTGGTGTCATACTCGGCAAAGTAGTTGGGCATGGTCTTGATTTCGGCTTCGATACGCGCCAGATCCGCGCCTTCCTCGGCCACTACGAAGCATTCGCGGGTATGCTTCTGGCGGGGGGTGAGGGAGACGGCCTCGCCGCTGCGCGCGGCTTCCAGCGCGGACGGCACGGGGATGGTGTACTGCCGCGCGTCCACCACGCCCTTGATGCGGCGGATGGCGTCGGAATGCCCTTGACTGACGCCCTTGCCCCAGAAGGTGTGATCCTGCCCGGAGGGCAGCAGGGCGCTGGCATAGACGCGGTTGAGTGAGAACATGCCAGGATCCCACCCGCAGGAGATGAGCACCACATGGCCGCTGGCACGGGCGGCTGCGTCCACGGCGGCAAAATGCTCCGGAATCCTTGCGTGGGTATCAAAGCTGTCGATCACATGAAAGTACTGCGCCATCTGCGGCGTTTGCACGGGCAGGTCGGTGGCGCTGCCACCGCACAGAATGAGCACGTCGATCTCGTTGGCATGGGCGGCGGCTTCCTGCGCTGCATACACGGGCACGCCCGCTGTGCGGATGCACAGCGCTGCGGGATCGCGCCGGGTGAATACGGCGGCCAGCGTCATGTCGGGGTTCTGGCGGATGGCGCATTCCACGCCGCGGCCCAGATTGCCATAGCCGAAAATACCAATGCGGAGAACCTGATCCATGGGAAAAACCTCCTTTGAGGAAGTAGAATACCCTGTTTGCGTTTATTTCACCACGCTGAGGATGAAGGACAGCCGGCGGGGCTGACGGGCGGGCAGGTGGAACTCGGGATGCACGGGCGCGCCCCATGTGTTGTCGCCGCCCACGCCCTTGCGGCACAGCGCCACATCCAGATAGGTGTAGGTGGGCTCAGCCAGCTCATCCTGATGCCGCGCCGCCATCAGCTCGCTGGCGCTGTGGGGCAGCACGCTCACGCTCAGCGGTGCGTCCACCATCTCCACCAGCAGACCGCGGTGCTGCTGGTCGGTAACGGCCAGATGGCGCACGCCTTCGCGGTTGCCGCATTCCTGCGGCTGCAGGTAGGGGATCAGGTTGTCCTGCGCCGTGTAGTTGTGCAGTCCAAGCTCCGCGCCCTGCATGCGGTCGATGTAGTTTTCCTCCGGGCCGCAGCCGTAGTAGGATACGTTGCACAGCTCGCGCGGCAGGCGGATGCTCAGGCCGAAGGCCTCCATGTCGGGCAGGTTGTCCTTGCCGGGCCAGCTCAGCTCCACCTTCACGCGGCCATTGGCCAGCACGGTGTAGCTCAGCGCCATTTCGGCATCGGCCAGCGGCAGCTTTGCGCGGTAGCGCACCGTGAGCAGACCGCCTTCCATGGCGGCGGAGACAGGCTCGAAGCGGCTGAGCTGAGACACGGCCAGCCACAGTCCCTCGGCCACATGATCACGGTTGCCGATATCGTTGTTGGTGGGAGCGCGGTACAGGCTCAGCGCGGGCGCGGTGATGATGCGCTCCAATCCGTCATGCGCGTGGAAGGAGCACAGGCCGCCCTCCACAAGGCTGAACAGCGCTTCGTACGCATCGCTGCACGCGCCGATGTTGCTGAGCCCCTTGGAGACGGTGTAGTCGGCGGCGGGCGCGGCGGCCTCGCGGGCGATTCGGGCCACGATGCTCTCGCCATGCATCAGCTTGTAACCCGCCTCGGCCCAGCTGCAGCTTTCGCGCAGGCACAGGGCGCAATGCAGCACATATTCGCCGGGCTGGTCGATGGGCATCAGCGGCAGGTCGAAGCGGCGGGTCTCTCCGGCGGGCACGTCCGGCTTTTCGATAACGTCAAGCTGAATGGTCACGCCGTCGCGATCGAGGCACCAGCAAAGGTCGTACTGATCGGCGTTGAGGAACAGGCTGCGGTTTTCCACGCGCACGCCCTTCGCATCGGGGAAGAGACGGATGGGCTGGTACAGGAACTTGACCTCCTGCATGCGCGGGGTCTCGGTGCGGTCGGCAAAGAGCAGGCCGTTGCCGCAGAAGTCGCGGTCGGTGGGGCGGTCGCCAAAGTCGCCGCCGTAAGCCAGACGCGGCTTTCCGTTCGGCGCGGTGGTCTGCAGCGCCTGATCCACAAAGTCCCAGATGAAGCCGCCCTGATAGCGCGGGTCGATATCCTCCAGCTGGATGTACTTGAACATGCCGCCGCAGCTGTTGCCCATGGCGTGGGTATATTCGCACAGAATAAAGGGCTTTTCGGGGTGCTCGTCCAGGAATTTCAGAATGTCCGCCGCTGGGGTGTACATCTGGCTTTCCATGTCGGAGGTGGCGTTGTAGCTGCGGTCGTTGAATACGCCTTCGTAGTGCACCAGCCGGCTGGGATCGCGCTGGCGGAAGAACTGGGACATTTCAAAGATGTCCTTGCCGCCGAAGCTCTCGTTGCCGCAGGACCAGATGAGAATGCTGGGGTGGTTCTTGTCGCGCTCCAGCATGCTCTGCGCGCGGTCGAGCACGGCCGGCAGCCATACGGGATCGCTGCCGGGCACCGCATGGTCGCGCTGGCTGGCGTCGCTCCATGTGCCGTGGGTTTCCAGATTGGTCTCGTCGATCAGGTAAATGCCGTATTCATCGCACAGACGGTACCACGCCGTCTGGTTGGGGTAATGGCTGGTGCGGATGGCGTTGATGTTGTTGCGCTTGATGGTGCGCACATCAGCGAGCATGTGCTCGTAGCTCACGCAGCGGCCGCTCTCCATACAGAATTCGTGCCGGTCTGCGCCGTGGAACAGGATGCGCTTGCCGTTGAGCAGCATCAGCCCGTCCTTCAGCTCAAAGCGGCGGAAGCCCACGCGCGTGCGGCTGACTTCATAGACCTGATCCTGATCTTTCAGGGTGATGTCCAGCGTGTACAGATACGGCGTTTCCGCACTCCACAGCTGCGCGTCGGGCACGCAGCCCGCAAGCGTGAGCTCCTTTTGCGCAGCCTGCGCAAAGGTGAGCACAGCGCGGCCCTCCGCATCCGTGAGCACCGCTTCCAGCTCGGCTCCGCTTTCCGGCAGATCCAGCTTGCACTCGGCGCGGAAGGCGCCGTCCATGTCCGCATGCACGAACAGGTCGGCCAGATGGGCCTCGGGGCAGGCGGTCAGCTCCACATCGCGGAAGATGCCGCTGAAGCGCCAGAAGTCCTGATCCTCCAGCCAGCTGGCGGTCGAAAAGCGGAACACTTCCACCGCAAGGGTGTTGCGTCCGGGGGTGAGGGCGGCGGTGATGTCGAAATGGGCGGGGGTGAAGCTGTCTTCGCTGTAGCCTATGAACTGGCCGTTCACCCAGCAGAAGAAGGCTGTTTCCACACCATGGAAGGTGAGCACCGTGCGCAGGCCGTTCCATGCGGCGGGCAGATCGAAGGTGCGCACATAGGAGCCCACGGGGTTCACGTCCTGCGGGATGGCCGGGGGGATCAGCTGCTCATGACCGTCCCACGGGTACTGGACGTTGACATACTGTGCACGGCCATAGCCGCTCAGCTGGATGTGCCCCGGCACGGTGATGTCATCCCATGCGGACACATCGTAATCCGGCGCAAAGAAGCCCTGCGGGCGGCTTTGAGGCCCCTCGGCATAGTGGAACTTCCACTGGCCGTTCAGACTCTGGCGCAGGCTGGAAGCATCCGCCGCCGCTTCGCTGGCGGTGCGGTAGAAGGCGTGGTCGGAATGGGCGGGCAGGCGGCCGATGGCAAAGATCTCCGGATCGTACAGGGCGGCAAGGTCGTAGCGGGGCTGGAACATGGGGCAATTCTCCTTTCATGAAGCGGAGTTTTATTTGGCGTTGATGGCGTGGGCAGGGCACATCTCCTGACAGCAGAAGCAGGAAATGCAGCCCTTGGGGTGGATGACCGCTTTGCGGTCGTGGATCTCGATCAGGTGCATGGGGGCAGGACTCGGCGCATTTGCCGCAGCCGATGCATCGATCCGCCGCCACGCGCGGACGGCGGCGACGGCCGAAGAAATGGTGAAACAGGCCGTTGGCAGTGAACAGCTTTTCTTTGCCGATGATCGCGTCCGGCAGTCGGAAGGGCGGAACGGCGGGAACCAGCGCATCGCCCGTCAGGGTGATGGCTTCGCCCGGCAGCCCGCGCCTGCGCGCCGCCTGAAGGACGGGGAACAGCCCCTCCGGCAGGCCCATCAGCTTCGCACCGATCTCGTCGGCAGCATAGGGGCTGCGGGAGCAGATCGTCATGCCCACGCGGCGCACGTCCCCGCCGCCGGGGCCGTTGCCTTCGATGCAGTCGACTGCATCGATAAGGGTGAGATCCGGCTTCACCGTTTCGCACAGGTCGACCAGCGCGTTGGCAAAACCGTCCAGCGATGGCCGCCGACAGTGCCATTCCGGCTTTTGCAGCCCCGGAATGCAGCCGAACAGGTTTTTCACCCCGGCGGTCATCACGGTCAGCCCATGGGTCTTGAGCTTGGCGCAGTTGATGATGTAATCGGCCTCCAGCACGGGCGTGAGCAGGTTGAAGCCGCCGCGGCTGCGATAGCTCACATCCTCGTTGAGGGTGAGCAGCTCGGCCAGCGGAGCCAGCCCGCAGGCTTGGTACAATGCACGCAGGGCGGCGGGCGTATACGGCCCGCCGGGGCTGTCGGCCAGCGTGATGTGCTCCACGCCGTGCGCGCGCAGCCAGCGCGCCACGCCCGCCAGCAGCGCCGGATGGGTGGTGACGGCGCTTGCGGGATCGCGCGCGGCCAGCAGATTGGGCTTGAGCAGCACGCGCATGCCGGGTTTGAGATCTTCCGCCACGCGCAGCGTCTCAAAATGCGCGGCGATGGCTTCGTCTATGAGAGCATCCTCATACCGGGCAACGGCCCGGAGCGAGACCAGCGGCAAGGCTCAGTTCCCCCTTAGTATCTGTTCCAGCTGCAGCATGGCGTTTTCGGCGCAGTTATCCTGCGGGATACGCCCCTGCTTGAGCTGGTATTCATAGTCCATCAGTTCATCGTAAGCCGCTTTCAGGCGCGTGCGGTCAAAGCGCCGCGCCTGCTGCTGCGTGCGGGCCACGGAAAAAGGCGGGATGCCCAGCAGCTGCGCAAGCTGATTGGACGGCGCGCGCTCGTCCATCAGGCAGCGCATGTGGTACAGGATGCGGTATTGGCGCAGCAGCAGCGCCAGCACCATCACGCGGTTTTCGCCGGAGCGCACCAAATCGCGCAGCAGGGCGAAGGCGGCGTCGTTGTTGCCAGCAACCTGCGCATCCACCATCTGAAACACTGTGCATTCGGTGGAGCGGGTGCACACTGCATCGATGTCGGTGGGCAGGACCTCAGTGCGGTCGCCCAGATAGGAGCAGAGCTTTTCCATCTCCTGCCGCAGCAGCGCAGCATCCTTGCCCACGGTGAACACCAGATGCCCGGCACTTTCGCCATCCATCTGCTTTCCCATGCGGCGCATGGTCTTGCGCGCCCAGTCCACGCATTCCACATCGTTCATGGGCGAAAAATCCACGATGGCGTTCTTCTTTTTCAGGATCGTGTACAGCTTCTTGCGCCCGTCTGCCTTGCCCTTGACGTAGAACACCAGACAGGCGGAGGGCGGGATGTGCGACAGATAATCGGTGATCAGGGCGGCGTTTTCTTCGTTTTCCGCCTTGCGGCCCGCTGTGATCAGCGCGCATTCGCGCACCACCACCAGCCGCTTTTCCGCCATGAAGGGCAGCGTTTCGGCGGCGGCGATGAGCGCATCGGGATCCGGGTCGGTCAGCTCGGACAGGTTCATTTCCTCCAGACCGGCGGGCAGTACCTTGGCGCAGAGCTGCTTGAGCGCCTGCTGCTTGATGTATTCCTCCGTGCCTTCAAACAGGTAGCATTCGCCAATGGAGCCGGACTTGAGCAGATCGAAAAATACGGTGTGGTTCATTGCGTCTCCCTTTCACAGATAGGGGGTGATGATCAGCCGGCCGTCCTGCACGCTCAGCGTGATGTCGCCGCACTCGTCGGTGCGCAGCACGTCGATGCCGCGCTCCTCCAGCCTTTCCAGCGTGGCGGGCGAGGGGTGATGACGGCTGCCGGAGGACACGGTGAGCAGCGCGGCTGCGGGCGATACGAAATCCAGAAATGCATCGCCGGTGCTGGCAGCGCTGCCGTGGTGCGCCACTTTCAGCACATCGGCCGGCGCGGCGGCATAGGTCTCGTAGGCGCCGGTCAGGTCGCTGGTCTGCAGCAGCAGATAGCCGTCCAGATCGATGGAGAGGACCAGTGAGTAGTGGTTTGCATCCTGACCGGGGCGCACGGTCTCGCGCTCCGGCCACAGCACCTCGATGCCAGCTTTATTGTATCGCAGCTTGTCGCCGCATGCAAGCGCTGTGACGGGGATGTTTTGCGCCTGAAGCAGCGCGAGCATCTCCGCCATGGACGGATCGATGCGCTGCGCCTCGGCCCGGACAGGCAGGTAAACCTGATGGATGCGCACCCCGCTTTCCAGCAGCGCCTGCACGCCGCCGGCGTGGTCGGTATGCAGGTGGGTGAGGATGAGCGCGTCCACGTCCCGGTTTTCGTGCAGCAGATAGTCTAGGGCAGCGCTGCCGTCCACGCCGGTATCGATCAGAACGGTTTTGTTGCCGTCCAGCAGCAGGGCTGAATCCGCCTGCCCCACAGACAGCTGAATGTAGCGCAGCTCCGCCGGACGCTGCGCCCATGCGCCAAAGCAGGCCACACAGACCACCAGCACCGCAGCCAGCGCGCGGCGGCGCAGCGGACCCGGCATGCGGCGGGACAGCAGCACCAGCGCCAGCCCAAGCCCCACTGCCAGCACCAGCGGCGGCGCGGCCACGCGCACGGCGGCATGCGGCAGGGCGGAGAGCAACTGCACCATCCACAGCAGCGCCCGCGTGGCAGTGGAGGCAGCCAGCCCGGCCGCCCGCCCGAGCACCGGTACGAAGGACAGCGGCAGGCACAGCGCATACAGCGGCACCAGCAGCACGCTGGCGTAAGGCACGATGAGCATGTTGATCGCCAGACCATACAGCGGCAGCTGATAAAAATAGTACGCCGTAGGCAGCGCCACGCCCAGCTGCGCGGTCGCGGAAACCACAAAAGTGCTTTTCACCCCGCGCTGCAGCCGCCCGGCCAGCCGACGAAGGCGAGTCTTGGGCCGCCCATCCGTCGCGGAGGGCCAGTGCCTGTCCAGCCATGCCTCCAGCGGCTGCGCATACAGCGTGATGCCGATCATGGCGCTGAAACTGAGCACAAAGCCCGCGCTGTGCGCGTGCAGCGGGTTGAGGAGCAGCACGGCCAGCAATGCCGCCGATAGCAGGATCACACGATCCGGCTTGCGTAGCCACAAATGGGCCAGCAGACTCAGCAGGAGCGTGACCGCCGCACGGTTGGCTGCGGCGGAAAAGCCGGTCGCGCCGCAGTAGAACGCCAGAAACGGCAGCAGGCAAAGCAGCTGCGCGCGGCGGCTCATCCGCAGCCGTTCCAGCAGACGGAGCGCCAGCCCGCCCAGCAGCGCCACATGCAGGCCGGACACGCTCATGATGTGCGCGATGCCCAGCGTTTGAAACCCGGCGTACTCCTCGTCGCTCAGGCCGCCGCGCTCGCTCAGCAGCAGGGCCATGGCCACGCGGCTCTCCGCGCCCATCACGCGCTCCAGTGCATGACGGCAGCCTTCCCGCACGCGAAAAGCCCAATCGGAAACCGGCGCGCTTTCAGGCGTGTTGAGCACCTCAACGCCCTGATAGGCGGCAATACAGAAATCCAATCCCTGCTGCCGCATCCATAAGCGGAAATCAAAGTGCGGCGCGCCGGTCTTGCCGCCCGGCGAGTAGACGCGGCCATCCAGCGAGACCCTCGCACCGTCGAACAATTCCGGCGGCGTGCCGTCATAGTGTAGGGTGCAGTAGGCCTTGCCGGAAGCGGGCACACCGTCAAGGGTGAGATCCGTCAGCACGAAGGAAACGCGGCTGTCGCTGCGCGGCGTTGCGCTGCCGTGAACGGTCGCTTCGATGCGGTAGCTTCCCGGCTGCGGCGCGGCGGTCTCAAAGGCAGCGTTTGCATACAGCGCGCCCAGCGCAAAGCAGCACAGAAACAGCGCCGCACCGGCGCTGCGTCCTGCCCGTTTGAGCAGCACGCCGCCCAGCATACCCAGCGCAAACACAGCCCACAGCCACATGCCAGCCGTGAGGTGAAAGAGGGACAGCGTGCCCAGTAAAAACGAAAGCGCAACCACGAGCAGAATGTGGTTGCGCTCCGATATCACGGGCAGAAAGGCAGAGCGCCGCTCGTGAACAGTTTGATCCATCTTTTGCATCCATCGGGCTCAGGGCTTTTCAATCAGGCAGACCGCATGGGCGGAAATGCCCTTCTCTTCGCCCTCGAAACCCAGTCGTTCGGTAGTGGTGGCCTTTACGCCGATCTGATCGACCGTCACGCCGATGGCCTCGGCCAGCCTTGCGCGCATCTGATCGATGTAGGGGCGCAGCTTGGGCTTCTGCGCCACGATGGTCACATCGGCGTTGACAAGCGTGTAGCCCTGCTCCTTCAGCACTTCGCACACATACTGCAGCAGGCGGATGGAATCCGCGCCGCGGTACTGCTCGTCCGTATCCGGGAACAGTTTGCCGATATCGCCCAGCGCGGCTGCGCCCAGCATGGCGTCCATCAGCGCGTGGGTGGCCACGTCCGCGTCGCTGTGCCCCAGCAGCCCCAGCGTGTGGGGCACCTCCACGCCGCAGAGAATGAGCCTGCGGTCTTCTACCAGACGGTGCACGTCCATGCCGTGTCCAATGCGGATCATACGTCTTCCTCCTGTTGCAGGCGTGCTGCAAGAATGATTTCGGCCAGTTTGAGATCGGTGGGAGTGGTCAGCTTGAGATTCTCGCGGCTGCCTTCGCACAGGTACACGGGCAGGCCCGCGTGCTCCAGCAGCGAAGCATCGTCCGTGCCCAGATAGCTGTCCGCTTGCGCGAACTCGTGCGCCTTGCGGATGAGATTCGCGCGGAAGCCCTGCGGCGTTTGCACGGCGTACAGCGCGGAGCGGTCGGGCGTGTCCAGCACAAGGCCGCTGGGCTCCGCGCGCTTGATGGTATCCACCGCCGCGATGGCGGCCACGCCGCTGCCGTGCGCCTCCACAGAAGCGATGGAGCGCCGGATGATCTCCTCTGTGACCAGTGCGCGCGCACCGTCGTGGATCAGCACGCATTCAGCATCTGCGGGCAGGGCCGCCAGACCGTTCCATACGGAGTGCTGGCGCTCGCTGCCGCCTGGCACCACTGCCGATACGAAGCGGCTCAGGCCGCAGCGTTCCAGCACTGCGCGCATCATCTCCGTCTCCTGCGCGGCAGCTACGACCACCGCGCCCGCGCACAGCCCGGTAAACGGGGCGATGGCGCGCGCAATGGCGGGCACGCCGCGCAGCGGCAGAAAGATTTTGTTGATATCGCTTGCCATGCGGCGGCCGCTGCCGCCGCCCAGAATGACGGCATAGGTTTTCATGTTATTCCTCGCCGCGCTCGGCGCGAGTCTGCGCGTCCTCTTCCAGCACCTCGTACATGTCGGCTGCGCCTTCCTTGCGCACCACTTCCTTCACGCTGAGGATGCGGTAGCGGCCCACGCGGCTGCCAAAGCGGATCTCCAGCACGTCGCCCTCTTTGATCTCCGCGCCGGGTTTGGCTACCTTGCCGTTCAGACTGACGCGCCCGCCGGAGCAGGCCTCGTTGGCCACGGTGCGGCGCTTGATGATACGGGATACTTTCAGGTATTTATCCAGTCGCATAAACGGTTACTCCTTTTCCACATAGGCTTCGATGAGCCGAAGCGAGTTTTCCACGCCCAGCCGGTGACTGCGCTCGTAACCGTGGGAGGCGTACACGCCCGCGCCGATGAGCGCATAGCGGATATCGCGGCCCGAGCGCAGGGCCGTGCCCGCGTCGGAGCCGTAGAAGGGGTACACATCCACGGCGTAGTCGATGCTGTTTTCCTTGCACAGGCGGATGAGCTCGCCGGTCATTTCGTAATCATAGGGGCCGCCGGAATCCTTGGCGCAGATGGACACCTGCCGCTCGGTGCAGGTCAGCTCGTCGCCCACGCAGCCCATATCCACCACCAGCAGATCCTCCACATCCTGCGGCAGCCCGCTGGACGCGCCGTGGCCCACTTCCTCGTATACGGAGAAGAACACATACGTCTTGCGCTTGAGCTGCACCGCGCCCTCGCTCACACCCTTTGCCAGCGCCATGAGCATGCCGGCGGACAGCTTGTCATCCAGAAAACGGCTGCGGATGTAGCCGCTCTCGGTCAGCCGCGCGCGGGGATCCAGGCAGATGTAGTCGCCCACATCCACGCCCAGCGCCTTGACCGCATCGGCGTCGGCCACATTCTCATCCAACAGCACTTCCAGCGTGGAATCATCGCGCTTGGCGTTGTCCATGTCGTGGTTGACGTGCACGGAAGCGTTCTTGAGCTGCACCACGCCGCTGTAGCTCCGGCCATCGCGGGTGATGACGGTGACGTTTTCCGTTTCCACCGCCTGAAAGGACGGGCCGCCTACGCGTGTGAAGGAGAGATGGCCATTGGACTGGATGTGGCGCACCATCAGCCCCAGCGTATCCACATGCGCCGCCAGCGCAAGGGGACGGCCCTCGCCGCCCAGACAGCAGCACACAGCGCCCTTGCGGGTGCGCACAGGGGCAAATCCCATGGCGCGCAGCGCATCCAGCAGATGGTCGGTCACATGGCGGGTATAGCCGGTTGGGCCGTCGATGGAAAGAAGCGCAAGGGTCTCATCCAGCGCATATTGCGTATTGAGTTTCATACAGTGAAGGACTCCTTCCGAAAAGCGAATCGCGGTTTTCCGGCGAAAAAGAAGCGGAGGATGCGCCCTCTGCCGCCGGGCGGAACATCCTTATCATACCGCATTTGCCCGTGCAGGGCAAGCCGAAATGTGGCGTCGGATCCATCGCGAATGGATATTAGAAAGAAAAGCACACTGGATTGCAAAATTTTTCACAAAATGCGGAAGTCTATTGCGATAGTGGAACATTTTTGGTACAATACCAGTTGGGACACTATCAATTTTAGGAGGTACACCACCAATGGTCAAAGTTGCTATTAACGGTTTCGGTCGTATCGGCCGTCTTGCTTTCCGTCAGATGTTCGGCGCTGAGGGCTACGAAGTTGTTGCCATCAACGACCTGACCAAGCCCGCTATGCTGGCCCACCTGCTCAAGTATGACACCGCTCAGGGTTCCTACTGCGGCACCATCGGCGAGAACAAGCACACCGTTGAATCCACCGAAGATTCCATCATCGTCGACGGCAAGGAAATCAAGATTTATGCCGAGAAGGACGCTGCCAACTGCCCCTGGGGCGAGCTGGGTGTGGATGTTGTGCTGGAGTGCACCGGCTTCTACTGCTCCAAGGAAAAAAGCCAGGCTCATATCAACGCTGGCGCCAAGAAGGTCGTTATCTCCGCGCCCGCCGGCAATGACCTGCCCACCATCGTGTTCTCCGTCAACGAGAATACCCTGACCAAGGAAGACACCATCATCTCCGCCGCTTCCTGCACCACCAACTGCTTGGCTCCCATGGCCAAGGCCCTGAATGATGCTTATCCCATCCAGAGCGGCATCATGACCACCGTGCATGCTTACACCGGCGACCAGATGATCCTGGACGGCCCCCATCGCAAGGGCGACCTGCGTCGTGCCCGTGCCGGCGCTCAGAACATCGTGCCCAACTCCACCGGCGCTGCCAAGGCCATCGGCCTGGTCATCCCCG
>CAZDEF010000061.1:0-14895 GCA_964504385.1 uncultured Oscillospiraceae bacterium
CGGTCCAGCGTGCCCACCAGATAGCCGGTGATGCGGCGGATGCGCTCGAAGGCGTGGCCGTTTTCCGCACGGCCGCACTTGGGGCAGGTATCGCCGATGATGCCGTTGTAGCCGCATTCCGGGTCGCGATCCACAGGGTGGTTGATGGAGCCGTAGCCGATGCCCACATCGTGCATATGGCGCACCACCTTTTCAAAGGCGTCCAGATTCTTGGTGGGGTCGCCGTCCATCTCGATGTAGGAGATATGGCCCGCATTGGTCAGCGCATGATAGGGCGCTTCGATGGAGAGCTTGTCAAAGGCGTTGATGGGGTAGTACACCGGCACATGGAAGGAGTTGGTGTAATACTCGCGGTCGGTCACGCCTTCGATCACGCCGTACTTTTCACGGTCGATGCGCACAAAGCGACCGCTCAGACCCTCGGCAGGGGTCGCCAGACAGGTGTAGTTCATGCCGGTCTTGGCGCTCATGTCGTCGCAGAACTTGCGCATGAAGCCCACGATCTCCAGTCCCAGATTCTGCGAATTGGGATCCTCGCCATGGTGCTTGCCGCGCAGCGCCTTGAGCGTTTCGGCCAGACCGATGAAGCCGATGGACAGCGTGCCATGCTTGAGCACTTCGCGGATGTTGTCGTTCCAGTCCAGCTTTTCGGAGTCGATCCACACGCCCTCGCCCATCAGGAAGGGGAAATTGTACACCTTCTTGTTGGCAATGATCTCAAAGCGCTCCTGCAGCTGCTCTACCACCAGATTCATGGTGCGCTCCAGCTCCTCGAAGAACCAGCTCACGTCGCCCTTGGCACGGATGGCGATGCGGGGCAGGTTGATGGAGGTGAAGGACAGGTTGCCGCGGCGGGGGCTGATCTCGCGCTCCGGGTCGTACACGTTGCCCATCACGCGGGTGCGGCAGCCCATGTAGGCAATTTCCGTTTCGGGATGGCCTTCCTTGTAATACTTCAGGTTGAAGGGCGCGTCCACAAAGCTGAAGTTGGGGAACAGGCGCTTGGCGCTGGTGCGGATGGCCAGCCGGTACAGGTCGTAGTTGGGTTCGCCGGGGTTGAAGTTCACACCCTCCTTCACACGGAAGATCTGGATGGGGAAAATGGGCGTTTCGCCGTTGCCAAGGCCGGCTTCCGTGGCCAGCAGCACGTTGCGCATCACCATGCGGCCCTCGGGAGAGGTATCCATGCCGTAGTTGATGGAGGAGAAGGGCACCTGCGCACCGGCGCGGCTGTTCATGGTGTTCAGGTTGTGGATGAGCGCCTCCATGGCCTGATAGGTGGCCTTGTCGGTCTCCTTTTCGGCATGGTCGCGCACGAACTCCACCATGCGGTCCAGCTGCTTGTCCTGCGCATCGGCAAAGACGGTGCGCACGGCGGCCTTCAGCGCTTGGTCGTAGGCTTCGCTGACAGCCAGCTGGGGCCGCTCGCCGCAGGCCTTCTCCGCCTCGTCCAGCAGCTTCACAGCGGTTTCAGCGGGATCCTGCGCGCCCAGCATCAGCTCCAGCGCACGGCTCAGGTTGTCGCGGAAACGCTTGTAGTAGGTCTTCTTGACGCCGGGAGCCATGCCGTAGTCGAAGTTGACCACGCTCTGGCCGCCGTGCTGGTCGTTCTGGTTGGCCTGAATGGCGATGCAGGCCAGCGCGGAATAGCTGTAAATGTCGTTGGGCTCACGCAGCACGCCGTGACCGGTGGAGAACCCGTTGTGGAACAGATCCAGCAGGTCGATCTGGCAGCAGGTGGTGGTGAGGGTGTAGAAATCCAAATCGTGAATATGGATATCGCCTTCGCGGTGCGCCTTGGCAAAGCGGGGATCCAGCACATACATTTCGTAGAACTGCTTGGAACCCTCGGAGCCGAACTTGAGCATGGCGCCCATGGCGGTGTCGCCGTTGATGTTGGCGTTTTCGCGCTTGATGTCGGAGTCGATCGCGTCTTTATAGGCAATGTCCTCAAAGGTCTTCATCAGGCGGGTGTTCATCTCGCGCACGCGGCTGCGCTCCGCGCGGTAGAGAATGTAGCTCTTGGCGGAACGCACAAATTCCTTTTCGATCAGCACGCGTTCCACAGTGTCCTGGATCTGCTCCACGCCGGGCACATCGGGCAGGTTCTCGTCGCGCTCCACTTCGGCGATCACCAGATCGGTCAGCTCTTTGGCGGTCTCCTTCGTCTTGCGCGTGCCGCTGGCCAAAAAGCAGTTTTCAATGGCCTGTTCGATCTTTTCCCGCTCGAACGGCACGATCCGGCCATCGCGCTTCTTAATGGTTTTGATCATTGTTTTCCATCCCCCGATATAGTAGCATCTAGTGTATAGAACCCCAACATAATGGGGTCTTTGTGAGCAAGCCATAACATTATATTGTATTCGTGTTGAGAAGTCAACACCATATATGGTTTGTAGAAAGCGGTTGTCAAGGATTGTGGAAAACCTCCGACCTATCGGTTTGCAAAGGTTCGGTCAGGCTTTCCACATGGTTTCCACGGACTTTTCCACAAGAAAAATATTTTTGTCCTCAGACAATCCACGGTTTTGATGTGGAAAACAGGAGTAAGCCGGTTTTTAACAGCTTTTCATCTATTTCTCATCTTATCGCAAGCGCGCCCTCAAGCAAGCTGTGCGGCGGGGTGATATGATAAGCGCGTACCAAAAAAACAACAGGCTTTTCAGCCGAATGCTTACAGGAGGTTTTTTCCATGTCAGAACACACTTCTTCCCGCGGCCATGATAACCGGTGGTTTGCTCTGCTGTATTGCACGCGCCTGAAGGTGCACAAGGGCGATGTGACCATTCTCAACCTGTCGCTGCTGTTCAGCGCGCTGGCCGCCCTGAGCGCGCCGTGGGTAGCGGTGGCAGGGCTGATCGTGGCGCTGGCGCTTGGCTACCGCTTCCACATTGCGCACAACGATCCCGCCTTCGCCAGCAGCTTTGACGATGTGATGCAGGGCGCTGCCCAGAATGTGAAAAGCGCCGTGGACAGCGTTGTGCAGGATGAGCGCGGGGAAGAATAAGATCAGCGCCAGATGGACAGCACATACGCCCATTCATGCAGCGCGCTGCGCAGGCGATCCGCTTCCGGCAGCACGCTGCGCACCATGGCGTGGAACGCCGGTGAATGATCCGGGTGGGCGATGTGGCAAAGCTCGTGTACGATCACATAGTCGCATAGCGCAGGCGGCACATGCACCAGCGCGGCGTTCAGCCGCAAAGAGCGCCGGGCGGACATGCTCCCCCAGCGCTTTTGCGCGTTTCCATAGGCAATGCTTTCCGGATACAGGCCAGCGGCCTTGGCCCAAGCGGCTACGCGCGGGGTGATGAGCTGCTGCGCGCGTTCTCTGCGCCACTGCAGGGCGCAGGGCAGTGCGGCATCGCCTTCAGGCAGATGGAGCGTACCATTCTCCTCAAATGCGTCCGGACGCGACTCCAGCCGTATCACCAATGTTTCGCCCCAAAAGGGCGTCTGCGCGCCGTCAGTCAGGCTGGCGCTTTGCGCGCAGCGCGCACGCGCCTGCACCAGCGCCTGCTTGCGGGCGATCCACCCTTCCTTTTGCAGGATGAACGCTTCGATCTCCCGCCTTGGCATGCGCGCGGGCGCATGCGCAATAAGCGCACCCTCTTCATCAATCGAGATAGAGAGGGTGCGCCTGTTGGAACGGATGAGACGGTACTCAATCATAATTCAATCCCGGATAATAGCACGCCGTGCGCACAAAGGTGGCGCCGCAGCTGCTGGCCAGCATGCGCTGCAGATCATTGCGGCGGATGACATCGGCTTCCACATGGTTTACGCCCTTTTCGCTGAGCACCTTCATGCCCGCGGCAATCAGCGATTTGGCCAGCCCCAGCCGGCGGTAGTTGGGCGCAACGTACAGGCCGATCAGCTTGGCCGCCTGCCCATCGCCCGTGAAGGCGATCTCGCCCACCACTTCGGGGCCACGGCTCATGTACAGGGCAATGAAGTGCGGAAAGCTCATGTAGCGCTGCAGCATCTGCGGCTGCCAGGCGTCCAGCCGGTAGGCGTTCATGCGCATCAGAAAACCCTGCTGATCTGCGGGATTCTGCAGCGGTACATAGCCCATGTCATATCCCATGGGCGCGGCCGGTCGGGCATTGGGCACGCCCAGCTTGACCACGTCCAGCGCATCGTTGGCATCGAAGCCGCTTTCCATATAGAAGGAAAGCAGGGCCGTATCCTGCGGATTCACCTGTGCAAACAGGCGGGCTTTCATTTGGGGCGTTTGCTCGCGCAGCTGCTGCGCACGCGCCAGCAGCGCTCCCATGAGCATATCGCGCCCCGGGCCTTTGGAGCGGATGTTCATAAACAGGTTGATGGGACGATCCGGAAACAGATAAGGGTGGTATGTATGGATCAAAAACCCATCCGCGACGGTCATATTGGCACTGTCGGCCACATAAAACGTGTTTTCCGGCGGAAGGCCGTTCACACTTTGCGGCGGGTGAAACACATGCATGGATCGATCATCCTTTCCCGACAGCCACATGCGGGCGGTCGCGTTCCATGATACTTTATTGTACCCTAATTCGCCAAGATATGCAAGCAGGGACGAAATGATTTGGAGGAAAATGAGAAATGGCTCCGGTTGACAACCGCGCGCCTGTGGTGGTAAGATAAACTGGTTTCCGGAAAGGAATGTATGGAAGGAGAATTCTTTGCGATGACTGTCAACAAGCAGATGTCTATTGGTCAGGTCCTGAATATGGATCGCGGCACCGCCCGTATCTTCATGGAGTTCGGCATGCACTGCCTGGGTTGCCCCCACGCCACCGCCGAATCGCTCTCCGATGCCTGCGCCGCTCATGGTTCCGATGCAGACCAGCTGGTGGAAAAGCTCAACGCCTATCTGGCGGACAAGTAAGACGCATCCCCGACCCATGCGCCGCCGAGGCAGCATGGGTCTTTTTTCACACATTCGCAAGAGGTGAACACGCATGCAGATTCGTACCGAACAGGAGGCGCTCTACATCGCCTGTGAAATGGAAAGCACCGCTGTGCAGCTGTACACCCGCGCCCTGCAGGTGATGCAGCAGCTGGGCCGCGAGCAGGAGCCGCTGTACGCCGGCATTCAGAGCATGCTGCACGACGAGCAGAGCCATCTGTGCCATTTCCGTTCGCTTTATCAAGGGCTGGAAGCCGACGACGAGCAGCGGCTGGCGCTGGGCGCAGTGGCCGACGGCATTCTCTTTGACGGCGGGCTGATGGGCGCGGCACGGCAGGGGTTGCTCAAGGATGTGCCGGATATGCTGGCGCTGGCGGCGAATGCGGAACGTACATCGGTGCAGAAGTACCGTGAATTTGCCCGCTGTGCCCAGAGCGAGGAAGCAAAGCAGGCGCTGCTGAGCATCGCCGAGGAGGAGGCCGGCCACCTGCTGGAGCTGGAAGCCTCGATCGAAGCCTCCGCGGAAGCCCGCAAAGGATAAAACGCGATCCAAAACAGAAGAGAGGTCCTTTTCTTGAGCAAGCGTGTTCGTGATCTGGCCTATGGCGGCATGATGGCTGCGCTGGTGCTTGCCGCTACCAGCTTCTTCAGGATCCCCGTGTCCGTTACGCAGGGGTACATTCATCTGGGGGATGGCTTCATCCTGCTGGGCGCAGCGCTGCTGGGCACACCGGCCATCGCGGCGGCGGCCATCGGCAGCATGCTGGCCGATCTGCTGGGCGGATACACGCTCTACATCGTGCCCACGTTTCTCATCAAGGGCGCGGTGGCTTTTGTAGCGGTCAGGGCTTTTGCCAGACCGCGCCCCTTCCCGGCGGTGCTGCTGTGGCTGACGCTGGCCGAAGCGGTGATGGTGCTGGGGTACTTCGTCATGGAGTGGCTGGTGCTGGGCTACGGGCTGGCAGCGGCGCTGGGCGCGCTGCTGCCCAATGTGGTGCAGGGGCTGAGCGGCGTGATCGTCTGCGCGGTGCTGCTGCCGCTGAAAAGCCGCATTTTGAAATAGCAAACCAAAAACCCGGGCGGTGATGACCGTCCGGGAAATTTTTGATACTGGCTATTCAATTTTCCTGCCTGCCCGAATGGGTACGCTCTATATCGAACGATCGGATGATCGCTTGCAGGGGACGCCATTCGTTGGAAAAAAATCTGTCGGAGCAACGCCGCAGCTGCGCAGCGGGTCACTCGTCGTCAAAGGCCTCGTCGGCTTCAAAATCAGCCTGAACCACTTCAATCAGCTTTTCGAGCAGGTCTTCGTCTTCCACGGGAAGGAATTCCTCGATTTCCTCGCCGTCTTCTTCCTTTTCCACAACCTTCATGATATACAGGTTGACGGCTTCTTCCTCGTCTTCCTCGTGGTCATGGTCACAGTGTTCGCATTCTTCGCAGTCGCATTCGCCTTCGTGGGCATCGCCCAGCACAACGTATTCTTCACCGTTGTAGAAGAAATAGCGCACGACCTCCAGCAGAACAGTGTTACCGTCCTCATCCACACCTTCGATGAGGTCCTGGAGTTCTTCCTCGGCGGCAGAGCCGCCCATGATCTGATCGTCGCAGTACAACGGTATCGCCCCTCTTTCTTCGCTATGTTTTCCGACGCGGTTTCCGCGCCTTTCCGGTGCCATGAGGATGACTCTTTGCCGGAAACATCGCACGCTGCCATAGAAGGCGCCATGCACTCTCACCGCCGTGTCATCACAGCCTGCGGCGGGCGAACCCGCGCGATGGGAAGCAATCTGTCCGTTTCCTTTTCCTCTTGGCTTGGCTTTATTATACCCGAAAGTCAAGCCCAAAACAATCCTTTTTGCAAAAATTTTGTGCTTGATTTTTGGCTAAATTTATGCTAATCTATTCTTGTTGGGCAAGCGTTCAGTGCTTGTCCTGTTTCTTTTGCAGGGGTTCCAGAGTGCCGTCCGGGCGCTGCAGCTTCACGCTTTCCAGCACCTGACGCATGTTTTCGCGGAAGCCGTCCAGGTATTCCTTGCGCAGCGCGCTGCGCTCTATCAGCTCTTCGTGGGTCAGCTGACGTTCCTTGGCCAGCCGGGCCAATTCGTTGATCCGCTCGATCTTTTCATGTTCCATGGTGATCTTTCATCCTTTCGGGAGGTAATAGTGATGGTACAGGGCCGCTGGTTTCCTATGGGCAGCGATATCTCGCTGCCGCTGTCCGTCCGCAGGGCGGTGTTTGGCTGCGGGGAGGACGCGCTGGATGCGTCCGCGCAGCAGGTGATCGTGCATGAGGACGGCGTGCCCGTGGGATCCGCCCGGCTGTGGTGGGCGGACGGCGCGTTCCGTCTGGGGGATGTGGGCGTGCTGGAGAGCAAGCGCGGCCGAGGCTTTGGCGATCTGCTGGTGCGTCTGCTGCTGTTCAAGGCGCTCACGCACAACGCAGCGGTCATTCGTCTGGCATGCCACCCGGAGGTGGAGGCGTTCTTTGCGCAGTACGGTTTCGCGGCTGAAGGCGAAACGGACGGGCTGGTGCAGATGTACATTCTCGGGGAGGATGTGCACCTGAGCCATTGCGGAGGCAACTGCGCCGAGTGCGGCCACCAGAGCGAGGAATGCATTCCCAAGGCGCTCCGTTGACCGAGGATCCATTGCCGGCTCAGGCCGTCGGAAAAGCTCGCTAAAGCGATCTTTTCCGACGAGAGAAGACGCCGTTTGCCTACTCGCCTACGGCTCGCCGGGCGATACGATCTCACTTGAAGGGCTGCGGCCCTCCAAACCACCCATTGTTTTTTCGACAAGGCGTGCCGGCTGTCTGCTGAAAAGACGGCCGGTTTTTTGTTGCTCGTTTTCAGGACTTGCTGAACACCCAGCGCTGCTGCAGCGTGTAGCTCAGGAAGAACAGCAGGATATCCACCGGGATCTTGATCAGATTATCGCTGAAGCCAAACCACAGGTGCAGGCTGCTGGTGAGCGCCGCCGAGAGCGCCATGTTCAGGAAGAACACCACCAGATAACGCGGGAAGCTGCGCTTGACCGAAGACTGATCCTGAAAGACGAACTTGCGGTTCACGGCGAAATTGAACACGCCGGACAGCACGCGCGCCGCGACGGTGGCCAGCGCGATGCGCGGCACGAACTGCAGCACTAAGAAGTGGAACTGGCTTTCCAGCCCGGGCGCGGCGCGGCGCAGCACATTGTTGAAAAGCAGATACAGCGCATAATCCACCAGAAAGCTCAGCAGCGATGCGCTGATGAACCGCAGGAAGCCCGCCAAGATCACGCCGTAGATGCGCGCGCTGTCGCGCACGGCGCGGAAATGGCTGCCTTCGTTGTTGTTTTCGTACACGGTTTGAATGGGCAGCGCGCGCATGGGCACCTTGCGGTGCGCGCACTCGATCAGCACATTCATTTCGTACTCGTAGCGGTCGCCCTTTACGGCGATCATCATGGGCAGCAGTTCGCGCGCAAAGCCGCGCAGGCCCGTTTGCGTATCCGACACCCACTGACCGTAGAGCAGCTTGAACACTGTGGAGGTGATGCGGTTGCCGTTGCGGCTTTTGAAGGGCACGTCCGGCTGGGTGAAATCGCGGCTGCCCAGCAGCAGCCCGGTGCTGTCCCCCGCCATGGCTTCCGCCATGCGCAGCACGTCCTTCACGGTATGCTGGCCATCGCTGTCAGCAGTGACCACATACTGCTGCTGCGGACATTCCTGCAGCACATAGCTCATGCCGCGCCGCAGCGCCACACCCTTGCCGCCGTTCGGCTCGTAGGAGATGACATGCACGCTTTCATGCGCCGGAATGCGTGCAAACAGATCGCGATAGTCTTTGCCGCTGCCGTCGTCCACAATGACGATCTTGCCGATCCCGGCATCGAGCAGCGCCTGCACATACGGCGGCAGGCGGTCATCGGGCTTGTAGGCGGGAATGACAACGGCGGTTTGGTTCGCGCTGTTCATGGGATCATCCGTCCTTTCGTAGCTCAATTCAGAATGTGTGTATCCAGATAATCACGCATCAGCGGCAGCAGATCCTCCCCGGTGCTCTGCGCCAGCTGCTGTTCGAAGTCCTCGCGTGTCGCACGTTTGAATGCAAAGGTCTGATAGTAATCGCGCAGGAAGCCGTCCATCCCGCCGGCTGCGGTACGGTCCAGCGCGCACAGGCAGGCCAGCCCCCGATGATAGGCCAGCAGCACATATTCGTTCGTATCGGCAAAATCGCCAAGGGGCGAACCGGCGGCCGCGCCGGAAGGGATCGTCACCCGCAGCGCGCTTTCCGCACGGCTGTATTCCAGATCGGCCCGTTCCCCAGCACCGTAGACGGTCTGGGCGTATTCCAGCAGGCTGAACTCGCACAGCGCCTCATCCTGCCACGGCTGATACCAGCTGTCGGAACCCACCACGGCATACCACCACTGATGGGCGGTCTCATGCGCCACGGCGTATTCCAGCGCGCGCTCCGTCAGGTCGGCGCTGATCATGGACAGCTGGGGATATTCCATGCCGTCGTGGGCAAAGGGGACGGCTGCAACGGTGTAGCTCTGATAGGGATAAGCCCCGTAGCGTTCGGAATAGACGGCCAGCGCCTTTTTCGCATAGCGCAGCAGACTGGCGGCCTGTGCCTTGCTCAGGCCGCAGGCGGTGATCAGCACGCCGTCCTGCTTCGCCTGCGCCATTTCAAAACGGTTGGAGATCACCAGCGCAAAGTCGCGCACGGCGGGCGAAACAAAGCGGTAGGTCGTGCCGCTGCTCCCGTCGTCGTACCCGCTGGCGGCGCAGCGATAGCCGTCCGGTACGGTGACAGTCACGGTATAGTTTGCGCAGTCGCTCACAAAGGGATCACCCACGGAGAGATACGCATCCGTGCGGAACCCGCCGTCTTCCCACACGGCGGGAATGGCAAAGACGTTGCCAAACGCCCACACATCTTCCCACACGCCGAAGCGATAGGCCGCGCGCGGCGGGGTGACGGTATAGCGCAGGGTGATCTCCACCCACGCGCTCGGCTGCCAGCCGTCTGCCACAGGCACGGACAGCACGGTTTTGCTTTCATCTAGATAGCGGTACAGCGCGCGCTGACCGTCCACATCCGCATGCGCCATGACCAGCGCGCCGGTGGAAAAGCCGCCGGGATAGTCGCTGTCGGCACAGGGGGACGTGTTCAGGCTCTGAAAGGCGTTGGGCCATGTGCGCAGCACGGCGGCGTCCAGCGCCTGTCCGCTGCGGTTTTGCAGCCGCAGGGTCTGATGAACGGACAGCGTGCGGGCGTCTGCATCCAGACTGGCCTGAATGACAATCTCGTCCAGCCCCAGCGCGGCCTGCGTCAGCGCTGCACCGGGTGCGTCCAGCTGAAGCGGGCGCTGGAGCAGCAGCACAGCCGCTGCGCACAGCGCCGCTGCGGCGGCCAAGGCAAATAGCACTCTCTTTTTCAAATCAGCGACCCCACACTGCCCAGCAGCACAAAGATGCGACGCATCACACCGCTCATCAGCCAGCCGCCCACCAGCCCGCACAGCAGCAGGCTGAGAAACAGCGACAGCGCCGTGCACACCAGCTTGGCCGGCATCATCTCCTGCTCAGGCCGGGCCACGATGAGCCCCAGCATGCCGCAGGCCTGGGTATAGCTCACCGCCATGCCGCACAGGGTGGGCAGCAGCGCCAGCCACGGGCTCAGCAGCGACAGCGCCATGGCCAGCAGCGACGCGGCCACAGTGTTGAGGGAGGTGACGGCCAGAAAGCCCAGCGTCAGCTCCCATGAAAAAGTGACCTTGCAGATCACGCAGATGTAGAGCATGAACACGAGCGTGGGCACGGTCATGGCGATGAACTGGCACAGCGCCGCAATGCCGCCCGCGCCCGGCGCGACCCTTCCGGCAATGTAGCGTATGCCCTGATTCATGGATGCAGCCGTGCCCGCCATGCTCACGCCCGTCAGCGCGGACACAGCGTCGAACAGCACCCCCACAAAGCCGCGCATCACCACGATGCCGGCAAGAAAGGTGAGCGCCAGCACCAGCAGCAGCATCACGGGGCCGCTCAGCAGGTCGCGCCGCTCCACCATGCCGTAGAGCACATCGCCCGGGCGGGAAAAGCTGTCCACAAAAGCGCGCGGCAGCTCGGCAAGCGTGTGCAGCAGATCCGGCCGCTGCGGCGCGGACTGGCCGCCGTAAACATGCGCCTGCTGGTATCCGCCGGGATAACCGCCGGTCTGATACTGCGCATAACTCTGCTGATAGACATCGGCGGACGGTTGCGAAAGCGGCATGCCGCAATACGGGCAGACCGGAGCGCCGTCCGGAACGGGATTGCCGCAGGCGGCACAGTTCATAAGTTTTCCTCCTTTAGCGCTTGCTGTGCACAGGGCACGAGCGCAGGGTCGATCAGATACAGCCGCATCGTATCGGTCTCCACGATCTGCTCCGGCGGCAGCTGCGAAAGCCACTCGTGCAGGGTAGACAGGGGATAATACCGGTCGTCCCAGAAGTCCGGCTCGGTGGCCAGCATGGCCACGTTCAGTTCCTCCAGCGCCGCGCCTACTTCATCCGCAGAAAGGTTCATCAGAGGAACGATGGGGTTGGAGGTGAGCAGATAGCCCTTGCCCCGCAGCGGGTATTGATAGCCCACGCGCGTGATGAGGATCTTCTGATTATCCGGCACTTGTCCGGCTACCTGCATCAGCAGCCCGTAGCGTTCGCGGAAGTTGTTGTCCAGCAGGATGCCTTCGTCCTCCATCACGCTGCGGCTGTAGCGGTAGAAGGTATTGGTATATCCGGTCTGGTTGGTCCCCTTCACCATGGCCAGCAGGCACAGCGCGGCGCACAGCCATGCGGGCAGATCCTTGATCCATGGTTTCCGAGCGAGGGCCTTTATGCGCTCCACGGCGGAGGGCCACAGGTCGATGAGCGCCGACAGGCTGGCGCAGATCATCACATTGGCCAGCAGGAACCATTGCAGCGTATAGCGCGGCAGCTTGAGGAACGAGCCGGAAAAGCTGTACAGCGGGCTGTCCAGAACGCCGGTCATGGGCGCGAGGGTGAGCAGACACAGCAGCGCGCACAGCCCCATATCGGAAATGAGCTGGGCATGCGCGCCGCCGCCCGTGATGAACACCGCCACAGGGCCGTCCGCAGGCTGCGTGCCCCAAAAGGCGCGCAGCTGCTTTTTCATGGAAACACGGCTGCAAACCAGACAAACCAACACGGCAGCCATCGCCAGCAGCGCCAGCCGCCAGCCCCATGTGCCCACGGGAGTGGCGTAGCCCATCAGGATGGAATCCTTCGCTTCAAAGAAGTTCAGGTGCGTGGTGGTTTCTTCCAGCTTGTATTCGATATCCATGTACATGTCGTACCATGGCGCGTCGGTAAAGGTGGTCATCAGCCGCCATGGGCTCATTTCTCCCCACTTGACAAAGCACCACAGATTGCCCGCGAATGCGCACAGCGTGCCCGCCGCGCCCGCAAAGGCCAGCCCCACGCTGCGCCTGAGCGCGCGCCACGCGCCGGGGAGGCAGGTCAGCCCTGCGTGCAGGAAGCGCCACAGTACCCATGCGATCACAATGAAGGGCAGCACCACAAAGCACACCACATGCGTGCTCATGACGGTGAAGCACAGGGCAAAGACCCACAGCAGCTTCCCCGCATATTGTTTCCAGCTTCCGCCCTCGTTAAGCCCGGCAAATGCATTGGCGGCCCACAGGAGCGCCAGAATGCGCCAGATGTCCCTCGGCGCGCCCGCCACCGACCAGTACAGCTCCGGCACAAGGTTAAACAGCACCGCGCCCAGCAGGACGCACACCTTTTTTTCGCGGCAGAAATGCAGCAGCAGCGCCATGTACGCCGCGCCCGCGTAGAAGATGAGCATGCCAAGCCCGGTGAAAGCCGCCTTGTCGTGCGGGTAGCCCACCTCGCCATCCGTGTGGAACAGGCCGTAGCTCATGTACAGCTCCAGCGATGGGAAATGGCTGTGGCCGCGGAAATGCCCCACGGTCTCTTCCTTTTCCAGCAGATGGGGCAGACTGCGGTCTTCGCAGAAGCGCTGCGCCAGCGCCATGTATTCGCCCGCATCTCCGCCGGAAATGCTGTCCATGCTGGACATGAACCGCACGCAGGCGGGGCCGATGAGCATGGCCACGCACAGCGCGAAGCACAGCGCGATGAGCGCGGGCTTGTCAAAGCGCGCGACGCGCTTGAGATAGGCCAGCAGCTGCGCCAGCTTGTCCTTCCAGCGGCGCAGGCGCAGGGCGGCCATGACCAGCACGCACACGGTGCTCAGCGCTGGGAGCACACCGATGTACACCAGCCGCGGGGCCTGCGGCCACAGCGCGGCCAGCAGCAGCGTCCACAGGTACTGCGCCAGCGGCGTAGCTACCACGCCCGTCAGGAAGCAGGCGGCGCGGCTTTTGGAAAACCAGCCCCTCGCGGCAAACAGGCAGCCCAGCGCGCCCATCTGCGCCATGCAGCTGAGCAGATACAGGTTCCGCCACCCGTTGCCCACATCCAGCCATGTCATCAGCCTTTCCTCCCGGCCTTGGCCAGACGATCCATTTCATCCATGTAATACTGGTTGATATCCACTTTTTCCGCCAGCAGCTTCTTCTGCTTTTCGCGGCCCTGTGCCACCAGATCCGGCATTTCCAGCAGCTCCACCGCCTTCGCGTCGGCCTGCTCGTAGCGTTTGTCCGGGTCGTTGAAGTTATACAGCAGATGGAAGCGCTCGGCCTGCTCGCGGGTGGAGCCGGACACGATGGTGTTCACATACAGCGCATGCGTGCCCAGCACGGCTGCCTCCGAGGCCATGGTCGCGCCCTCGGAATACACCAGCTTGGCAAAGGCCAGCACATGGTGCACCAGCTCATAAGGCGTTTGGAGCACATTGGCCCGGATCTCCTCCGGAACCTCGCCTTCGGAGCTGACATAGACGCGGCCGTAGCGCGACAGCTTCTTCACCAGCGCGATCTTGCCGGCATCGTCCAGCCCCTTCTTGCCAATGTCGTGGCTGGCGTTCCATGCCACAAAGCGCACCAGGATATAGTCTTCGTCCGGCTGGAAGCCCACGTCGCGCAGCTTCTGCCGGTCGGGCGTGAACACGGAGGGGTGCAGGTAAAACAGCTCCTTGTAGGTATCCAGCCGTTCCTGGCAGGGCCCCAGATCGGTCAGAAAGGTGCGGGGGGTGAGGATCTTGGTGGACAGCCGCTTGCAGATGCGCAGGCTGAACTTGCTCACCTCGGTATCTTCATAGACGATGTGCGGCTTGCCGCTGATCCAGGAGGCCACGGCCAGCATGGGCGCGGCGCGGCCGATCATGATATCCGGCTTGAAGCGCAGCGCGGCCAGCGAAAACTGCGCCGACAGCTTCAGGAACAGGAATGCCTTTTCCACAGGGTTTTTGCCGGTGGACTGGGCACAGCGGATGTAGGGAATGCCATAGCTGTCCAGCAGCTTGGAATTGCCATCCTTCTCCGCCACAAAGGCCATCACCTCGTCGCCGCGGTCGCGCATGCGCCACAGGATGTGATGGAACTGGTGCACCCACGCCGGGTGGGTAAAGCAGATCATGGCTTTCACTGTTCATTCTCCTTCCGGGAACCGTCGCATTCCAGCTTACGCACGCGGTACTGCACATCCTCCAGCAGCTTGCGGTTGCCGCTGATGATATCCGCCAGCACGCCGGTCAGGAAGCTCTGCACGCCGATCATCAGCAGCGCTGCGCACAGGATGAGGGACTGCACATGTCCGCTGCCGCTGCCGGTGGAAAGGAAGATCCACAAAAAGCGCAGCCCCAGGATGAGCCCCAGCCCGAAGAAGACGCCGCCGATGTAGCCGAAGAAGCGCAGCGGCTTATACATGGCAAACGAGCGCAGAATGACCGTGGAGGAGCGCTTCATATAGCGCCACATACTTTTGAACAGGCGGCTGGGGCGCAGCTCCGGATTGGTGCGGATGGGCACGCTGGTCATGGCGGTGCGGTTCCAGCCGGCCTGAATGATGGTTTCCAGCGT
>CAZDEF010000062.1:0-14417 GCA_964504385.1 uncultured Oscillospiraceae bacterium
CCGCCCACGGGGGTCAAGGGGTTTACCCCTTGCTCACGCCAGAGCGACCGGGTCGAAGGGCAGGGCCCCTTCGACTGAAGGGAGCGGCGCGCAAGAACGTTCGATGCGGAGGGCAGGCGCGGCGCTTCAGCGCCGCGAATGTCCGGTGCTGCTGGGAGGCGGGGAGTCCAGAGGGGTGTCCCGGGGGGACCGGTGCGGGGTCCCCCCGACATCCCTCTGGCCCTAGCGGAGCGGGCCGCTCCACCGCTCCCCTCGCAAGGGGAGCATCACCCCCACCCGCGCGCGCAGCGCAACAAATCATCCTCTCCACCAACAAGGAGCCATATCTCATGAAAAAAATCCTCTCCTCCCTCCTCTCCCTCGCCCTCACCCTGAGCCTCCTCGTCCTCCCCCTCGCGCCAGCAGCTTCGGCGGATACCAACGACGGTACCCCCGTCACCCGCTCCAACTTTACCTTCCAGATCAACCTCCATGCCGATGGCTTCCCCAGCGACGGAGCCGCCCACTATGCCGATTGGGAAAACTTCCTGAGTAAACTCTCCCTCTCCGGCACGGCCGATGCACAAAGCTTCCTCTCCCCGTATAGCCGCGTCTACTTCGACGGCGCCCTGTGCCTCAATGGCGAAAGCAAATTGCCCTTCGTGTATGATGGCTACTATAGCTACCGCTACCTGCGCTCCCCCGCATTGCGCGGCGAACATCTGCATTTCCAAATGTTCAATTTCTTCCAGTTCATGCTCAAGGGCTATTACTATATGGGCCTGCCCACCAACCTCATCGCCCTGCCCCTCTACCCCGAAGCCGCCATCGAGCTGCTCAATACCTATTGGGGCTACTTCTATTGGGGCGCTGCGGGCGAAGGCAGCCGTACCGTGCCCTATGAAACCATGGCGGAGATCACCGACGCCCTCAGCCAGATCGCCGCGGAGGATACCAACGATAAACTGTATTACTTCCTCACCTGCCTGCTCAATGACCTGGGCCTGACCGAAACCGTGCAGGAGCGCCTGTGCTACCTCACCGATTGGCTGGACTACCTCGACCCCGACCAGCTGGGCATGCAGATCGAGGTGGATGGCGAATGCCAGCGCTGGACGCTGGGCGAGACCGATGTGTTCACGCTGGATGAAACGTCCTTCTCCCTGTACCTGCCGGATGATATGGGCTATGTGTATGCCTTCACCTGCACCCGCAGCGAGGATGCGCTCTACGCCCAGTGCACCCTCACCCTGGAGGACGAGGAGCTGGTGGACCTCACCATCGATGTGTCCGGCCTGCTGACCGAAGGCGCGCTGGAGACCCAAGGCCATGCCGTGCTCGACCTGACCGGCAGCGCCCTGTACCAGGACTTCACCCCCCTCGCGTTTGATTTCCAGTGCACCCGCTCGGCCGAGACCCTGCCCTGCGCCTTCGCGCTGAATGTGGACTGGCTCCACCCCCAGACCGGCCTGCCCGCCGTGGGCTATACCTACCGCGCAGACCTGCAGGAAATGCCCGCCGAAACTGTGTATGACCTGTACTACGACCATCAGGACGACTTCTTCCACCTCAACGAAAGCTTTATGGCAGAGTACCGCGAACGCTACCTGCCCACCATCGCGCTTTCGCTGGTTCCCTTTGCGCTGGAAATGCCCGCGGGCGTCATCAGCGATACCTATGCTTTTGCACAGGAGACGGGCATATTGGCCTTCTTCGGCATTGAATAAACGGGGAGGATATCCATGCAGGACAGACCATTGGAAAAAAAGAGCCAGAGCCCGCTGTATCAGCAGCTGATGAGCCGGCTGAAGAACGACATCGTGGCGGGCGTGTACCCCGCCGGGGCGCGCATCCCCTCCGAGCAGGTGCTGTGCGATACCTACCGCGTGAGCCGCGTGACCGTGCGCAAGGCCATGCTGGACCTGGTGCAGGAGGGCATGCTGGTGCGCCGGCAGGGCAAGGGCACCTTTGTGGCGTGCGAGCGCATCCAGCGCGACCTGCAGCAGATCACCAGCTTTTCACAGGCGTGCCGCCAGATGGGGCACAAGGCCGCCTCCCGCCTGATCAGCGCCGAAGTGACCCCCGCCGTGGGCGACGACGCCGAGCGGCTGGGCCTGCCGGAGGACAGCCTGCTGGTGGAGATCTGCCGCCTGCGCCTGTGCGACGGTGAACCCGTGATGCTGGAGATCAACCGCTACCCGGAGCGCTACGCCTTCCTGCTGGAGGAGGACGCGGAGCAGCCGCTGTACGATGTGCTGGCCCGCCATGGGCTGAAGCCCTCGTCCGCCGTGCACGATATCGCGCTGGGCCACGCCACGCCGCTGGTGAGCCGCCACCTGTGCTGCGCGCAGGGCGACGCGCTGCTGCTGCTGGACGAGCTGGTGCTGGATCAGCACGGCGAGCCGCTGCACCTGAGCCGCCAGTGGATCCGCGGCGACAAGTACACCTTCCGCATTTGACAAAGGGGGAAAGCAAGCCATGGCAAAATTCGCCCTGTTTGTGGATCTGGAAAACTGCGGCGCAAAGGTGGACACCCTGCTGTCCGTGCTGGAAAAGGTGAAGATCCGCGGCGACATCCTGCTGGGCAAGGTGTACGGCTACACCGACCAGTACTCCGACCTGAAGGAAGTGCTGCTGAGCAATACCTTCACCGTGGTGCCCAGCCTGCGCTACGGCATCAGCCAGAAGAACAACGCCGACATCCAGCTGGTGATCGACGCGCTGGAGGTGGCCTTCACCAACCCGCTCATCGACAGCTTCTGCATCGTTTCCGGCGACAGCGACTACACCCCGCTGGTGGGCAGGCTCAAGAGCATGGGCAAGTTCGTGCTGGGCATCAGCCGCAGCGCCGCCGCCAGCACCATCTTCATCAATGCGTGCAACGAGTTCCAGTTCCTCGAAAACGTGGGCGGCCGCACCCGCAAGCCCACCGGCAAAAAGAAGGCCGCCGCCGATAAGGAGCCGCTGGACGATCAGGAGCTGAACAAGCTGCTCACCGGTATTCTGGAGGAGCAGACCGACAAGGACGAGCTGTACGCCAGCGAGCTGAAGGGCATCCTGCTGCGCCTGCGCCCGGACTTCAACGAAAAATCCTACGGCTGCGCCACCTTCGGCAAGCTGCTGGACAAGCTGAGCCGCCAGTACGGCGGGCTGGCCATCCACAGCGATAACTTCAACGTGACCGTGTCGCTGGCGCAGCAGGGCAAGGACGCCGAGCCCGCGCAGGAGATCAGCCGCGACAACTGGCGCGCCCTGCTGGGCGAGCAGCTGGCCCGCTACAAGGAGGAGGGCTTCGAGCGCATCAACCCCTCCATCCTCAAGGCGGACATTCAGGCCAGCTACCCCGCCTTCTCCGAAAAGGCGCTGGGCTTCAAGCGCTTCAGCGATCTGCTGCGCGCCATGGAGAAGGACAAGCTCATCACCGTGGAATGGGACGAGCAGCGCAACATGCTCATCCGCGTATCCTGAATCCCCCCCGAACTGTAAAGCAAAAAAAGAGAGGCGAGCGTTTATGCCCAAAGGTTTCTTCCGTGTAGCCGCTGCCAGCGTGCCCGTGCATCTGGGCGATGTACAGGCCAATGTGCAGCAGATCCTGTCCGCCATGGAGCAGCTGCGCAAGCAGGGCGTGCAGGCGGCTGTGTTCCCTCAGCTGTGCCTGACCGGCGCCACGCTGGGCGACCTGTACACCCGTCCGGCGCTGCAGCGCGCCGCGTGGCGCGGGCTGGAGACCGTGGCCCGCAAGACCAACCGCATGGCGGTGGTGGTGGGGCTGCCGGTGATGTGGAAGGGGCAGCTGTACAACTGCGCCGCTGTGTGCCACGGCGGCGCGGTGCAGGGGCTGATCCCGCAGATGAACACCGCAGGCACGCCGTTTGCCAGCGGCAAGAGCCTGTTTGAGGAGATGGAGATCAGCAGCGGCGAGTGCTTGCTCACACCGGATATGCTGTTCGCCATGGGCGATATCCGCTTCGGCGTGGAGCTGGGGCAGGACGGCTGCAGCCTGCCGCCCAGAAGCAGCGGGCTGGCGCAGGCCGGGGCAGACGTGGTGCTGCACCTATCGGACGATGCGGCGCAGACAGGGCGGCAGCGCAGCCGCGAAGAATGGATGCGCCGGCAAAGCGCGGCGCTGCACATGGGCTATGTGTACGCGGGCGCGGGCTTTGGCGAAAGCACGGGCGACCATGTGTACGACGGCGCCACCCTTGTGTGCGAGGACGGCGATGTGCTGGCGCAGGGCGAGCGCTACAGCATGCAGGGCGGCGCGGCGATCGCCGATGTGGACGTGGACGCGCTGCGCAGCCGCCGCCAGCAGGATGTGAACTTCCGCCGCGCCCCCGACACGGACCTGTGCTCGCACGAGCTGATCGGCATGACCGAGGCCATGCTGCCGCTGCGGCGCGTGGTGGATCCCCTGCCCTTTGTGCCCAAGGACGATGCGGGGCTGGAGGAGATCGTGCAGATCCAGTGCACGGGCTTGGCCACGCGCCTGCGGGCCATTCAAGGCCAGCATGTGGTGATCGGCGTATCCGGCGGGCTGGATTCCACGCTGGCGCTGCTGGTGGCGGCGCGCACGTTCGATCAGCTGGGGCTGAGCCGCGCGGGCATCCACGCCATCACCATGCCGGGCATGGGCACCGGCGCGCGCACCAAGGGCAACGCCGACCGGCTGATGCAGGCGCTGGGCGTATCCGCCAGCGAGATCAGCATTGCACCGGCGGTGCGGCAGCACTTTGCGGACATCGGCCACCCGGAGGATCAGCACGACGTGACCTACGAAAACGCGCAGGCGCGCGAGCGCACGCAGATCCTGATGGACTACGCCAACCGCGTGGGCGGCATCGTGCTGGGCACGGGCGACCTGAGCGAGGAGGCGCTGGGCTTCTGCACCTACAACGGCGACCACATGAGCATGTACAATGTGAACTGCACCGTGACCAAGACCTGTCTGCGCAGCCTGACGCGCTACCTGAGCGCGCACAGTTTCGGCGCGGAGGTAGCGGCCATCTGTCAGGATGTGGTGGACACGCCCGTGAGCCCGGAGCTGCTGCCCGCGGCGGAGGGCGAGCTGAACCAGCGCACGGAGGACATTTTGGGCGATTACGCTCTGCACGATTTTTACCTTTACCATTTCATGCGCGACGGCGCGGACGGCGAGCGGCTGAAGCTGCTGGCGCAGTGCGCGTTCGGCGCGGCGTACAGCCCCGATCAGCTGGACAAGCAGCTATCCACCTTCTGGAGCCGTTTCCGCACGCAGCAGTTCAAGCGCAGCTGCGCCCCGGACGGCCCGCAGACCGGCCCCGTGAGCCTGAGCCCCCGCGGCGGCTGGGCCATGCCGGGGGATTTGGGGAAGATGGAGTGAGGGGTGGGGGAACTGCCTTTCGGCTATCCCCCTGCCCCCCCACAAGTAGCCCCGCTCTGCCGAAGACAGAAGTAGGGTGGGTCTCGCCGCGTCTGCGGAAAACGCAACCCTTTCCTTAGAAAAGTTACCTCCCACGGGGGGTCAAGGGGTTTACCCCTTGCTCACGCCAGAGCGACCGGGTCGAAGGGCAGGGCCCCTTCGACTGAAGGGAGCGGCGCGCAAGAACGTTAGAAGCGGAGCGGGCCGCTCCTCCGCTCACCCTGCAAGGGGAGCAACCTCCCCACCAGCGCACAGTGCAACAAACAAAAGAAGTACACAACTCCCCCCGCCCGCACCAGCACTCCCCCCCAAGCTCCACAAAAAAAGCCCCCTACAACAGGGGGGCTTTTTTTCATCCTTTACACCAACCGAAACCCGTTCTGCGTCTGCCGTTCCTGATAGCGGGCCAGCAGGGCCTTGATGCGGTTGTAGGGATCCAGCAGGCCGCTCACGCTGCGGTCGTGGTTCAGGGTGGCGATGATGTAGGAAATGTACTTGCTCATGTCCGCCTGCGCAAACCACGGCGCCTCGCGCAGCTCGGGGCTGGAGTAGGTCAGGTTGGTGGAGATCACGCCCGCCAGCAGGCCTTCTTCGTAGGCGCGGTGGAACGCCTCCAGGCCGTTGGTGAACAGGGCGAACGTCACGCCCGCAAAGATGCGGTTGGCCTTGCGCAGCTTCAATTCGCGCGCCAAGTCCAGAATGCTCTCGCCGGAGGAGAGGATGTCGTCGGAAACAAAGATGTCCTTGCCTTCCACGCTCTCGCCCAGATATTCGTGCGCAATGATGGGGTTGCGGCCGTTCACCACGCGGGTGTAGTCGCGGCGCTTGTAGAACATGCCCATGTCGATGCCCAGCACGGAGCTGTAGTAAATGTTGCGGTCCAGCGCGCCTTCGTCCGGGCTCACGATCATCATGTGCTCGCGGTCGATGCACAGATCCTCGTGCTTGCGGAACAGCGCCTTCAGCAGCTGGTAGCTGGGCATCACGCTGTCAAACCCGCTCAGGGGGATGGCGTTCTGCACGCGGGGGTCGTGCGCATCGAAGGTGATGAGGTTGCTCACGCCCATGTTCACCAGCTCCTGCAGCATCAGCGCGCAGTCCAGGCTTTCGCGGCGGGTGCGGCGGTGCTGACGGCCTTCGTACAGCAGCGGCATGATGATGTTGATGCGGCGCGCCTTGCCCGCGATGGCGGCAATGATGCGCTTGAGGTCCTGGTAGTGATCGTCCGGAGACATGGGTACCTCGCGGCCGTACATTTTGTAGGTCACGTTGTACGCGCCGATATCGCACAGGATGAAGATATCGTAGCCGCGCACGCTGTTTTTGATCATGCCCTTGCCTTCGCCGGTGCCGAAGCGGGGGCAGCTCACGTCGATCAGGAAGTCCTTGCGGTTGGCGCCCAGCAGGGTGTACAGGGGGGTGTCCTCCAGCGCCGCCTGCTGCTCGTGCCATTTCATCAGCCAGTCATTGACCTTCTGGCCCAGCTCTTCGCAGCCGGGCATGGCGATGAGGCCGAGGGGTGCCAGGGGCGTGGTCAGAAGGTCGTTGTTCCAGTTGCTCACAAAGTCCGTCACAATCCATTCTCCTTTATTCAATTCATCATGGGTATAGACAGAGAATCAATGTTAGTATACCGCAGAACGGCTGCGAAAGAAAGAGACAAGTGGAGATTTGTCGAAATTTGTGTGAACATTTGGTTTTGGGGCAGTGTTCCTTGTGTATATTTCCGCATAGGCTACCTCCAGAGAGGGGGGAGGCCGCATGACCGGCTGGCTGGCGGCCGCGTGCGCTGCGGTGCTGATGCTGTGCTCCGACACAGCCATGGACAGCGCCCTGCGCGCGGCGCAGGTGTTTGTGAGCGGGGTGATGCCCGCGCTGCTGCCCATGATGGTGCTGGGGCGCATCACCCCGGCGGATGCGGGCGGGCGCGTGCAGATGACGGTGATGGGCTGGCTGAGCGGATCGCCCGCAGCGGCGCAGCGGGCGTGCGCGCTGTGGCAGGCGGGGCGCGTGCGGCGGCTGGAAAAGCTGCTGTGCCTGACCGGCGTGATGAGCCCCACCTTCTTCACCGGCACGCTGCCCGCGTGGGGCGTGCCGGTGCACGCCGCGTGGCGCATGCTGGCGTGCCACTGGCTGGGCGCGGCGCTGTGCGCCCTGTGCTGGCGCGACCGCTCGCCCGCGCCCAAGGGCGGCGCGGCGGTGCAGCCGGCCCTATCGCTGCCCGCCGCCATTGAACAGTCTGCGCGCGCCATGCTGGCGGTATGCGGCGCGATGATGCTGTTTTCCATCGCGGCGGGGCTGGCGCGGCGCGCGCTGGGCGGCGGGCCGGGCATGGATGTGCTGTGGGCGCTGCTGGAGGCGGGCGGCGGCGCGCACGCGGTGCTGCAGGGCTTTGCCCAGCCGCCGTATGCGCTGCTGTGCGGGCTGTGCTCCTTCGGCGGCCTGAGCATCTGGCTGCAGAACCTGCTGTTCACCCGGCAAAGCGTTCGCCCCGTGAGGCTGCTGGGCATGCGCGCGCTTCACGGGGCGATGAGCTTTGGGCTTTATTTCTTTTCCTTGAAGATCCAGAACTTGCTGACAACGTAGTTGAACACCATCACAAACACCAGCACCACGATGCGGTTGATGAAGTTGCTGACGCCCAGCCACTTGAGCAGCAGCATCAGCCCCTGCTCAAACAGGAAGAAGCTGAGCAGCCGCCCGCCGGCAAACTGGGCCAGCTCCGTGCCGATGCTGGCATTGCTGCCGCCCTGCACCTGAAACACCATCGCCCGGTTGATCCAGAAGGCGAACAGCACCGACACCACCCACGATACCGTGTTGGCCAGCGATACCTGCGTCTTGGTGGCGCGGTTGATGGAATCGATCACCCAGAGCAGGGCGTTGCCCTGCAGGGGCGCACGGTCTGCCAGCGCAAAGCACAGGCCGTAGCTGATGAGCATGCTCAGCAGGGTGGTCAGGCCGCCGGCGATGAGGTAGCGCAGCAGCTCGTATTCTTTGGGATGGCTCTCCAGCCAGTTTTTGATCTTTTGAATCATGGGGGACATTCCTTCCTTTCCGTTGGGCAAGACAAATTTTCATGGGTGGCTTGGAGGGCGGCAGCCCTCCAAGTGCATTCTGAACCCAGACGCCGTTTGCCGCCCGGCGAGCCGTAGGCGAGTAGGCAAACGGTGCAGTTCCTCGGTGGAAAAGATCGCGCATCGAGCTTTTTCACCGGTCACTCATCTCCGTGGTCGCCGCGTGCGTAGTCGCAGCTGAGCAGGTCGGAGAGAGGCAGGGTGAAGGGCTTGCGCCGCCCCGCCTGCAGGGTCACGGTCTGTTCGTCATAGGCCGCCACGGCCACCGTCTTCTGCACGATCTGCCCATCCTGCACATACACCGCGCGGATCTTGCGGCCGTGCTCCACCGCGTAGCGCAAAAAGCGTGTCACTGGCGATACTCCTTCGGCACTTCAAAGATGCGGTTCTGCCCCCCGGCGCTTTCATACAGCAGGGGGAACAGCGCCTCCAGCGCGGCCTCGTTCAGGCTGTACTGGCTGTCGGCGCGCTCATAGGCGCTGACATAGATGTATTCTACCTGATATTTGCGAAGCAGGTCAAGGTGCTGGGATGGGTTTTCGTAAAAGGCGGCGATCTCTGCGCGGCGCTCGTAGGTGTTGAAGCCGTGGTAGTACAGGTACAGGTCGCTGGAGCACAGCACGGTGCGCCCGGCCAGCGAGCTGACGGGGTTGAGGTGCTGGTTGCCGGTCAGGAACACGCTGTGGCGCGGGGTGTTCTGCTGCACATATTCCGCCGTGGCGATGTCCTGCGGGCTGTAGGCGTAGTAATCGCTCACGCATTCGCGCGCCACGGTCAGCCCGGCGGAGGCAAAGCACGCGAACACGAAGCCTGCCGCCATCAGCCGCCGCCCGCCCAGCCCCTGCAGGCGCTGCCACAGCTCTGCGGCGTAGTCCGCCGCCATGGGCAGGCACAGCAGGAACCACACATACAGCAGCTTGTTGTTGTCGTACTCATTGGGCTGGAACAGGATGAACTCCGCCACCAGATAGATGGCGAACGCGCCGCAGGCGATCAGCCGGTTCTGGCGCACCTCGTCGCTCCGGCCGCGCCTGCACAGCGCCAGCAGGATGAGCAGGTAGGGCAGCCCCACGTTTTTGACATAGAACCACAGGTAGGTATCCACCAGCCCGTTGCCGCCGCGGTTATTGCACCAGTTGAACTGGAACCGCAGGAAGTGATCGCTGCCGGCGGCCTGCACAAAGGTGAAGGCGATGAGCTGGGGCAGCGACAGCGCGGCGGCCACGGCGGCGTACAGCAGCCACGGGCGGAAGGCGCGCCAGCGGTCCTGCGCATGGAGCACGCAATAGGCGCACATGCCCAGCGAGCACAGCACCAGCGCCAGATAGCTGTGCGTGTGGATGAGGGGCATGCCGCCTGCGAACAGGCCCAGCAGCACCAGCTCGCGCGGGGTATGCCGGCGGCGGCTGCACAGGGGCGGCAGCAGCAGGTTCAGGCAGGGCATCAGCATCGTCCATCCGCCCAGAATGCCGCGCTGGGGCACCAGCATATCGCAGATGATGTTCACCCACCGCAGGTTATGGGGATCCGGCTGGTTGGTGGGGGTTTGGTAATAGCCCTGCATGACGGTGCGCAGGTGATCCCACACACCGGTCACGGTGTAGCCGTCCACGGAGGCATCCAGCGTATACCAGAAGCCCAGCCCGCCATTGAGGAACAGCAGCAAGAACGCCAGCGTGGCGGCGCCCCGGCGGCGGCACAGCTGCATGCACAGCAGGGCATAGCCGCAGAAGGTGAGGGTCATCATCAGCGTGCCGGTGAAGGCCATGGCGGTGTTCAGGGGCATGCCCATCAGCAGCATGGTGGAGGCGATGGAATCCGACAGGTAGGGGTAGGCCATGGTAGCGCCCAGCATCAGGCTGTTATGCAGGGGAAATTTGGCCCCCACGATGCTGGTGGCCACGGCGAGGTGGAGGGACAGGTCGCCATAGGTGCTTTGGCCCACATGGTAGCTGCCATCGGCGGCCAGCCGGATGGAGTGGGTATACTGCAGGTAGCCGCTGAGCAGCACCAGCGGCACGGTGACGATGCACAGCCAGCGCAGGGTCTTACGTTCGCGCTGGTCGAAGGGGGCTGCGGGGGCACGGCTGCGCAGCAGGAAGGCAGCTGCGCACAGGGCCAGCAGGGTGAGGGCGGCCAGCGCATGGGCGAGGGCTTCGAAGGTGAAGGCATAGGCCCACAGCACGGGCAGCCACATGAGCAGGAGCACGCCCAAGGACAGGCCGAGGTAGGCGCGGACGGTGGGGCGCAGGTGGGGCAGGAGCAGGCGGGTGATGGCGACGCCGCCGGCGAGGAAGAGGAGAAGATACAGGATTCCCAGCATTGGGGTGAGACCTCCGAGTGAGAAGAATTTTGTTTGTTGGGTGTGAGTGGTGAGTGGTTGTTTGTTAGTTGCGCTGGGGCGCGGGGGTGGGGCTTTTGTAGCTTGCGCTGGTGTGCGGCTTGTGATGCCGCTCCCCTTGCAAGGGGAGCGGTGGAGCAGCCCGCTCCGCTAGGGCCAGAGGGATGTCGGGGGGGACCCCGCACCGGTCCCCCCGGGACACCCCTCTGGACTCCCCGCCTCCCAGCAGCACCGGACATTCGCGGCGCTGAAGCGCCGCGCCTGCCCTCCGCTTCTAACGTTCTTGCGCGCCGCTCCCTTCAGTCGAAGGGGCCCTGCCCTTCGACCCGGTCGCTCTGGCGTGAGCAAGGGGTAAACCCCTTGACCCCCGTATAAGGGGGGGTAACTTATCTAAGTTACGGGTAGGGTATTTCGCAGACGCGGCGAGAACCGCCCTACTTCTGCCTTCGGCAGAGCTGGGCTACTTGTAGGGTAACGGAGGGTAAATTGGGGAACCGCAGCAATATCTACGGTGATATGTAAATAATGGTTGTAACAACAGCATCAACCATGCTATGATAGGTTTGCGCTCAAGGCCACCCCCTGAGCGCCGGGCGAGGAGCTGATCGAGTCATCTGCGGAGTGATACTACATCACAAAGGAGATGATGCCGAATGAAAATTGGTGACATCATCAGTTTACTCAGGCTGATCGCTTATGTGGTATTTGAAATGCTGAAGCTCAGGCAGAAGTATCAAAAATAACCGCCCCCCGAAAGCACAGGACGACGGTCATTCCACGCAGATGATTCGTTGACCTGCCATCAACAGGTCAGGCTCCTCACCTGTTGTTAGTATAGCATAGAAAACAATGGAAGTCAATGTGCGAGCGCCTTTCCTCATTAAGGTAACTTGCGGCAATTTCCTTACTCCGTTCGCAGCAAAGCAGCCATCAGCTGTCAGCCGTCAGGCTGGTAGTGATGGCTGTTTGCGTGTAGGGATGCTTTATAAAGTCCCTTGCACCGCAAGCAACTTTAATAGCTCGCGCTACACCGACAACATCGACCTGAAAAACTGCACCGCCGTCTGCAGCGCCCCGTCCGTCACAGTGCACATCCCCCGCAGCGCTTCGTCCCCCGTGACCATAAAGGGCGAAAAACGATAGACCCGCCGCCCGGACAGCTGCGAGTAAAACCGCCCGTCCGTCGGATACGGACTTAAACACGGCACGATCACCACACGGTCAAATTGGATCTCCACCGCCGTGCATAATGCATCCCATGCCTCGCCGCTCGCCTCGCTGCGCAGGCCCGCATCATTGTCCACATGAAAAGTCAGCTTCAGATCCTCATTCCCCGCAAGATCGCGTAAATGATGCCGGTAATCCGCCGTCTTCTGCCCCGGGATCAGCGTCTGCGTGAAACGCAGCACCGCCTCCTGCGCAGCATCCTGCGGCGCTCCCTGCACCTCCAGCGCATAAACCGTGCGCTCGGAAAAGAAGAATTGCCGCATGATCGCCCGCCGCCTCCATAACAGGCGGATCACCGGAAAGGTCAGGCGCGGATGGCTCACCAGCGCCCGCTGCAGAAACGGCGCCTTGCGCCCCAGCGCCACCAGCATCTGCTCGCTGGCGGTGCATAGCTGCGCGTGCCACGGCCGCTTCACCAGCCGCCGCCCGGCGCGCAGCAGCTCGTCCACCGGGCGCAGATGGGCGCAGCCCCGCCGCGCCCGCACCGCGCCGTCGGCGGTCAGCTCGCCGTGCAGCTCGCCCTTCTCGGTCACGCCCACCAGCGCCAGCGGCGCATCCTTGGGCAGATAGGTGCGGAAGGCGTCCATCGTGACATAGCCGCTGTAGTCCAGCACCAGACAGGGCGCAATGCTGCGCGCCTGAAGATGCGCCGCCATCGCCGCCGCGCCCGCGCCGCCGCTCAGGCCGTCCATGCTCAGCGCCAGCAGCAGGTCGCCCCCCGGCAGATAGCCTTCGTTCAGCAGCGCCTCCAAGGCCTCCAGCAGCGCCACCAGATGCGCCCGCGAAATGGCCACGCTCATGGGCAGCTCGTGCGCACAGGCCGCGCTGCCCTCGGCCATGGGCGCGTCCAGATGGCTCACAAAGACCAGCGGCCCCGTGCTGTGCCCGCCCGCCATTTCCAGCAGCACCGCCCCGTTGGCAAACGCCTTGCGCTCCATGCGCGCAAACACCGTGGGGTAGCGCTGCACCAGCACGTCCAGCGCCCGCTGCGCCCCCTCGGGCGTGTAGCGCGTGTAAAAATGCAGCCGCCGCAGCACATCGCGCGCACGGTCGTAGTTGATGGGCGCCAGAAATTCGCTCATGGTCTTTGCTCCTTTCAGCCTTCTCCCTTTCTTTTTCTACAAACGGCTGCGGTTGTCCTTCCATGGGGGGATCTGTGCCATCTGGTCAAAAGGAAGATTTTTCATACTTGTTACATCTTGATACGTTTTACGCAGGGGTTATTCACATTTTCCCCATAACTTTTCCACAAAACCCACATACTTTTCCACAATCCACACCCATGTGGGAAAGAGACTTTTTCCGACTGCTTTCCACGCTGGGTTTTCCACATAAATGCGTTTTTTCACGCAAAATCAAGGCATTTTCTTAGGAAAACCATGTGGAAAGTGTGGGAAACCCTGTGGAACACCGCCTCCTGACGCCATGGCGTAGGCATGCGTTTTTCCCTCTTATCCGTCCGAGGGAGGGCCGGTTTTCCACATATCGTTTTTTGGGGCGTGGGCTGACTTTCGCCCCCTGACCCCCTGTCAAAGAATGCAATAGAGAATGTCATAAACGGCGCATATCCGTCACAATTCGTGCATAGGATTGTGGAAACTGTGGAAGGAGCCAATGCGATGAAATCTTTCGTTCAAAAAATCGTCATGGAAAAACGCACCACCCTGCGCCACTGCACGCTCATCCTGCTGATGCTGATGGCCGCCGGGCTGGCGGCGCAGCCCCCTGCCCGCCCCGCACAGGCGCAGCCTTCGCTGGCGGGGCTGACCGTGGCGATCGACCCCGGCCACGGCGGCTATGACGGCGGCGCGCGGGCGCACGACAGCCGCGTGTGGGAAAAGGAGCTGACGCTGCCCATCGCGCTGGCGGTGGAGCAGGAGCTGCTGTCGCGCGGGGCGGCGGTGATCCTGACCCGGCGGGAGGACGTGTGCCTGTCCGTGGGCGATACCGCCACCAAGGCCCGCAAGCGGGCCGATCTGCAGGCCCGGCGCGACGCAGCCGAGCAGGGCGGTGCGGACGTGCTGCTGAGCATCCACCTGAACGAATACCGCGACCGGGCGCAGAGCGGGCCGCAGGTGTTCTACCAGCGCGGGGGCGCGGCGGGGCAGGCGCTGGCGGGCGCGCTGCAGCAGGCGCTCAACACGGCCCTTCACCCCGAAAAGCCCCGCAGCGCCATGGCGGGGGATTACTATGTGCTGCGCGGCAAGCTGCCGTCGGCGCTGGTGGAGTGCGGCTTCCTGAGCAACGCGCGCGAGGAGCGCCTCCTGCGCGATCCCGCCTATCACCGGCAGCTGGCCCGCGCGCTGGCCGATGGGCTGGAAAGCTGGCGCGCCCTGCCCTGATGTTGAGGTACAATACATAGGTAACAAAAAAGGAATAGAAAACAGAGAGCCAA
>CAZDEF010000063.1:0-13977 GCA_964504385.1 uncultured Oscillospiraceae bacterium
CATACTAAAACGCCATGCTTTCTCTTGAAAACATGGCGTTTTTCAGCGGTCTGAAGCGTACTTTCACACGCGGTGAAAGTACGCTTTCGGGATTTTTTCTTTACTGGTCGATCATGTTCAGCACGGTCATGTACGGGATCTCATCCCGGGTGATGTATTGTATGCAGTCCTCAGGAATGGAGTAGCTGTAGATCGTTCCATAGCGCTCCACGTCGCTGAGACGGTAGACGTACAATTGGCAGTATCTTTCGTCCTCATGATCCGGCATGTAGTAGCGGTCGGATGCAGAGGGCTGCTGCGCCGCTCTGACCCATGCCACCGCTTCTTCCGGCGAAGAAGCCTGCTCGATGGATTGGGGCTCACAGCTGACGCCCGCATTCATGCGCTGTGCACGGCTTACGGGATAGGCGGCCTTCAGCACCACGATATCCTCGTCAGCGGCAAATCCGCCGGTCGCATAGTCTACGATCGCTTCCGCCTTCTCGCCGAATACCGCCTTGAGGAAATGCTCGTCACCGGGGTAGATTTCCAATGTTTTGTAATAGACCCGTTCTTCATCGTTGCCGCCGCTCACGTCAAGAGTGAACAGCGCGTCCTGCTGCTTTTCCTCGAAGGTACGCTCCAAAATATCCTGTTTCAGCGCAGCCAGCCATTCTTTGATCTTTGGCTGATCGGCTTCTTCTTCCAGCGTCATATAGCTTGGTAACACGCCGAATTTGTCGTACATCGCTGACGATCCATCGATCAGCGCCGCTGCTTCGCCGTACAGATAGATCCGGTTCACGTCGCCCGCATTCAGGTGATATTCTTGGATCAAGCTCTGCTTGTAGTCATCGCTTTCGATGATCGTCTTCAGCAGGGACTGCCCTTCATTCCTGGCGCTTTGGTTGGGATAGCGGCGATAGACGGTGCGGTTTCCCATCTGATAGCCGATCTGGACGTTTCCATAGCAGTAGTCTGTTTCTCCAACGTAACCGTCCGCCTCATCACGCATCAGTACGCACCATTCATAAGCCGCGTCCAACGTTTCCGGGCTGGTCAGTGTCATTTTGGCATCTGCATCGAAGTTCAGCGACTGCACGACGATCGCCGTCAGCTTTTCACGCTCCGGCATGTAATGGTCGTAGCCGAATACATCTGTGCACAGCGCAGCAAAGGAACAAATCAGCACAGCCGCTGCGGCCGCAAGAAGATACCACTGCTCACGAATACCGCAGAAGCGCTGATTGAACACCATACGGCATACCCAATAGGTGAGCGCTGCACCCAGCAGCAGCCCCACCACAAGGCTGGCATTCGTTTCGAAAGACAGGTTGAAGATCACACCCATCACGCTACCACCGACCAGCGGCAGCACAAACCCCATTACGCCGTGCAGCCAGCCAAACGCCAGCGTGTGCTCCGCCGCCTCCGTTTTCCGCACGCGGTAAAGCAGGAAGCTCAGCGCCAGCACGACCAGCACCACCGCCGCGCAGGGCCACCACACAAATTCCTGCGGTTGATAGAACCCTTTGTACAGCGCATAGATCGGAGAGAACAACGTTATCAGCTGGTTGATGCCCTCGGATGTCATCGTTTGCAGGCACAGCGATGCGATGCTGCACCAGCACTGAATGACCACCCAAGAAGAAAGCGTCAGCACAATGCCGGCCAATGCGGCTGCCCAATAGGTACCTGTCAGCACACTGCTGAGCATTCCAACGGCAAAGCCGTGCAGACCGATGAAAAGCAGCAGACCGAATTTGCCAAGCAAGGTATTCCATGCCACATAGGGCAGCAAACCGTTCGCAGCCACGATCAGCAGATACAGCAGAAAATTCAGCACGATCGGGACAAAGCCAAACGCCACATACGCAAGGCAGCGCTGCAGGAAGTCGCGCTCCCGCCGCTGCGGCAGCGCCGCATGCAGCATGCCCTGCCGACGGCTGAACAGATGTCTCATCAGCGTGATGGCGCACAGGAAACCCAATGCGCTGTACAGCAATACCATGGCTTCAAGATCCAGCATGGAATTGTTAAAAGCTGTGTTGAGCATCCGCGTCAAAGCCGTCGGCTGCTCCTGCACGGAGTATTGCTGAAAGATGATCTCCTTTTGCGACGGGAGCTGAGACAGCCCCCAGAACGGGATGCTAAAGAAGGTGATCAGAAATACGATGACGCCAATGAACAAATTGCGCCTCAGCAGAAAACGGGTCACTTTCGAATTATTGCTGCGCATATCCATGTGCCTCCATTTCCAGAATGAAGATCTCCTCCAGTGAGAGGGGCAGGAACTCCATGAACAACGGGTGGAGCGCGCTCAACGCTTTCTCCAGCTGCGGACGTTCGCCGCGCAGGGTCATCATGCACAGTCTGCCCTGACGCTGCACGCGCAGCGGACGAAAAGCGGCAAGGTCATCGTCGCTCACCGTTTCAGCGGGAATGAACTGCACGCGCTGCATATCGCCAAGCAGCGTATCCAGATCGCCCGAACACACAAGCTGGCCCTCATGCAGGAAACCTACGCTGTCGCAGATGTCCTCCATTTCCTGCTGATTATGTCCGGCCAGCACGGTGATCAGCCCATGGTCCAGCGTCTCCTGACTGAGCACGCGCTTGAACTGATCGCGCATTACAGGATCCAGCCCATCAAAGGTTTCATCGCACAGCAGCACGCGGGGATTGAGCGACAGGCCCAGACAGATCTGCGCCCGCTTCTGCGTACCCTTGGAAAAGCTGCTGATGCGCTCATGCATGGGCAGGGAAAAGCGCTGGCAGAGCGCCTGCAGCTTGGCCGAATCGTAGTCTGGATAATATGCCGCCTGCATCCGCCCCATTTCCGCCATGGAGGCGTTGGGCAAAAAGGCGGGTTCATCGCTGAGATAGCAGATCTGCCGCTTGACCTCCGGGTTTTCATACACGGACTGATCATTGAACAGCACCGCGCCCGCGTCTGCGCGCAGGATGCCGCACATCACGCGCAGCAATGTGGATTTTCCCGCGCCATTGGTGCCCAGCATGCCAAAAATATGCCCCTGCTCCAGCTGCAGGGAAAGGTTGGCAACCGCCTGCTTTTCTCCGAATCTTTTTTCCACCTGACTGACAATTAACAAGCGTCTCCCTCCTCATACACTGTTTCAACCAAGTCGGTTATCTCCGACTTCATCAAGCCCATTTCACGGCAGGTTCGGATGCTCCTTCGCAGCTGCGCCATCTGCTCCGTTCGCTGCCGTTTCAGCATTTCGGCCAGATCATCGCTGACAAAGCTGCCCTTGCCGGGAACGGACACGATCATCCCCTCTGCCTCCATACGGCGGTAGGCCTTTTGAATGGTATTGGGGTTGATGCCCAGTTCCATTGCCAGCTGCCGCACCGACGGCATAGCCGCGCCCGCTTCCATACCGCCCAGAATCAGCTGCCTGCGCAGCTGCTCCACCAGCTGCTCGTACAAAGGCTGCTTGCTCTTGGGGTTGACCAGAAACATTTGCACTCCTCCTCTCTTAATAGGTGTACGACTGTGCTAGTACAATTAGTACAGTTGAAAGTATATAGCGGCGCTTATGGGTTGTCAATACCCGTTGCAAAAGTTTGAACTTGTAACAGCGTGGCTTTTCATGTTCCGGATCGTTTGCGCATAGGCTCTTTCCAGCCGAAAGGAGGGAACGCCGCCGTGCTGGAAAAACTCAAACAGGCACCCATTCCACAGGAGCTGGTGCTCGGCTGGCCGCGATCGGTGCTGCTGGGCGATGAAAAGCTGATCGTAGAACAGCATCAGGGCGTATATACCTGCACTGAACAGGAGATCATTCTCAAAACCATGTGCGGTCTGCTGGCCATCAGCGGTGAAAAGCTGTCGCTTTCGCGCTATGACCGCGATGGGCTGGTCGTGTTTGGAAAAATCGAAAAGCTGTCCTACCGGCCAAAGGGGTGATGCCGCATGAAGCCGCCGCGAATGGCTTTTTTTGCTCATCGTTTTGTGCTGAGCGGCCTGAATCTGGAACGCTTTATCAACCTGATGCAGCGCGAAGAGATCCCGCTTCTGCGCGTATGGCGCAAAGGCGTGCGCACGCTTACCTGCGAATGCTATTCCGCAGATCTGCCGCGCATTCGCACCCTTGTCGATGAGAAGGGCTGGCGGATGGATCAGGAATCCCCCGTCGGTTTTTCCGGCGTGCTGGCATGGCTGGGGCGCAGGCCGGGCATCCCGATCGGGCTTGTGCTGACGGCTGCCGTCATGCTGACGCTGATGCAGTTTGTGTGGCTGGTGGATGTGCAGGGAGCGGGGGCGTATCAGGCGGAGATCGCCGCCTATCTGACGGAAAGCGGCTACCGTCCCGGGCTGCGCAGGAGCGCCGTGGACGCACAGGCATTGGAAGCCGCGCTGACTTATCGCTATCCGCAGCTGGCATGGTTTCATGTATATGCACGCGGCATGACGCTCACGGTGGAGGTAACGCCCGGCGTGCCGATGCCAGCAGTGGACAGCGGACAGCCGCACGATATCGTGGCTGCGCGCTCAGGCATCGTGGCTGCCGTGCGCGTGCATGCGGGCACGGCACAGGTCAAGGCGGGCGATGTGGTGCGCAAGGGACAGGTGCTCATCCGCGGCGAGGAACGCGGCAAGGATGGCAGCGTTGCAGCCGTGGCCGCCGAAGGGGTCGTCACCGCACGCTGCTGGCACAGCGAACAGGTGGCGCTTCCCCTGTATGACGTGACCAGCTCGGAGACCGGACACGAAAGTGTGCAGACCTGTCTGCGCACACCGTTGGGCCCGCTCGGTGCCGCTCCGGAAGAAGCGCCGTTTTTGGCATACAATACCTACATTCAGGAAACACCGGTGGGCGGTTGCTTTTTCCCCTTGGTGCACCAGCGGATCACCTGTCGGGAAGTTGCTATGGAATACACCAAAAGAGACATAAACGAAGTGCGTCAGGAGGCTGAACACGCTGCCTTCCGCCAGCTGAAAACAGCGTTCAAAAGCAATGAGATCATTGACAAATGGGTAGATTATTGTATGATAGAAGGTGACACATTGGTTCTTTCTGCTTCTGCAGAATGGCTGATGGATATCGGCGAAGCTGCTTCGCCGTGAACGGAGGCATGCCCCTTTGTCTATGACCCCTGTACTGAAAGTGGAACTGACCAGCATGGACGCCTATCTGTCCCTGTTCGGCGCCAACGGGCGCAATCTGCCTATGGTAGAGGCCGAGCTGGACGTGGAACTGAGCGTGCGCGGAGCCGAACTGTTCATCGCCGGTGAGATGGAAAACGCCGAGATGGCTGCGCAGGTGGTGGAAAAGCTGATGGATCTGCACCAGCGCCACGCCCAGATCGACCGCACCACCCTGCGCTACGCCCTCAGTCTGGTGCGCACCGGTCAGCTGGACAGGCTGGACGATATTGCCTTTGAGGTCGTCGCCATCACCCACAAAGGCCGCCCTGTGCGCTGCAAAACGCTGGGACAGTATGAATATGTAAAGGCGATCCGCGAGCATGAGCTCACCTTTGCCGTGGGCCCTGCCGGAACCGGCAAGACCTATCTAGCCATGGCGCTGGCCGTGGTGGCGCTGCGCAATAAGGAGATCGAGCGCATCGTGCTCACCCGTCCCGCTGTGGAGGCCGGCGAAAAGCTGGGTTTTCTGCCGGGCGATCTCAGCCAGAAGGTAGACCCCTATCTGCGACCGCTGTTTGACGCGCTGTACGACATGATGGGTGCGGAAAGCTACCAGAAGCTGCAGGAACGCGGTGTGCTGGAAGTAGCCCCGCTGGCGTACATGCGCGGGCGCACGCTGTCGGACAGCTTCATCATTCTGGATGAAGCCCAAAACACCACACCGGAACAGATGAAAATGTTTCTCACCCGCTTCGGCGCAGGCAGCCGCGTGGTCGTGACGGGCGACGCAACGCAGACCGACCTGCCCGCAGGCAAGCAAAGCGGTCTGCTGCAGGCCATGGAAGTGCTCAAGGACATTCCTGATATCGCCATCATCAAGCTGGGCCAGAGCGACGTAGTGCGTCACGACTTGGTGCAGACGGTGGTGAAGGCTTATGAAAACTACGAAAGATCTCGGAGGGGTGCTGGATATGATGCCAGGTAAACGTTCGATACGTAAAAAGGCCCCCTTGACGTGGGAAGCCGTGGCACAGGCGCTGCGCAGCCCTGCGGCGCGCTGCGTGTATGTGCTGTGCGCCTGTGCGCTGGTGCTGTGCGCGCTGTTCCTGCTTTCCATTGCGCCACAGCGCTACGATCTGAAGGTGGGCGACATTTCGCACACCACCATCACCGCCAGCAAGGACGTGGTGGACGAGATCAGCACAGCCCGCCAGCGCGAGGAAGCCGCTGCCAAAGTCGAGCCCACCTACCTGTTCAAGGAAAGCGTGGCGGGTGAAGTACGGCAGAATCTGAACACCATTCTCACGCAGGTGTCCGCCGTGCAGCAGTATGGCAAAAAGATGCTGCAGCAGGTCGCTGACGCTGCTCCCGATGCGCAGGAGGATTACGTTTTCACGGAGGCAGACCTGAAGTATGCCCGCACGCTGCTCACCCAGCTGACGCTGGCCGATTATCAGATGCGCACGCTGCTGCGCGCCACTGACAATCAGATGGCCGACATGCGTGAAAACCTGACCAGTGCGGTGGAAAACTCGCTGAACACCACTATCCGCGAAGGGTATGTGAGCGAGACCATCCAGTATTTGCAGCAGATCATCGCCTACAAAACGGAAATGGATCTTCTGCAGAATGTGGTCACGCCCATTTTGCGCAAGGTGATCCAGCCCAACATGCTGATCGATCAGGAAGCGACGGAGAAGCTGCGCGATGAAGCGCGCGCCGCCGTGGAGCCTGTCATCTACAAGCAGGGCCAGAACATAGTGCTGGCGCGTGAGCGCGTAACGGCCAATCAGCTGGAAATGCTGCGCAGTCTGGGTCTGCTGGACGATGATAATGTAGACGTGATCATGTATGTGGGAGGCGTGCTGCTGGTGCTGCTGGGCATGGCGCTATTGGTGTTCGGTCTGCTGCTGTTCGCCCCCGACACCCTGCGCGACCCCAAAAAGCTGATCATCCTATCGCTGGTGCTATGCATCACAATGGGGCTTTGCATCCTTGGCAGGCTGATCCACCCGTACCTCACGCCTGTGGCGCTGTGCGCCATGACGCTCACCGGCCTCATCGGCCCGAACGCCGCCATTTCCTCCAGCCTGTGCATGAGCGTGCTGGTAGCCGCGCTGGTGGCTGGCGGCGATACGACCTACGGCGCAGCGATGGTCAACATCCTGTTCACCGCGTTCATTGGGGGGCTGCTTTCGGTGTACATCATCCGCCGCAAGCCCTACCGCCAGCAGGTGCTGCTGTGCGGCATCATCACAGCGGCAGCCAGTGTGCTAATCATTCTTTCCATCGGCTTCATGACCAACACCTCCATTGCGGACGTGTTCACCAATGCCCTGTGGAACGGCGGCGCAGCACTGCTGTCATCCGTGCTGTGCATCGCGCTGGATTCGCTGCTGGAAAGCGCGTTTCATCTGGCCACGCCCGCCAAGTTGCTGGAACTGAGCAATCCCAATCACCCGCTGCTGCGGCGGCTGCTCATCGAAGCGTCCGGCACCTATCATCATTCCATCATCGTAGCCAATCTGGCGGAAGCGGCTGCCGAAGCCGTGGGCGCAAAGCCGCTGCTGGCCCGCGCCGGAGCCTATTTTCACGACATTGGCAAGCTGAAGCGCCCCATGTATTTCAAAGAGAATCAAATCGGCGAAAACCCGCACGAGCACACCAATCCCTATGTGAGCGCCGCCATTCTCACCGCGCACACGCGCGACGGCTTGATCATGGCGCAGCAGTATCATCTTCCGCAGGAGATTCAGGATATCATTGTGGAGCATCACGGCGACACCCCTGTGGCTTATTTCTATCACAAAGCTGTGCAGCAGGCGAACGGCCAGCCCGTGGATATCGCCGATTTCCGCTATGATGGCAAGCGTCCCGCCAGCAAAGAGAGCGCCATCATCATGCTGGCCGATACCGTGGAAGCCGCCGTGCGTTCCATGCCGGATCCCACGCCGGATGCCATCCGCGCGTTTATCTCCAAGCTGGTCAAGGGCAAGCTGGAGGACGGCCAGATGGACAATGCCCCGCTGACGCTGCGGGACATCAGCCGCATCTGCGAGGCCTTCTCCACCGTTTTGAACGGCGTATTCCATGAACGCATCGAATACCCCACCATCAGCCCCACTGCCGCCGCGCACATGGCGGCGCAGGAAAATGCAAAGCAGACGGCGGAAAGTGCACCCGAAGCCGAAAAGCCTGCTGAGGGAGGCGCGGACAAATGAAGATCGAATGGGAACAGCGCGTTGCCGTGCAGACCTTTGCCCCCCTTGCGCTGGTGGCGGAATGCTGCCAAGCAGCCGAAGGCGTTGAGCAGCCCTTGAGCGTGCATGTGGTGCTGACGGATGACGCAGATATCCGCACCGTCAACGCAGAATACCGCGGCATCGACCGTTCCACAGATGTGCTCAGCTTTCCCACCGTCAACTATCCAAAGGGTAAGACCGCACGTCACTGCGCCAAGCGTCTGCACGCTGAGTACGATCCGGAAACAGGGGCGTGCATGCTGGGGGATATCCTCATTTCCTACGAGCATGCCATGGCGCAGGCAGAAGAATACGGCCACAGCGTACACCGGGAAATGTGCTATCTTTTCGCCCATGGGCTGTTTCATCTGATGGGCTACGATCACATGGAAGAAGATGAAAAAAAGGAGATGCGCGCCATGGAAGAAAAGGCTCTGCATATGGCTGGTATTTCCCGCGAGGATAGCGCCGCCCCCATTTCAAACGAGGAGCTGTTGGATCTTGCCCGCATTGCACTGAAGAACGCCTATGCGCCCTACAGCAAATATCGCGTAGGCGCAGCGCTGCTGGCGGCAAGCGGCCGCGTATATCTGGGCTGCAATATCGAAAACGCGTCCTTCGGCCTGACCAACTGTGCCGAGCGCACTGCGCTGTTCAAAGCGGTCAGCGAAGGCGAGCATGAATTCGAAGCCATTGCCATCGCCACGGACGGCACCTCCGCCCCCTATCCATGCGGCGCATGCCGGCAGGTGCTGAGCGAGTTTGCGCCCCATTTGCGTGTGCTGGTCACATGGGGCGATGAGGTTGAAGCCACGCTTCTCTCCACTTTGCTCCCCTACAGCTTCGGCCCCAAGAGTCTGCTGGGCTGAGCAACGACAGAAAGGATCTACAAACGAATGTATCACTCCGGTTTTATCGCCATCATCGGCCGCCCGAACGTGGGCAAATCCACCCTGATGAACGCCATGGTGGGCGAGAAGGTCGCCATTGTGTCCAACCGTCCCCAAACCACCCGTAACCGCATCATGGGCATCTGCACGCAGGAGGACAGCCAGATCGTGTTTCTGGACACGCCCGGGCTGCACACTCCCCGCAACCGTCTGGGCGAGTATATGATGCAGACTGCCAAGGACGCGCTCACCGGCATTGACGCACTGATCGTCATGGTGGACGCCACAGCCGTTGGCAAGCAGGATCGCGCCGTGGTGGAGGACATGAGCCGCCATCAGGTCAAAAAGGTGCTTGTACTGAACAAGATCGATTTGCTGGAGCCTGAACAGCTGCTTGGGCTCATCGCCAGCTTCGCACAGGCCGGTTATGACGATATCATCCCTGTCAGCGCCCGCACAGGCGACGGCCTGAATCAGCTCAAGGAACTGCTCATCGGCTATCTGCCCGAGGGGCCGCAGTATTTCCCTTCCGATGCCATCACCGACCAGCCCGAGCGCGTCATCTGCGCCGAGCTCATCCGTGAAAAGGCGCTCTACCACCTCAAGGAGGAAGTGCCCCACGGCATCGGCGTGGAAATGATGTCCATCAAGAAGCTGTCCGACAACCTCACCGAGATCCATGCCACCATCTACTGCGAGCGCCCTGCCCACAAGGGGATCATCATCGGCAAGCAGGGCAGCATGCTCAAGCTGATCGGTCAGGAAGCCCGCCGCGATATCGAGACCCTGCTGGGCAGCCATGTACATTTGCAGCTTTGGGTGAAGGTGCGCGAAAACTGGCGCAACCGCATGGACGATCTGCGCACGCTCGGATACGAGGATGAGAAATAAACCGCGCTAACGCACTCCTCCATCAACTGTACAACAAAAGAAACCTGTTGCCGTTTTTGAAACTGCGCAACGGGTTTCTTTTGATATGCCCGGTCAGTCCAGGATCTCCATGCGGTAGCCGCAGGTATAGCTTTCCCCTGCACCCAGTTTCACGCAATAGGGCTTGTCTTCAAACCGGCCAGTTTCGTTTTCATAGGCCGGACAGCCCTGCCACGGTTCAATACACACATAGGGGGCTTTCTTGAACGGCATGCTCCACACGGCCAGCACGTCCATCTCAAAGGAAAAACGAATACCCTTGCGCGTGTCTTTGTGGATGAGATCCACGCTCCGGCTGTTGAGTCCCGCCAGAACGTAGGTGTCCATCGCGTCAAACCAGCTGTAACGCAGCGGCAATGTACGCCGATCCTCACCAAAATCAATGGGCTGGATGCCCGTCAGCGTATGCCCTGCCCCATTGCATAGGGTGCTGCCAACCGTCTCTTCCTTCTCAAAGTGAAGCAGATAGTCTTCGAACTGCTCGCCCTCCTTCATGGGGCAGTTGAAGCCTGGATGGCCGCCGATCGTGAAGGGCATTTCACGATCCGAATGGTTCTTCACTGTATAGCGGGTTTCGAATCCATTGTCGAGGAAATGATGCGTTACTTTCAGCGTGAATTCAAACGGATATACCTTTCGGGTTTCCTCGTTCGGCTTTAAGATCATGGTGATGAAGTCCTCGCCGCGCTCCAGCACTTCGAACGGCTGGAACTTAGCAAAGCCGTGACGCGGCACGGCATAAAAGGTACCGCCAATGGTAGCGCCGCCGTTTTTGAGCGCACCAATGGCAGGGAACAGCACCGGCGCGCTGCTCTTCCAGCTATCCGTGCTTCCGCGCCAGATCCAGTCGCGGCCGTCTGCCGTGGTAAATGAACGCATTTCCGCGCCAAGTTCGTCAATGTGCATTTCCGCACCGTTATGCTGCAGGCAAATCATGCAATATTTCTCCTTCTTTGCAATGCTGGGGATTCGTAAGATATCATTTCGAGGCGCAGCATGGCTTTCCCTGCCATAGTGGCGGATATTCTGCGCACACTTGTGCATACTAACCACGCAAGTATGAATCAGACGGGAGGGAACCCATTTGAACCCATTCAACGAAAAACCCATGCGCATGAACGAATGCATGATGGACTGGAAAGCCATGAGTCCCAAACCTTACAGTAAGCACGAAGTGGATCCCTACACACGCACACGCGTCATTTTGATGAACGGTACGGAATTTGAAAACGTGTGGTTCTCTCACCAGTTTTCACGCAACTGTTCAAATGGCGATCTGCGCCGCGCGCTGGCGCTGATGCGGCGCAGCGAACAGCAGCAGCAAAAGCTGATCGCTGCCCTGAAGCCGGATGATGAAACCATGCTGGAGCATACCATCGGGTATGAGCAGTTGGCCGTAGATCTGACCGCACATCTGGCCAAGCGTGAGGTGGACGAGCATGTGAAGAATGCGCTCAACTTTGCTTTGCTGGAGGACTTTGATCACCTGTACCGCTACGCCAATCTGCTGGACATGGAAAGCGGCGTGCATGCCGAAACGCTGGTGGGCGGTTATACAGAGATCACGCCAGCGCGTCCGACCATCGCCCATCACCGCTGTCCCTTTGATTCCATCAAAGCGCCCATCGACGGCAAAACCGCCGCCCCCATGACCAAGCTATGTGTGGGCATCATCACCGCCGCCGAGCAGCAGACCATGAACTACTACATGAACATCTGCGCCACCTATCCCAACGCCCCGGGCCGCGCCCTATATCGGGAGATCGGCATGATCGAAGAACAGCATGTATCCCAGTACGGCAGCCTGATGGACGTACAGTGCACATGGCTGGAGAACCTGCTGATGCATCAGTACACGGAGTGTTACCTCTACTGGAGCTGTGCCGAAACCGAAACGGACGAAGCCATTCGCCGCATCTGGCAGCATATGCTGGAAATAGAAATCACCCATCTGCACGAAGCTGCAAAGCTGCTGACTGCAGAAGAACGCAAGGAGTATCAGCAGGTCATCGGCGAAGGGACGTTTCCCGCACCGCTGCGGCTGGAAAGCAATATTGACCATGTGCGCAGCGTTCTCAGCGAGACTGTGCAGCTGACAGCCTGCCGTGAAAGCTATGCCTCCGTAGACCAGCTCGCGCCGGACGCAGACTTCTTCCACTATCAAAGCAAGGTGAACGCCGATCTTTCCACCGTTGCCAGCCACAATGTCATCGAACGCTACATCAGCCTTTGCGGCCACGATTACCGCTTTGAGCTGGCGCCCAATCCCATCGAAGCCCTGCGCGACCGCAAGCACGATCAGGTGGATGTAGGCAGAACAAAGCAGCGCGCGCTTACCAACGTATAAGCGCTGACATTCCACAGATGCAAACAAGGAACGGTACAGCCGCGCCATACCGTTCCTTGTTCCTATTCACAGAGAGTGTTCCAGCTTTGGAACGCTTTCACTTTTGCAGTCCCAGTTCATCCCGCACATATCCCGCCAGAATATCCTTGATGCGGGCATTGCGGCCGCCGCGGGCAACGATCACATCCGCCAGCACGATGTAATTGCGAATGTATTTGTCAAACATCGGCTTGACCGTGGTCAAATACTGATCAGAGATATTCTCGATGCTGCGTCCCCGCTCAGTAATATCACGGCTGATGCGGCGCAGCAAACAGATATCCGGCTCCACGCTCATGTAGAGCTTCAGGAACATCAGATCGCACAAGCGCTGATCGTAAAAGACATGAATGCCTTCGATGATGAGCACATCGGAGGGATAGATGTATTCATCCTCCTTATCAGCGCGGCGGTGCTGGGTGTAATCGTACGCCTTACGGGTGATGGGATGCCCGCTCATCAGCTGTTTGATGTCTTCCAGAAACAGGTCGTGGTCGAAGATCTCCGGTTCATCATAGTTCAAGTGGCAGCGTTCTTCAAACGGCAGATGGGAGTTGTCCTTATAATAGCAGTCATGGTTGATGACAGTGCAGTTTTTTTGACCGATTGCGTCACGCAGTTCATAAGCCAAAGTGCTTTTGCCGCTTCCGCTGGCCCCGCAGATTCCGATCACGAGCATAGTATCCATCGCCCTTTCTCCCCATTATTGCTATAACGATATCAAACCGGGCGGATGCTGTCAAGCAAAAAGGGACAAAAAACGCTATTTCAGCGTGCCTCCATGGAAAAGGCATTCATATATCTTGTTCTCAGCACGCCAAATACTCTCTTCGCCGGTAAACCATGCAAAGCTGCCTTTCCAACTGCATTGATACAGCCATTCTCCCTGCGTAAAACGTGACGGACCGCGAAAGGGATTTTCCGGCGTTCCATGCAGCAGCGCCTGCTTGAGAAAATCCCCCGAAAAGCCCTCCGCCAGTACGCGGCCCTGATAATCCATACTCCATAACGGCTGCTCGGCTACCCACACTGCTTCCTGCCCCGCAAACTGCTCAGACCCAAGTAAGTATCATAATAGAGCATTTCTCCCTCGCGATACTGATAATCGTGCGAAGCCGTTCGGGAAGCGCTGATTTCCAGCCCCTTCCCCGCATAGGTCTGGCTCTTCGCACGCAGCAGAAATGGGATGATGACGCTCGGTTCCCGGCGCGCATGCTTATACTGTGCCATGCCGCAGTCGGTCTCCGGCATTACCATGCTGTCGATGCTGACGCCATACAGTCTGCTCAAAGCAATCAGCTGCTGAATGGCAGGTGTTGCCTGCCCCATCTCCCACTTACTCACTGTTTGTTCTTCTGTCAAGTAAGGACTAAAAAACAGGGAATTTGAAAACCACAATTTTATAAGTGGTTATTAACCCTCACAGGGTTTTAATAA
>CAZDEF010000064.1:0-13974 GCA_964504385.1 uncultured Oscillospiraceae bacterium
ATACTAAAACGCCATGCTTTCTCTTGAAAACATGGCGTTTTTCAGCGGTCTGAGAGGTTGCTGCAGCTTGTGCAGCAACCTCTTTTTCATCAGGCCTCTTCGTTTTTCCAATCCGTCAGCTGTTCGATGCGCGTGCCTTCGCTTTCCGTAGCAGGATCGTAGGCAAATTCGTGCAGCTGTTTGCAGGGGAAGCGTTCGCATTGGCCGCAGTGGATCAGCTTTTTGCCCTCCACGCAGCTCTTGATGGGGCACTTTTTGTCCCAGTAAGGTTTTTTGATCTTCAGGCAGCCTTCGCATTTCATGATTTCACGATATTTGCATTCGCTGCACAGCAGTCCGCAGCGGGATTCGACCATGACCGTCACTCCTTTGATACGCTTTATCCGGAGTATAGCAGGGTTTTGCGCTGGTGTCAAAAAGAAATTGCCCGGGATCCGGAAGGAAAAACGGTGAAAGGCTTGAAACATAAAGGCATCAGGCGTTTTCGTTTTTTCGATAAACGCAGCGGAGATTGTGCGGGGAGCGGGACTGGGCAAGGGTGAAAAACTGTGCTATACTAAAAATGATTGTGGATGAATGAAAGGAGGGCATCTGCCATGCCTACGTTTGAAACCGTGCGCAGCGGTATGCTGTGGGACGCAACTGCGGTGCCCAACGCTTTTTTTTGCGAGTATATGCCCGCCGCGCCGGAAAACCATGTGAAGGTGTATCTGTATGGGCTGATGTGGGCGCACAGCGGCCTTGGCGATGAGGAAGGGCTGCTTGACGAGATGGCCAACGAGCTGCACCTGAGCCGCGAAGAAGTGGAGCGCGCCATGCGCTACTGGGAGCGCTGCCGTTTGGTGGAGCGCGTGCAGGATCTGCCGCCGAAGTACCGTTTTGTGAGCGTGCAGCAGGTGATGCTGCAAAAGCAGCAGATGCCGCGCGATGAAGCCTACGAATCCTTTGCTCAAGCGGTATATGCGGCCTTTGGCGACCGGCGCAAGCTGCACGGCGGCGAGACCGTGCTGGCCTACGAATGGGTGGAGCAGTTCCGCCTGCCGGCGGAAGTGGTGCTGATGCTCATCCAGCATATGATCAAGACCCGCGGCATCAACTTCAGCTTCAAGGATGCGCAGAAGGTAGCCGTAGAGCTGTGCGAGCAGCATGTGTCCACCATCGAGGAGGCAGAGAGCATCTTCAGCCGTTCCGATGCAGCCATGAAGGGCGCACGGAAAATCCTCAATCATCTGGGCATGCGCCGCAGCCCCTCCATGGACGAGATGGATCTGTACCTGAAATGGACGGAGCAGTGGGGCTTTGAACCCACTGCCATTCAGGAAGCCTGCAAGGAGACCGTGAAAGGATCGCCCAATTTTGCCTATCTGGACAAGGTGCTGGAAAACCTGCATCAGCGCACGGCGGGAAAGGTGACCAGCGAGGCGCAGGTGCAGCAGACGCTGGAAGCGGAAAGGGCTGAGACCGCCTGTATCCGCGAACTGCTGCAGACACTGGGCATCAGCATGGCGACCATTGGCGATGGCATGCGCGCGGAGTACCGCAGCATGGCCGGAAACGGGCATGAGCTGGTGATGCTGGCTGCGCGCGAGGTGGTCAGCCATGGCCGCGCGCATACGCTGGATCGTGTGAAGTTGCTGCTGAATGCGTGGCGGGACAAGGGGTTCACCACCGTGACCGCCGTGCAGGCGTATCTGGGCGAGGTGGAGAAGCTCAACGCACACATCCGCATGCTGATGGAGGTGGCCGGTTCGTCCGGCGGCTGCACCAAGGCCAACCGCGACTGGCTATGCCAGTGGCAGCAGGAGTGGCATATGCCGCAGGAGATGATCCTGCTGGCGGCTGAGCTGGCGCATGGCAAGGACAGACCGATGGCCTACATGCACAAGCTCATCGGCGGATGGCATGAGCAGGGCATTGCGAATATGGCCGATGCACGCGCCGACCATGAGCGCCGCCAGAACCAGCCCAAGACGGAAGCGAAAGCTACACCGGGAACCAAACGTGTGCTGGAGCAGCAGTATCACCAGCGCGAGTACGACCCCGACGAGTACGACGAGATCCCTGAGGATCAGCTTGAGGAGATGAACCGCAAATGACCAGCGAGCAGATCATCCTGCAGCTTCAGCAGGAATACCAGAACCGGCGTGAGGAGAACCTGCGCCTGTTTGAGCAGAAGCAGGACGAGGCCTGCGCCCGCTGCCCCGGTCTGCGCGAGCTGATCCAGCAGCGCCACACGGCGGTGATGCAGGGGGTGCGCGCCAGTCTGCTTTCCAGGCGCAAGGATCCCTCTGCCACCGGCGGCCTGCCTGAGCTGATGAAAAGCCTGAACGCACAGATCGCCCAAAAGCTGGCCGAGGCCGGGCTGCCGCAGGATCAGCTGCAGCCGGTGTATACCTGCTCCGTCTGCCGCGACGCCGGGTATTTGTACGATCCGTCACGCCGTATGTGCGACTGTATGCGGCGGGAGTTCAACCGGCGTATGCTGCTGGAAAGCGGTGTGTCCGGCGACGCCCATACCTTTGATAAGTTTGACGAGGCGCTGTTTTCTGATAAGTGCGATGAAAAGGGGTTGAGCCAGCGCCGGGCGGCTATTGCCATCCGCGACGTGTGCCAGAGCTACGCGGACAGCTTTCCCGATACAGCCACGCGCGATCTGCTGCTGATGGGCAAGAGCGGCCTTGGCAAAACGTTCATGCTGCAGTGCATCGCGCAGCGGGTGTCGCAGCGCGGCCATCTGCCCACCTACACCAGTGCCTACCGTCTGTTTGAAACGGCGCGCCGCGCCTATATGGAGAACGATTCCGATGTGATGGCCCCCTATATGAACGCAGAGCTGCTGCTGATCGATGATCTGGGCACGGAGCCGCTGATGAACAATGTGACCGTGACCCAGCTGTTCAACCTGCTGAATGAACGCCAGATGGCCGGACGGCACACGGTGCTCAGTACCAATCTGTCGCTGAGCGAACTGAAGGAGCGATATACCGAACGCATCACCTCGCGCTTTCTGGATGCGACCGGCTGCCGGAGACTGGTGTTCATCGGCGCGGATATTCGCCGCAATCTCAAGCGAAAGGCGGATCAGGCATGAATATTCAAATCTACGTGGGCAAAAAGAATCCCGATGTGCTGAAGGCGGAACGCTTTTTCAAGGAACGCCGCATTCCCTATCAGATGATGGATTTGAAAAAGCACAAGCCGGGCCGCAAGGAGCTGGAAGTGTTCGTGCGCGCTGCGGGCAGCGCGAAGGAATTGGTGGATCGCGAAGGGAAGAAGGCGCTGGAACGGCCTGTGGCGCACATGAACGATGAACACTACATTCTGGAGGCACTGGCGGAGGATCCTTCCGCGCTGCGCACGCCGATCGTGCGAAACGGAGCCAAGGCCACCATCGGTGCGGACGAGGCGGAATGGAAAAAGTGGATCGAGGCGGAAGAAAAGAAGGGCTGACTTTTTCCAAAGTGGAAACAAACAGTGAGACAGCGCAGCTCGAAAAAGCGGCGCTGTCTCGCTGTTTTGTATAGGGCGGATCATTTGTCGAGCATTGCGCGCGCCTGCTGCGCTTCGCGCTCGCGCTGACGGGAGATCTCCAGCCAGCTGGGCTGCTTGGCCAGCCGGGCAGCCAAGTCCTGCATGGCAGCGGGAATGTCGATGTGCTGCGGACAGATGTGCGTGCAAGCGCCGCAGCCGATGCAGGCGGAAGGCTTCTTCGCATCCGGCAGGGCTTCGATGCGCATGCCGCTGCTGCCGGACGCGGCAAAGCGCAGCTCGTTGTACACCGACAGCAGCATGGGGATATCCAGCCCCATCGGGCAGCCCTCCACGCAATAGCGGCAGGCGGTGCAGGGCACGGAGTTTTTCATGCTGTCCGCGATGGCGTAGACGGCCTGTTCCTCCTCTGCGTTCAGCGGCTGCAGCGTTTCGAAGGTGGCAACATTCTCGATGATCTGCTGCATGTTGGACATGCCGCTGAGGATCATCTGCACACCGGCCTTGCCCTGTACCCAGCGGAATGCCCACTCAGCCGGTGTTGCACCGGGACGCAGCGCCTCGAGCTTGGCGGCGTTCGCTTCGGACAGCTGCGCCAGCTTGCCGCCGCGCACGGGCTCCATGACCCACACGGGCAGGCCGTGTGCGCGCAGCAGCTCATATTTGGCTTGGGCGTCTTGCAGCGTCCAGTCAAGATAGTTGAACTGGATCTGGCAGAAGTCCATCTGATCGCCCATGCGGCTGAGGATCTCCTTCAGACAGTCCAGCCCTGCGTGGGTGGAAAAGCCCAGATGGCGGATGCGCCCCAGTCGCTTCTGCTCCACAAAGTAATCCACGATGCCCCAGCGCGGATCCGTATACGCCGGCATGGAAAGCTCGCACACGTTGTGCAGCAGGTAAAAGTCAAAGTACTCCACGCCGCAGCGCTGCAGCTGTTCCTCGAAGGTGTAGGCGGGATCGTAATGATCGGCCAGCTGATGACCGGGGTATTTGTCGGCCAGATAATAACTGCCGCGCGGATACTTGCGCAGCGCCTTGCCGAGAATGCCCTCGGACTTGCCGCCGTGGTAGGGGTGCGCGGTATCGAAGTAGTTCACGCCGTGGGCCATGGCGTAGTCCACCATCTGTTCCGTCAGCGCTTCATCCACGCCGGAACCGTCCGGCAGCATGGGCAGGCGCATGGCGCCGAAACCGAGCAGCGGCAGCTGCAGCCCTTTGAAATCTGTGTAGATCATGCTTTAGTCCTCCTTGCCTTTCAATGCCTGCACAAGTGCGTGCACGCTTTCTTCCACGGTCTGGCTGTCGGCGTTGAGCGTTACTTCCGCCCAGCGCTCATAATAGGGCTGGCGCAGATCATACAGATCCCGGAGCGTCTGCCCCTTTTCCATGGCGATGCCGCGCGTGGCGATATTGCTGAGCCGCTGCTGCACCGTCTCGTAGGAAAGGCGGATGAAAACCACTTTGCCCATTCTGGACAGATGCTGCATCGCCTGTTCTTCCAGCGCGACGGAACCGCCCGTGGCGATGACGCTGTTTTGCACATCCAGCGTCAGGATACACTCTTCCTCCGCTTTGGAGAAGCCCGCCGTGCCCAGCTCGTCCACCAGCTGCTGCAGGGGTTTGCCGCACTGGTTCTGCATCACCAGATCTGTGTCCACAAAGTCCATGGTCAGCGCCTTGGCCAGCAGCACACCCAGCGTGCTTTTGCCGCAGCCCGGCATGCCGATCAGGATGACGTTGCTCATCTCTTTCAGCCTCCCAACATAGTTCCTGTATGGAAATGATACCATATCTGCGCGAACTGTGGTATAATTTTTTGTGTATTTCTTTCGGAGGAGGCTATTCCATGGCGAATGTGTATTTGAATAAAGGGCGCGAGCAGCGCGTTTTGGGCGGACACCCGTGGGTGTTCCGCAGCGATATTGCCCAGGTGGAGGGCGAGCATACGCCCGGCGGCGTGGTGCGGGTGCTGAGCAGCCGCCACAAGTTTTTGGGCATGGCGGTGTACAATCCGCAATCGCAGATCAGTCTGCGCATGCTCAGCCGACGGGACGAGAGCATCAACAGCGATTGGATCCACAGCCGGGTGAAGCGTGCGGTGGATTACCGCCGCTGCTTTGCCGATCTGCGCTCCTGCCGCCTGATCTTTGCAGAAAGCGACGGCCTGCCCGCCGTGATCGCTGACGCATTTGACGATGTGATCGTTTTGCAGGTGCTGTGCCTGGGCATGGAGCGCTTTAAGCAGGACATTGTGGACGCGCTGGTGCAGGAGCTGCATCCTATGGGGATCTGGGAGCGCAGCGATGTGCCCGTGCGCGAACTGGAGGGCATGGAGCAGACCACAGGGCTGCTCTATGGCGAGGTGCCGGATCGAGTGGAAATGGTCGAAAACGGCGTGCATTTTCTGGTGGATGTGAAGGAAGGCCAGAAGACGGGCTTCTTCCTCGATCAGAAGGAAAACCGCGCGGCCATCGCGCCATTTGTGAAGGATATGCGCGTGCTGGACTGCTTCACGCACACGGGCAGCTTTGCGCTGCATGCGGGGCACTATGGCGCAAGGGAAGTCATCGGCGTGGATATCAGCGAATTCGCCTGCGAATGCGCGGCGAAGAATGCACGGCTCAACGGGCTGGAGGAACGCGTGCGCTTTGAATGCGCCAATGCCTTCGATTATCTGCGCGCTGCGCAGGATGCCCATGAGCAGTTCGACGTGGTCATTCTGGATCCCCCTGCGTTTACCAAGACCCGTTCGGCCGTGGAGGGCGCGCTGCGCGGCTATAAGGAGATCAATCTGCGGGGCATGAAGCTGGTGCGCGATGGAGGATTTTTGGTGACCTGCTCGTGCAGTCAGCATGTCACGCCGGATCTGTTCAGGCAGATGATCCTGGATGCACAGAAGGATGCGCGCGTGCAGCTGCGGCAGGTGGAGTGGCGCACGCAGGGAAAGGACCATCCCATCCTGCCGGCCGCGCCGGAAACGCAGTACCTCAAGTGCGGCATTTACCAAGTTTTCAAGGGATAAGGAGCTTTGTACTGCATGCAGAAAAGTCGAATCGGATATGCGTCGGCACTGGGAGCAGCGTTTGCTGCGGTGACGGTGGCAGGGACGGAACTGAAAAATCACGGCGCGTTTCGGCCCTTTGCGTGGGATCGCTTTCTGGCGAGGACGGGCGTGTTTGCACTGCTGGTGCTGGTGTATGCATCGCTGCTGTATGGACTGTTTGTGCTGCTGGATCGGCAGTCGCAGCGCGGGGAAAAGCAGGAGGGCTTTTTCAGCCGTCTCAGCGGCAATGGCTTTGTGGTGTTCGCGCTGCTGCTGCTCTGCTGGATCCCGGTGTGGCTGGCGTTCTTCCCCGGTCATTTCTCAGCGGATTCGCTCATGCAGTTTGAATCCTACTACAACGAGGATCCGTATTCGCATCATCCTCTCATCCACACGGCGCTGCTGGGCTTTTGCATGATGGCGGGTATCGACGCGCATCCGGAGGGCTACGCCACCTATGGGCTGGCGCTGTATTGCGCGGTGCAGATGGTGCTGCTGGCCGCGTGCGTGGCCTACGCCTGCTGGTGGATGAAGCAGCGGCGCGTGCCGGTGTGGGCGCGGCTGGCGGTCACGCTGCTGTTTGCCATCGGCCCGTTTTACGCGCCGTGGCCGTTCTGTGCGCAGAAGGATGTGCTGTTTGCGGCGCTGGTGCTGCTGTTTTGCCTGCAGCTGGCGGATGTGTGGACACTTGGCATGAAACCGGCGCGGCTGGCGGCCTTTGCGGCAACAGCCGTGCTGATGATGCTCTTCCGCAACAACGGCGTGTATGCGCTGGCGCTGTTGGTGCCGCTGGCTGTGTGGTGGGGGAAGGGCAGACGCGTGCGCATGGGCGCGCTGCTGGCGGGCTGCGCCGCGCTGTATCTTGCCGTGAATGCGGTGATGATCAATGCCGTGCAGGCCACCGAAGGCAGCAAGGTGGAGATCCTCTCCATTCCGCTGCAGCAGATCGCTCGTACGCTGCGCGATGATCCCGCGGCGGCTGCGCTGGATACCGATGGCGTGCTGGAGAACCTTTATGGCGATACTGATCCGGCGTCCATCTATCATGCGCAGATCGCCGATCCTGTCAAGTGGGCGGTGGATTACGACCTGCTGGACGAAAACATTCCGGCGCTGCTGAAACTGTGGGCCAGAATGGGCATGGGGCACCTGAAAAGCTATACTGAGGCGTTCATGGTGCAGAACCTGCCCTACATTCTGCCGTATTCAGACATGCTGTACAACTTCGACATGACCGTCCATCAGATCGAGTTCTTCCCGATCGAGCAGCATTCGTTCTTCCCCAAGCTGAGAGACGCGTATCTGGCCTATGATGAAACCCTTTCCTTTCTGGGCATTCCCGGCACGCGGCTGCTGTCGGACACGGCGTTTTTCGTATGGCTCACGCTGACTGGCTTTGTCTATGCGGCTTACCGCCGCGAACGCGGGCTGATGATGGCCTTCGCCTTTCTGCTGACCCTTTGGGCGACCTGTCTGCTGGGCCCCGTGGCGCTGATGCGCTACATGCTGGGCCTGTTCTACACCACGCCGGTGCTGCTGGCGTATCTGCTGGTTCCGGGGAGGAAAGTATGCTGAGAGCCAAAACCATGGGGATCCTGGCACATGTGGACGCAGGCAAGACCACGCTGAGCGAGCAGCTGCTCTACCGCACAGGGGCGATCCGTTCGCTGGGCAGGGTGGATCACGGCGACACGGCGCTGGATACGAACGAGATCGAACGTGAACGCGGGATCACCGTGTTTTCGGATGAAGCGTGGTTTGAACACTGCGGACGGCGCTTTACGCTGATCGATACCCCCGGGCATGTGGACTTTGCGCCCGAGGCGGAGCGCGCGCTGCTGGCGCTGGACGCGGCCGTGGTGCTTATCGACGGCGGAGGCGGCGTGCAGGCGCATACGACGGCGCTGTATGAGCTGACGAAGACCTATCAGGTTCCCGCCCTTTTCTTTGTCAACAAGACGGATCTGGTCTCCTATAATGCGGCGCGCGTGAATGCGCAGATCGCCGCGCGGCTGACCGAAAACACGGTGGCGATCGTGGACGGCGCACCGGATATGGAAGCGCTGGCCGTGCTGGACGACGCCTTCTGCGAACGCTACCTTGCGGGCGAGTGCGGCGAACAGGACGCATGGGATTCGCTGGCGCGCCTGTTTGCCATGCGCAAGGCGGTGCCGGTGCTGTATGGCGCGGCCCTGTCCGGAAAAGGCGTGGACGAGCTGCTGGACGCGCTCGTACGCCTGACCGGGCAGGCTGTACCGGAAGGCGAACGACTGGATGCGCTGGTGTATAAGGTTCGCCGGGAAGTGGGCGGCGAGCGCGTGGTATATTTGAAGATCCGAAGCGGTGTGCTGCGCCTGCGCGATGCGTTCCGCCTTGGCGATACGGTGGAAAAGGTGCATCAGCTGCGGCGATACCGCGGCAGCACGTTCACCCTTGTGGAGGAGGCGCGTGCGGGGGATGCCGTGGCCGTGACGGGGCTTGCCACGCCGCGCTGCGGTGACCGCCTGACGGGCGATGCCATGGAAAAAGCCGCGCCCTTCAAGACCACACCGGTGCTGGCGGCTCGTGTGGAACCGCCGCAGGGGGTGGCTCCGTCGGTGCTGCTGGAAAAGCTGCGCATTCTGGAGGACGAGGAGCCCATGCTGGGCGTGAGCTGGGACGAGGCGCACGGCACAGTGACCGTGCAGGTGATGGGAACTGTGCAGACAGAGGTGCTGACACAGTTGCTGGAAAACCGCTTCGGCATGAAGGTCACCTTCCTGCCGCCGCTGGTGCTTTACAAGGAGACCGTTTCCCATGCGGTGGTGGGCTGCGGTCATTACGAGCCTCTGCGCCACTATGCCGAGGTGCATCTGCAGCTTTCGCCCGGCCCCCGCGGCAGCGGGATCACCTTTGAGAGCCGATGCCATGTGGACGACTTGCCCCTGCCGTTTCAGAAACTGATCTGTTCTCATGTGTTCGAAAAGACGCACAAAGGCGTGCTGACCGGATCGCCCCTGACAGATGTGCAGGTAACGCTGCTGTCCGGCCGCGCGCACCTCAAGCACACCGAAGGCGGCGACTTCCGCCAGAGTGTGTACCGTGCGCTCCGTCAGGGGCAGATGAAGGGGCAAAATGTGCTGCTGGAACCCTTTTACCGCTTTGTGTTCAACTTGCCTGCGGAGTGCCTTGGCCGCGCGATGACGGATATCACGGCGCTGTGCGGCAGCTACGATGCACCGGAAATGCTGGGCGAGGATGTGCGCATCACCGGGCGCGGGCCGGTGCGCACCTTGATGGATTACCCCACGGTGCTGCGCGCTTACACCCACGGAAAAGGCGGCGTGCAGCTGCAGCCGGACGGCTACGACCTGTGCCATAACCCGGATGAGGTGATCGCGGAGCTGGCCTATGACTGCGGCGCGGATGTGCAGAATCCCGCCGGCAGCGTATTCTGCTCGCATGGCGCGGGCTTCTATTTGAACTGGGACGAGGCGGACGGCTACATGCATCTGCCTGTGGAGGAGGTGAGCGAATGACGACTGTGCGGCGGGGCAAATGCGCGGATGGAGCCGCCTGCCTCGCACTGTGCGCATGCGCCTTTCTGACGGTGCTGCGCTTCTGCGCGGGCACATCGCCGCTGCGGCCGGATGAATACCTGTGGGATTCTGCGCTGTTTCAGGCCGTGGGCAAGCTGTGGGCGGACGGCATGGTCCCCTATCGGGATATTTTTGACCACAAAGGGCCGCTGCTGTTTCTGGTGCAGTGCATTGCCTATGCCTTTGCGCAGCCGCGTGTGGCGCTGTATGTGCTGGAAAGCCTGTCGGTCAGCGTATCGCTGTGCTGCTGCTACGCCGCGCTCCGGCTGAAGCTGAAGCCGCTGGCTGCGCTGGCGGGCACGCTGGCTGCGCTGGTTTTCTGGCTGCCACTGATGGAGTATGGCAATCTGTGTGAAACGTACAGCATGCCGTTTTTGATGCTTGCGCTGCTGCTGCAGCTGAAGTATCTGTATGGAGACCGAAAAACGCATCCCTGCGGCTACGCGCTCGTATACGGGCTGTGCTTCGGCGCAAACCTGATGATTCGCGCCAACAACGGCCTGCTCATCGCGCTTGTGACGCTGGCCGTCACGCTGCAGCTGCTGGTGCGGAAACAGTGGAAAAACGTGGCGCTCAATGCGCTTGCGCTCACAGCGGGCGTGGCGGCGGCGGTGCTTCCGTTCGCGGCGTATTTTGCCCGGCAGGGCGCGCTGGATGCGTTTGTTTACGCCACATGGACTTTCAACCTGATCTACGCCGAAAGCCTGGAAATGGCGCTGGTGATGCAGAATTTGCGCAATGTGCTGTTCTTCATCACGCCTGCGCTGCTGTGCCTGTTCATGGGCGTTTTGTGTCTGCTGCGCCGGAAATGGACGCTGGCGCTGGCGCAGCTGCTTTCTGCGTTGGGCACGCTGTATATCACGCTGAGCGGCATCGGCTATACCCACTACTTCATGCTGCATGTGCCGCTGATCCCCCTTGCCTTCACCGCCGCCTGCACACTGGCGGACGGCGCGGGCTGGAAACGGCTGATGGCGCTGGCTTGTGCCGCCTTCGCGCTGCTGGCTGTGCGCACCACGCTGCCCCTTGCCAAAGCGGGATGGGTGAGCGTGCCTACACCGAAGGAGACCGCGCAGGAGGAAGCATTTGACGAAGTCATCGCTCAAATCGCGGCCGCCATTCCTGCGCAGGAGCACGACAGTGTGGCCATGTGCGGCCTGCTGGTGACGGATGCAAAGCTGATCCTCAAGACGGATCTGCATCCGATGGGGCGCTACTGTTTTCTGATGGAATGGCATTCCCGCGCAGACCGCTCCATTTTGAACGGCTATGTGGCATTCCTGCGCAGCCGAGAGGCCGGATGGGTGCTTCTGCGCCAGGAAGGGATCAGCGATCAGAGCGTGCTGGACGCCATTGCGGAGTGCTACACCCTGCATTCTGCTTACGCGCTGGAAGGCGCAAACTACCTGCTGTACTGTCTGAACTGAATCAACATTAAAGAAAGAAGGACTTTCATGAACTGTCGCATTGACCCCGAACGAGTCCTGTGCAAGCGTGATCCCATGATCTATGGTCAATTTCTGGAGCATTTTCATCGTCAGGTATACGGCGGTGTGTTCATGCCCGGACATGAGCTGTCCGATGAACAGGGCTTTCGCAAGGATGTGCTGGAAGCCCTGAAGAACATTCACACGCCGGTCATCCGTTGGCCGGGCGGGTGCTTCGTGTCCTCCTACCACTGGGAAAAGGGCGTGGGAGAGCGGGTGAAGGTGTTTGACAAGTCGTGGCGCGTGGAGGATGACAACACCTTCGGGACCGACGAGTTCATCGCCTATTGCCGCAAGCTGGGCTGTGAACCCTACATCTGCCTCAACGCCGGAACCGGCGATGCAGAGGAAATGAGCAACTGGCTGGAATACTGCAACCTTGACCACGAAGGCGAGTATGCGCAGAAGCGCATTGCAAACGGCCATCGGGAACCCTACGGTGTGAAATACTGGTCGATCGGCAACGAGAATTACGGCGGCTGGGAGATCGGCGCCAAGGATGCCCCCAGCTGGGCGCGGCTGGTGCTGGAAACGTCCAAAATGATGAAGCGCGTGGACCCCAAGGCGCAGCTAAGCGCCGCAGCCTTGACCGATATCGACTGGAACGTGCACCTGCTTGGCACAGCTGCCGAGCGGCTGGGCTGGATCAGCATCCACAGCTACTGGGATTTCATGGGCCCCCATCATGTGGCAGCCAACTACGAGCAGTGCATGGCCTATACGGCGGATCTGGAACGCTCGGTGCGTCAGGTGCGCGGTCTGCTCAATGCTTTCGGCCTTGAAAAGCAGATCCGCATCGCGTATGACGAATGGAACCTGCGCGCGTGGCATCACCCCAACATCCATACGGTGGAGCAGGCTGTCAACAAGGACGATTACCTGACGCCGCGCGACAAGAACGATGACAACAGCACCTATACCATGGCGGACGCTGTGTTCTCCGCCTGCTTCCTGAACATGGTGCTGCGCAATGCCGATATCGTTGGCATGACGAATTTTGCGCCCATGGTCAACACGCGCGGCTGCATTTTCACCCACGACAAGGGGATCGTGCTGCGCTCCACCTATCATGTGTTTGAACTGTATACCCGCCTGATGGGCGATGAGATCGTCGACATGTATGGCGATGAAAGCCCTGTGTACGAGTTGGAAACCAAGGAAGGCGGCACTGTGCAGGTGGCGCAGGTGGATGTGCTGGCCACCCGCCGCAGCGAGGACGGAGTCATCGCTGTGAGCCTTGTGAACAAGCACGAAACGCAGAGCGCGCAGGTGACGCTGAAACTGAACGCTGACGGCCGAACCTGCCGCGTGGAGACCCTGTGCGGTCAGTCGGCAGACGACTATAACGATATCGGCCGCAATACGGTCGTTCCGTTCGCGAACGACGCCATCGCAGTCATCGGGGCGGAGGGCGTGACCGTGACCCTTCCTGCGCATTCCGTCAATATCCTTACACTGCAATAACGTTTGGAGCGACGTCTGGCAGAGCGGCGAACCCGCTCTGCTTTTTATGTCTGGCTTTTGACAAATTTGGCCGTTTCGTGAACGATCGGTTAAAGAACCGCAAGGGGGCAGGAAACGAAAAATGCAGGCCGAATGTTTGAAGTGTAAGGCATATGGAAAGCCTTGCACTGAGGCTGACAGGAGGAAATGAGAGAGCATGAAGGTTGATAACAAGAACCCGAAAAAACCATTGGTATTCTATTACCTGATTACCATGATCGTGTTGATGCTTCTCAACGCGCTGGTCTTTCCGGCACTGATGACGCCAAGAGTGACGGAAGTGGGCTATAACGATTTTCTGGATATGATCGAGCAGAGATCGGTGGAAGAAGTGGCGATGGACACCGACCAGATCGTGTTCACGGCGAAGAACGAGAAGGGCGAATCCGCCATTTACAAGACGGGCCTGTGGCCGGATGATGATCTGGTCAACCGTCTCCAGGAATCCGGTGCGAAGTTCACCGCTTCCATTCCTTCGGAGGAATCGCCGCTGCTCAACTTTGTCACGGGCTGGGTGTTCCCGCTGCTGTTCTTTGTGCTGATCGGCCAGCTGCTGGGCCGGATGCTGACCAAGCGCATGGGCGGCAACGCCATGCAGTTTGGCAAGAGCAATGCCAAGATCTATGTGGAAAGCCAGACCGGCAAGACCTTTGCCGATGTAGCCGGACAGGACGAGGCCAAGGAAGCCCTGACGGAGATCGTGGATTTTCTGCACAACCCCGGTAAATATAAGGAGATCGGCGCGTCGCTGCCCAAGGGCGCGCTGCTGGTGGGCCCTCCCGGCACGGGCAAGACCCTGCTGGCCAAGGCTGTAGCCGGCGAGGCCAAGGTGCCATTCTTCTCCATTTCCGGCTCTGAATTTGTGGAGATGTTC
>CAZDEF010000065.1:0-13955 GCA_964504385.1 uncultured Oscillospiraceae bacterium
ACGCCTTCGAGCGCATCCGCCGCATCACCGGCTATCTGGTGGGCACGCTGGACCGTTTCAACAACGGCAAGCGCGCCGAAGAACGCGACCGTGTGAAGCACAGCATCTGATCAAAAAGAAATACACAAAACGCGCCTGCTGCACTCCAAAGAATGCAGCAGGCGCGTTTGAATGCTGTTCTCAGCAGATGGAGCCGGGGGTTACTCCAGCGGCTCTCCGCGATCCAGCTTATCGATCTGTCCCACGCGGCGCGCATGGCGCTCGCCTTCAAATTCGGTCATCAGCCATGTGCGCACAATGTCCTTGGCCAGCTCGCTGCCCACAACGCGCGCGCCCAGCGAGAGCATGTTGGCATTGTTGTGCAGACGGCTCATCTTGGCAGAATAGGTATCGGTGCAGGTCACGCAGCGGATGCCGTGCACTTTGCCGACCGCCATGCCGATGCCCACGCCCGTGCCGCACATGATGATGCCGCGGTCACAGGTGCCGTCGGCCACGGCATGCGCAGCGCGCGCGCCGTAAATGGGATAATCCACGCTTTCGTGGCTGTAGGTGCCAAAATCGTGATACGGGATGCCGAGCTCGTCCAGCACGGCGATCACCGCAGGCTTCAGGTCAATACCGGCGTGGTCGCAGGCGATAGCAATCATGGGGGAAATGCCTCCTTACTACATGTATGTATTAATATTATAGCACCTTTGCAAAGCCGGGGCAACGTGCATTTTCAGAACAAGCAGCGGACATACTGATGGTATCACACCAAAAGGAGCCCATCGCAATGAAAGAGACGAAACCGAATCACCGCGCATGGCTGATGGCGCTGTGCACAGCGGCGCTGCTGGCCGCCGCTGCTGTATCCCTCCCCCATCCGGCTGAAACGCCCGATGCGCAGGCCAGTGCCGAGCGCCTGACGCTGGAGGAGGACAGCGAGCTGCTGCAGACCCTCACCTATACCCGCTGCGAGCACACCGTCACCCGCCGCCTGACCGCGCCGGTGGAGCTGTACGGCAAAACCATGGAGGAGACCGCCGCCCTGTATCCGGAATGGCGGATCACAGAATTTTCGCCCAAGCTGGTCAAGATGGAGCGGCAGCCCGACCTGTTCTGTCCGGATCACATGGTGCTCATGCCCAACGGCGCCGGTTATCTGTGCGTGTTCGAGAACAAATACGGCGATGCGCTGGCACTGGTGCGCGAGCTGACGCTGGAGATGAAAAACCTGCCCGCCGCCGCGCAGGAGGAGGCGGAGCTGGGCATCGGCTTTTCCACGGTGGAGGAGCTGGAGCAATGGCTGGAAAGCGTGGAGTCGTAAGCGATGACAGCCATTGTTGTGCGCAGCATCCTGCTGGTGTGCTTTGCGGTGCTGGCCATGCGCATGATGGGCAAGCGGCAGATCGGGCAGCTGCAGCCCTTTGAACTGGTCATTTCCATCATGATCGCCGATCTGGCCTCCACGCCGATGGAAAGCTTGGACACGCCGCTGTGGCGCGGCGTCACGCCCCTGCTCACCACGGTCGTGCTGCATCAGCTGCTCACCTTTCTCTCCCTGAAAAGCCAGCGTCTCCGCGCTTTCTTTTCCGGCAAGCCCACCGTGGTCATCCATGACGGACAGATCGACCACCAGGCGCTGGAGAAGCTGTGCTTTAATCTCAACGACCTGTTGGAGGAACTGCGCGCCGGCGGAGTGCTCTCCCCCACCGAAGTCGGCACTGCCATCATGGAGACCAGCGGAAAGCTGAGCGTGTTTCCCAAGGCAGCGCATCGCCCCGTCACGCCGGATGATCTGAACCTGCCCACCGGCTATGAGGGCATTCCCCTCACGCTGATCATGGATGGCAAGCTGGAACAGCATAACCTCAGCCTGTGCAAACACGACGAAGCATGGCTGGATCGGCAGCTGCTGCAGCTGGGCTTTGACAAGCGAAGGCAGGTGCTCCTGTGCTATATGGACACTAGCGGCACAATGAGCGTTTACGGCTACGACGGCCAGCCGCCCGTGCGGCTGCAGGCCATGCGTGAAAACGAGGTGACATGGTAATGCGCCGTGCGCTGACATTGATCATCTCCCTCACCCTTCTCACCATCGGCTGCAGCCTGTGGGCCGACCGCGTGCAGCAGGACACGGCGCTGGATTATCTGCAGCAGCTGAACGCTGTGCGCAGGCAGGTGCTGGCCGGAGACCTAACGGCCGCCGCAAAGGAACAGGCCTATATGCACGCCCTTTGGCAGCACGACGCCAAGTGGCTCAACTGCCTGATCGACCATCACCACACCCGCAGCGTGGACAGTGCGCTGACCGCGATCGGCACGGCGCTGGAACAGAACGAGCCATTCGAAGCGCTGCAGGCCATCGACGAGGCGGACAGCGCGCTGGACGAGATCGCCTGTAGTGAACAGCCGCTGTGGGAGAATATTCTGTAAAACTTCATTTCCAACCAGCCCTCTACCAGAAAGAGGGCTATTTGCGTATTTTGCCTCAATCTTTCGTTTCTGATGTATTGACAAATAAGCATCCGCTTAGTATAATAAGCACAAAACATATCAGGAGTGAGTAGGATGACGAAACGGGAGGAGCAGATCCTGCAATGGATCCGCGAAGACCCGATGATTTCGCAGCAGGAGTTGGCAGAGCGGGCAGGGATCACACGCTCGTCCGTGGGGGTGCACATTGCCAACCTGATGCGCAAGGGCTTCATTCGCGGGCGCGGCTATCTGCTGGGGCAGGAAAGCTACATTGCCGTGGTGGGCGCTGTGAACGTAGATATCAGCGGCACGCCGGATACCGAGTATCGCCCCGGCGACAGCAACCCCGGCCATGTGCGGCTGTCCCTTGGCGGCGTGGGCCGCAACATTGCCGAAAACCTGTGCCGTCTTGGCTGGCGCGTGTGCATGATCACCGCGCTGGGCGAGGACGCAAACGCCCAGCAGGTGCGGCAGGGCTGCCGGGAGGTGGGCATCGACCTCAGCCACAGTCTGAACGTAGCGCAGGGGCGCACTTCCACCTACCTTTGCCTGAACGACGAGCAGGGTGAGATCGTGGGCGCGGTCAGCGATATGGCCATTTACGAGGCGCTCACGCCCGCCTTCCTGCAGACGCGGCTGGAGGTGCTCAACCATGCGGCGCTGGTCGTGGCGGACAGCAACCTGTCCGAAGAAGCGCTCACCTTCCTTGGGCAGCATGTCACCGTTCCGCTCGTGGCGGATCCCGTATCGGTGAAGAAGGCGGGCCGTCTGCGCGGCGCGCTGCATGCCATGACCGCCATCAAGCCGAACCGTCCCGAGGCCGCGCTGCTCAGCGGCGTGGAGATCCGCACGGGCGACGACCTGCCGCTCGCTGCCGCAGCGCTGCATCAAAAGGGCGTGCAGAACGTGTTCATCTCGCTGGGCGGCGAGGGTGTGTACTACGATGACGGCAACGACCGCGGCGTGCTGCCCGTGTTGACCGGCCCCATCCGCAATACCAACGGCTGCGGGGATGCCTTCCTTGCAGCAGCTGCGGACGGATACCTGCAAGGGCTGTCCATCCGCGAGATCGCCGCGCACGGCCTTGCGGCCTCCGCCCTGTGCGCGCGCAGCGAAAACGCCGTTTCCCCAGACATGTCCCAGGAAAACCTGCAAAGCATTTTGAATTCTTGAAGGAGGAACATTTTCATGGATCTGAAGAAGTACCTGTCCGTCTCCCCCGAAGTGGCCGAAGCCATCGCTTCCGGCAAGCCCGTTGTGGCGCTGGAATCCACCATCATTTCTCATGGCATGCCCTATCCCCAGAACGTGGAGACCGCTCTGAACGTGGAAAAGATCGTGCGTGAAGCGGGCGCGATCCCCGCCACCATCGCCATCATCAAGGGCAAGATCACCGTGGGCCTGACGGCGGACGAAATCGAGTATCTGGGCAAGAAGGGTCTGGCCGTTACCAAGGCCAGCCGCCGCGATCTGCCTGTGCTGCTGGCACGCGGCGAGGACGGCGCCACCACCGTGACCACCACGATGATCGGCGCGGCGCTGGCGGGCGTACGCGTGTTTGCCACCGGCGGCATCGGCGGCGTGCATCGCGGCGCGGAAACCACCATGGATATCTCTGCCGACCTGGAAGAGCTGGCTCAGACCCCCGTGCTGGTGGTGTGCGCCGGCGCCAAGAGCATTCTTGATCTGGGCCTCACCCTCGAGTATCTCGAGACCAAGGGCGTGACCGTGATCGGTTATCAGACCGAGGAGCTGCCCGCTGTCTACACCCGCACCTCCGGCTTCAAGGTGGATTACCGCCTCGACACTCCCAAGGAGATCGCCGACAGCTTCCGCGTGAAGCTGGACTGCGACCTGAACGGCGGCATGCTGGTGACCAATCCCATCCCCGAGGAATACTCCATGGATCCCGAATACATCAACCGCAACATCAACGATGCCGTGGAAGAAGCCAAGAAGCTGGGCATCAAGGGCAAGGAGACCACGCCCTTCCTGCTGGACAAGATCCAGAAGCTGACCGGCGGTTCCAGCCTGAACGCCAACATTCAGCTGGTGTACAACAACGCGCGTCTGGGCGCGGCTGTCGCCATCGAGCTGGCCAAGAACTGATGCATCCTCAAAAAGCCTCCCGCCGCAGCTAAAATGCTGCGATGGGAGGCTTTTTTCATAGCTGTTTTTCGGATCGTTTCAGCGCGCTTTACCGCAGCGCTTCCGTGCGGACGATCACCATGGGGCGCACGCCCACGTTGTCACGGTCGCAGCGGGCGATGCCGATGCTGCCGTCGGTGCGCACCTGAAACAGGGTCTCGCTGTCATTGGGCGTGAGCGTATAGTACGAGCAGTAGTTGCCGCGGTTCACCCACAGGCCGTCGGACACGGCGTAGCCATTGCCCATGGCGGCCCGGCTGCGGTCCTGCGCATCCCGGCTGGCCGCAAAGCCGTAGCCGGTCATATCCCCCAAGCCGGGCAGGCGCACCTTATCGTTGTTCAGGGAGCAGACCGCCGCGCGTTCCTCCCTGTTGAAGGCGTTATAGAAGAAGGAATCATTCAGCCAAGAGCGCACATCGCTGGTAGCCCAATCGCTGCTGCGGCTGTCGAAGGGCATGCAGGCGATCACATATTCGCTGAGCAGCCGGGTGTAGCTTTCATCGGAAGAAAGCACGACCCATGTGATCGGATCATATCCGTATCTTCCGAATGTCACCGTTTCGCCAAAGGCGACCGAGACCGTGGAGAGCAGAAGGAGAAATGCGAAGAACATGGCGATCCATTTTTTCATGATGGTGACCCCTTTCTTATCCGTCCCGCCGCCTTCGTTGGCTGTAAAGCACAAAAGCGTTGGAGCCCTTTCTGTGTTGTATACAGTATAAAAGTCTAGGCAGAATTTGTCAACCATTGATCTGGCCTGAACAAAAGAAGGCCGATGGAAAACCAGCGCTCCGCCTTGACTTTCCCGCGTGGATTCAAGTATCATGTAGGATGAGGAGGTATGGAATGATGAGGACAATGGAACCGGGCTGCTGCCCGCGCTGTCACAAGGTTGTTCCGGCTGCCGATGCGGCCTTTTGCGCCTACTGCGGCGCGCCGCTGCATGCACAGACCGACGAGTATTCCCCGGAGCTGCGCGCTCTGCTTGAAAAGATCGACCGGCAGAACGATCCGGCCAAGAAGCACCGTATGCTGCTGGAAGCACAGCAGGTATACCCGGATTGTCTGCCTGTGGAGGAGGAGCTGCTTTTTCTGGGCCGGCTGTACGAACGCAGCCCCAAGAAACTGGATTTTTCCATTATTAAGTGCCACCTGTGGCATATGTACCTGACGCCGGATGCTTTTTCGGAGACACTGAAGCAGCAGATGCGGCAGGAGCTGATCGCCCATCCCCAGCTGCTGCGCTGCATGAGCCTGTCGGATCAACCGCAGAATTATCTGCGCCGTTATCTGCAGCGGCTGGGCGGCGAGTTTGTGAACATTTTCCTCAAAGGCAGCAGCCACTATTCCCGCGCGTTCATGGGGCTCCGTCTGGACAGCCGCATGGATCGGGTGCTGGCCGAGCCGGTCGCCGATATGCTGCGGAATATCCACCGGGATACGGCCCTGAGCGACGAGCACCGCGACATGATGTACGACGCGCTCTACCGCGCATTTCTGGCCGAGACCGGCGGCAATGCCCGCTGGGTGGACGCCGAGCTGGACAGGCGCGGCTGCACCATCCCTGTAAAGCTGTAATGGAAGGAGGCCGACCATGGCCAAATCGAACCGCCGCCCCGATGAAATGCCCCAGCAGGTCAAGCTGACGGACGAAGAACCCGAAGTCCGCAAGCCCTCCAAGCTGGCGCGCCTGCTCCGCCGCATCGGCTTTTTCCTGCTGCTGGCGCTGGCGCTGGTGTTCGCCTATGTTTTCCTGCTGCTGGGCGAACCGGACGAGGACGCAAAATATGTGGAAAAAGTGCCGGAGCAGACCATTTCCATGCCCATGAGCGCGCTGGACATCCCCGGCGAAAGCAATGTGGGCTATCTGGCCGATACCTTTGCTCAGCCGGTACTGTCGCTGGGCGAAGTGCTGCCCATGTACAAAAGCCGCATCTATGATACTGCTTTTGAAGGCGGCTATGCCCGCCGCGTGACCCTCACCTACACGCTGGAGGACGGGCAGTCCCTCACGGTGGAAAGTCTCCGCCCCACCGGCGCTGTCACGCTGCTTGCACAGGACGGGTATAAGCTGGATGGATCATCGCTGTACACGCTGGGTGGGCTGAACGCCGCGCGCATGGATAACGGCGTCAGCTGCTGCATCTTTGCCCAGAGCGATACGGCGGTCTACGCGGTCATCGCCCCCGCTTCCTACGCCGACGAACTGAACGCTCTGCTGCGCTATACCACGCTCGTCTCCCCCGAGACGGACAACTGAGATAAAGGAGCATCACTTTCCATGGCAAAACAAGAGAGGAACATGAAGGTCGGGCAGCTGCTGAAACGCTTCCTGCCCTACTTCCGAAAGTACAAAGGCATGCTGGTGTTCGATCTGTTCTGCGCGGCGCTCACCACCATCTGCGATCTGGTGCTGCCGCTGATCGTGCGCAACATTACCGGCTTGGCCTCGAGCGATCTGGCTTCGCTCACGGCGGGGTATGTGCTCAAGATCGGCGCGATCTATGTGCTGCTGCGCATCATCGACGCCTTTGCCAACTTTTACATGTCTTCGCGCGGTCATATCATGGGAACCTATATTGAGCGCGACATGCGCAACGATCTGTTCGCCCACCTGCAGAAGCTGGGCTTCGCTTACTATTCCAACGCCAAGGTGGGCCAGATTATGGCGCGCATCACGTCCGATCTGTTCGACGTGACCGAGTTTGCGCATCACTGCCCGGAGGAATTCTTCATCGCGGGCATCAAGATCATCATCCCCTTCGTCATCCTCATGGGCACCAGTCCCCTGCTCACGCTGATTGTCTTTGCCATGCTGCCGCTCATGCTGGTGTGCACGCGCTTCTTTAACAAACGCATGCGCGCTGTGTTCCGCGAAAGCCGCCATCAGGTGGGCGAGATCAACGCGCAAGTGGAGGACAGCCTGCTGGGCATCCGCGTGGTGAAGAGCTTTGCCAACGAGGACGTGGAAATGCAGAAGTTCCGCGAAGGCAACGACAAGTTTGTGCGCATCAACACGCGCAAATACATCAACATGGGCGGTTTCAACACCTCCACCCGCGTCTTTGACGGGCTGATGTACATCGTGGTGGTGGTGGCCGGGGCGCTGTGCATCATTGGCGGCCAGATCCAGGCGGCGGACTACATCGCCTACCTGCTCTATGTGCAGACGCTGCTCACCTCCATCCGCCGCATTGTGGAATTCATGGAGCAGTTCCAGCGCGGCATGACCGGCATCGAACGCTTCTGCGAGCTGATGGACGAGCAGCCGGATATCGAGGACGCGCCCGATGCGCAGGAGCTGACCGATGTGCGCGGCGACGTGACCTTCGATCACGTCAGCTTCCATTACAACGACAACGAAAAGAATGTGCTGGCGGATATCAACTTCGCCGTGAAGGCCGGTGAGCGCGTGGCGCTGGTGGGGCCCTCCGGCGGCGGCAAAACCACCCTGTGCAATCTCATTCCCCGCTTCTACAACGTATCCGCCGGGCGCATTCTCATCGATGGCAAGGACATCACCACCCTCACCCAGCGCAGCCTGCGCGAGGCCATCGGCATGGTGCAGCAGGATGTTTATATGTTCTCCGGCACCATCTACGACAACATCGCCTACGGTCTGCCCGGCGCAGAGGAAGAAAAGGTCATCACCGCCGCCAAGCAGGCCGGTGCGCATGATTTCATCATGAGTCTGCCGGACGGCTACCAGACCTTTGTGGGCGAACGCGGCGTAAAGCTGTCCGGCGGCCAGAAGCAGCGCATCTCCATCGCCCGCGTGTTCCTGAAGAATCCGCCCATCCTGATCCTGGACGAGGCCACCAGTGCGCTGGATAACGAGAGCGAACGGCTGGTGCAGGAATCGCTGGAGAAGCTGAGCGTGGGCCGCACCACCTTCACCATTGCGCACAGGCTCACCACCATCCGCAACGCCACCACCATTTGGGTGCTGACTGAAAACGGGATCGAAGAACACGGCACGCATCACGAGCTGATGCAGAAGAACGGCATCTATTCCCACCTTTACAAGATGTATACGGAGGATATGGCATGAGCATCCAGTTTTCCAAGGTGAAACCCCAGCATTTCGAGGAAGTGTGCACTCTTTATCAGGACGTGATCGCCGCCATGCGCGCCCATGGGCTGAAGCAGTGGGAGTGGGAAGTGTATCCCACCCGCGCGCAGCTAGAGGAGGACATGGAGGCACGTCAGCTCTACCGCGTGGATGAGGACGGCCGCTTAGTGGGCGCGTTCGTGCTCAGCGGAGAGCTGGCTGAGGAGTACAGCCGCATGGAGTGGCACTACGGCGTGTGCCCCGCCACACTGCACCGTTTCGCCATGCTGCCCGATGCATTCGGCACGGAGCTGGCCGGGCGGATGCTTGCCTTTGTGAAGGAAGAAGCGCTCAAGCAGGGCTTTGACAGCCTGCGCGTAGATGTTTCCTGCGAGGATGAGAAAATGCTGCACCGCTTCTCCAGCGAGATGACCCACAAGGTGGGACGGCTGCATTTTGAGACCTTTGATATGGACTATATCTGCTACGAAGCGCCGCTGAGCGACGACTGCCCCCTTCTGCCGCTGCGCATGCATCCGGCCTACCGCCACGGCGAAATGACCCCTTGGGGCGGTGACCAGCTGCGCACCGTCTACGGCCGCGCCATTCCGGACGAGCGCACCGGAGAAGCGCTGGAGGTCAGCGCTATTAGTAAGCTGGAAAGCCGCTCCACGCAGGGCGAAAGCCTGCCGGAGCTCATCCGCCGCGATGGCCGTCGGCTGGCCGGGCGCTATGCGGACGGAGAATTCCCGCTGCTGCTCAAGCTGCTGGCCGCCAAGCAATCCCTGAGCGTGCAGGTGCATCCGGACGACGCCTATGCCCGTGTGCATGAAAACAAGTTGGGCAAAACCGAAGCGTGGGTGATCCTCAAGGCAGACGAGGGCGCGAGCATCCTGTACGGCATCAAGGACGGCGTGACGCTGGACGAGCTGCGCGAAGAGCTGGAAAGCGGCGCGGATATCGAACCGCTGATCGCCCGCGTACCGGTGAAGCCGGGGGATGTATACTTCATGCCAGCCGGCATGGTGCACGCCATTGGCGCGGGCATCCTGCTCTACGAGATCCAGCAGTCCAGCGACGTGACCTACCGTCTGTGGGATTTCAACCGCACGAACGCCGCCGGTGAGAAGCGCCCGCTGCACATCCGCCAGTCGCTGGACGTGATCGACCCCGAGCTGAAGGGCCAGCGCGCGTTCATGCCCGAAAGCGGCGACAACGAGATCGTCCGTCTGCTGGACGTACCCGCCTTCCGGCTGGATTGCGTCTGCGTGAACGGCGAATGCGCCGTGCCGGTGGACAGCGACGGCTTCGCCATGCTGACGGCGCTGTCCAGCCTGCTGCTGTGCTGGGAAGGCGACGCCATGGAGCTGAAGCCCGGCGATACGGTGCTGCTGCCCGCCGCCTGCCCGGAGATCGCTCTGCGCGGCGTGGGCCGTGCGCTGGTATCCAGACCCTAAAAAACACATAACACAAATGGCGTGCTGCAGTCCTAAAAATGCAGCACGCCATTTGTGTTTCGAGAATCCTTACTGCTCCACCACCACTTCCAGCGCGGTCAGCTGCGCGGGAATGCTGCGGGTGAGCATGCCATTGTAGATCACCTGCACGGAAGCGCCTTCAAACAGTTCGACGATCACTTCGCCTTCTTCCTCTGCTTCTTCCGTTTCATCGTCCATCACGATCTCGGCTTCTTCAGCGCCTTCTTCAATGTCGATCACGGTTTCGGCTTCTTCCTCCGCCGCCGGCATCAGGCTCAGCACCGTGTCCTCGGTCAGCTTCACTTCGTAGTTCACGCCGTCCGCATCGGTCAGCAGGAAGCCTTCTTCGGTCAGTTCGCTCACCACGCCCGTCTGCACAGGCAGCACCATCCACAGCGCGCTGGCCTGAGCGGGCAGGCTCATGGTCACAGCGCCGCTGTAATACACAGTAACGGGCATGTCGGCATACAGGTTGATGGGCTGCGTCATGTGGATGACGATCTCTTCATAAACCGCATCGCCGGTGAGCAGAAAGGAACCATCCTCATAGATCTCGCTCACCACGCCCTGCAGACGGCAGCAGGCAATGCGGTCGGCATACACCTGCGGGGGCAGGCTGCGGGTCATCACGCCGTTGTAATCTACCTGTACATACATGCCCACCGCCAGTTCTTCCTCCAGCAGCACGCCGTCCAGCACGGTTTCTTCGCCAGTGTTCACCATCACTTCGCCATGGGTCGCGTCCTCCATCAGGAAGCCGCCTTCCAAGATCTCCGTCACAAGGCCTTCCAGCACATGCGCAGGCTCGGCTTCTTCCGCGATAGCGGCAAGGGGCAGGGCAAAGGCCAACATGAGGCTGAGCAGGGTCGTCATCATCTTTTTCATTTCGTTGTTCCTCCTTTTGTTCGTTCGTCCGCAAAATTGACAGGGGCTTTGTCATCGGGCGTACGTTATTCATACGAAGGAGGAGCGTTTTTCCCTGCGATTTTCTGCAAAGAATTTTCAGGGCGGCACAGCATGCCAAGTCCCATGGGCACGCACAGCATGAGGGGATAGGCGTAGCGCACCAGACAGCAGGGCCCCAGCAGCATGGTCAGCAGCAGGCCAAAGGGAATGAGCATGGGCATCAGCACCTCCGTGCGCCGCTGTTTCAGCGCCGCCAGCAGCACCCATATCAACACCCACGTCCATACTGCGGGCGCAAACAGCAGCCGTATGCCCACAGCAGTGCGGTAGCCGTTTTCCGTTACCAACCATGTATACCATTTTTCCAGCGCAGCGGATATGGGAGCGCGCTCCACCCCCGCGCCGGGCAGCACATTGGTGTGCATATAGCCCTGTTCTTCGCCGTAAATGCGGCTGTGGCTCTCATCCAGCACATCCCACCAGCCCTGCGTGAGCTCCAGAAACGCATCCGCGTATTCAACCGGATACTGTCTGAACATCCGCCACCATAGGCGGATCACCTGCGAGATCGGCGTTTTCCCGTCTGCGCGGAATACATGCTTCACCGGATCCGACAAGTGGGGATCGTAGTGGATCTCTCCCTGAAACAGCGCCTGTACATCCGCATCGTCCTGCCACTGCGGATGAAGGGCGATCACGCGCGCCATCTGCTGAATGGGTACAGACAACGCCTCGCGCGTATTCCATGCCTGTGCTTCCAGCACGCTGCACAGCAAGCCGTCCGCCGCAAAGAACACTGCGACCGCCACCCCCAGCGCCACTGCCGCGCGCACCGCTTTTTTGCGGCACAGCGCCATGCCCAGCACGGCCGCAGCGGCAAGCGCGTACCAGCCATTGTTGCGCAGCAGGCACATCAGGGCTGCCATCAGCACAGCCCGGCCATACCGCCCTTCAAACAGCAGCGTCACCAGCATGAGCATGGCGGCGGCAAAGAGCGGATCCTTGGTGGTGCTCACTGCCAGCACTGCGTGATACGGCAGCACGATCGCCAGCGCCACACCCACAAGCGTGATCCACAGCGGCCTTTGCGCCGCATACAGCGCGCCGGCCGCATAAGCGATGGCAAAGGCCAGCAGCGCCATCTGCACCAAAGAATACGCCGCAGCGCCTGTGTTGCCGTCTCCCAGCTGCAGCAGACCGTTCAGCAGCAGCGTGTGCAGCAGGGGGTGATTCTGCCTGTACGGCGCCTGCGAACCCTGAATGACCTGCGCCAGCACATCATAGGAAAACACGCCCGGATACAGGCCAAGGAAAGCCGGCAGCCAGCCCAGCAGCACCGCTGACAGACACAGCCCCACAAACATTCCGCGCCTCATGCGCGGCCGGTGTGCCTTGCAGCCGTTCAAACGCTTCATCAGCCATTCGGACAGCCAATGCACCGCTGGCACAAGCAGCGCCGCACCCGCCAGCGCCCAGCCAAAGCCTTCGCTCACGCTGCCCTGCCGATCCAGCATCCTGCCCATGATTGTGCACAGCACAAACCCAAAGCTGCACGCCAGCGAAAGTCCCTTCATCTCATCGTCCTCCTGCTTGATCCCGTATTCTCATAGCAGTAATACTTTTGTATGAAGGGTAGATGAAAAATACCTGACGAACATCTGTCCGTCAGGTAAATCTTAGAATCCGAATGCTTCGTAGTCTTCCTTGGCAAAACGGTGATAGCTCACATGCCCGGCGTGCTGGCTCAGGCAGTAGCGGCAGCTGTCCGGCTGCCCGTCCTCAAAATAGACAAGCCATTCAAATTCCGGGTTGTCGATCTGCTCCGCATGCGCCCGTCCATGCCTTGGAAACACAGCCAGCACCTCCTGCATGGAGGCATGCGCCTTCACCGCTGCGATCAGCTCACGCAGGAAGTCCGCGCTGCCGCCGTGGCTGAGCATATACGCCGCGCCCTGCTGCGGCACCGTCAGGCAGAACAGCCCGTCCCCCTCGTCCCGCACCGTCAGCTTTCCATACAGCGGCTGCTGCGCTTCGAAAGCCGCCGTCAGCGTCTGCAGCAGCGTCTCCCCTGCAAGGGAGGTTTGCAGCAGGCGCTGCAATGTGGGCAGCGGATAGTTCAGGCTCAGCTGCATGGCAGGCGCATCCAGCTTCAGCAGCATCTCCTGCACAGTGGCCGTCAGGTCGGCAAACAGCTTGTCCGTGTTCATCTCATTTTTCCTCCCTTTACATCATCAGCGAGAACAGATCCACTTGGCTGGTATCCGGCATGCCTTCCAGCGCGCCCTGCGCACGCAGCGTTTCGATGGTGCTGCCGCCGATATGCGCGCGCGCCTTCAGTTCCTCAATGCTGATATAGGGCCTGTCAGGATCGCGCGTGTCGATGATGCCCTGCGCGGCGGCTTCGGGAAAGCCGCTGATGGCTGTGAATGGGCAGCGCAGGTCGTTGCCTTCGATCAGGAAACGGTTCAGGTGGCTCTTGTACAAGTCCACCGGCAGCATGCGGATGCCGCGCAGCTGCATTTCCAGCAACATGCGGTAGGCATTTTCCTCCTGCTTTTCGCGCACGCTCATCTTTTCTTCGCGGTTCTGGAAATCGATCAAGCGGTCGCGCAGGGTCTCCTTGCTCAGCAGCATACGCCCAGCGTCGAAGCCGTCGCCGCGGATGGAGAAGTACGCCGCGTAGTAGGCCTGGGGCCGATGCACCTTGTACCACGCCACCCGCAGGCTGCTGGTCACATACGCCACCGCATGACCGCGGGGGAACATGTACTTGATCTTGTGGCAGCTGTCGATGGCCCACTCCGGCACGTCGTGCTCGCGCATGGCCTCCTCCCATTCGGGCTTCAGGCCGCGCCCCTTGCGCACGCTTTCCATGATGTCGAAGCTCATCTTTTCCTGCATGCCCTTGG
>CAZDEF010000066.1:0-13937 GCA_964504385.1 uncultured Oscillospiraceae bacterium
CCATGCCGCCGCCGATGATCAGGGTGTCGACCTTCTCCAGCAGGTTGTTGATAACGTTGAGCTTGTCCTCGATCTTCGCGCCGCCCAACACGGCCACGAAGGGACGGTCGGCGTTCTCCAGCGCCTTGCCCATCACGCTCAGCTCCTTGCCGATCAGATAGCCGGCAACGTTGGGGGACAGGAACTGCGTCACACCGGCGGTGGAGCAGTGCGCACGGTGGCAGGAACCAAAGGCGTCGCTCACATAGCAGTCGGCCAGGGAAGCCAGCTCCTTGGAGAAATCTTCGATGTTCTTGGTCTCTTCCTTGCGGAAGCGGGTATTCTGCAGCAGCACCACGTCGCCGTCGTTCATGGCAGCCACAGCAGCCTTGGCGTTCTCGCCCACAACGTTGTCATCATTGGCAAAGACGACCTGCTTGCCCAGATACTCGCTCAGGCGCTCGGCCACGGGCGCGAGGGAGAACTTCTCTTCCGGGCCGTTCTTCGGCTTGCCCAGATGGCTGCAGAGGATGACCTTGCCGCCGTCGGCAATCAGCTTCTTGATGGTGGGCAGAGCAGCAACGATGCGCTTGTCGTTGGTGATCTTGCCATCCTTCATGGGGACGTTAAAGTCGCAGCGCACAAGAACTTTCTTACCGGACACCTGGATATCGTCAATTGTCTTCTTGGCCATGGTGCACACTCTCCTTAAAAATATACCTTTGTGGGGAATTGCACAGCCCGTGCGGGCATGCAAACAGGCGGGACTATTTGCGTCCATCGACCAAATATATCCCATTTATCATTATACAACATCCCTTCCAGACTGGCAAGCGTTTTTGCTATTTCTTTCACAATGTCCGCATTTCTTTTTCGCCTGTCCGATGCATAAACTGCAGGGCAGGAGGGATGAACATGGCGGACAGGCTGACGATCGTGGCGGGGTTTGCAGTGGGAATGGGCTCGCTCTATCTGGCGGCGATGCGCTCCTCGCCGCGCAGAGGTTGGCTGCGGGCGGTAGAACGTTTTTTTGCAGGCATCATCCTGTGCTGGCTTTGCCATATGCTGCTGCGGCCTTTCGGGCTGAACGTTCCCCAGAATCCGCTGGCCGCGCTGGCTGCCGGTTGGCTGGGGCTTCCGGGGGTGGCGCTGCCCGCAGTGGTGGCGGGCTGGATGTAATGGACTGCAAGTTCAAAAAAGCGTGGCGGGTTGGCATTTCATCCAGTCCGTCACGCTTTTGGATATTCATTGCATCCATTACAGTTGGATTACTTCTGTGTTTTCAATGGCGGCAGCGATCAGCGCTTCGCTGTCCAGCTTGCTTTCGCCCTCCAGAATGATCTCCATCTTGGGCTTGGTGGCAGGATGGCGCGGTGTGAACACCGTGCAGCAGTCCTCATAGGGCAGGTTGGACGTTTCGTAGGTGCCGATCTTCTGCGCGATCTCGATGATCTCGGATTTGTCAAAGCCGATCAACGGGCGGAACACGGGAATATCCGTCACTGCATCTGTGCAGGAGAGCGCGTGCATGGTCTGGCTGGCCACCTGACCGATGCTTTCGCCGGTGATCAATCCCTGCGAATGCTCGCGCTTGGCGATCTCGTTGGCAATGCGCATCATGTAGCGGCGCATGATGACCGTGGTATAGTCCTCATGGCACTTTTCGTGGATCTGCATCTGGATCTCCGTGAACGGCACCACATGCATGCGAATGCCGCACAGGCTTTCGGACAGGATCCCGGCCAGATCCAGCACCTTCTGGCGGGCGCGCTCGCTGGTGTAGGGCGGCGAATTAAAATGCACCGCATCCACCGTCACGCCGCGCTTGGCGATCATCCAGCCCGCCACCGGACTGTCGATGCCGCCGGACAGCAGCAGCGTAGCCTTGCCATTGGAACCCACCGGCATGCCGCCCACCGCCATGATGGGATGGGTGTACAGATAGGCCTTGTCACGAATCTCAACGGACAGCACGACGTCCGGCTGATGGATGTCCACGCGAAGCTGCGGCAGATGCTCAAGGATATAGCCGCCCATTTCCACCCCGATCGTGGGAGAATCCATGAAATACCGTTTGTCGCTGCGGCGCGCGCTCACCTTGAAGCTGCCCTTGTGATCCCGGAGCATCTTCACCGCCTGATCGCACAGCGCTGTAAAATCGCCCTTTTCCATCTCGATGGCGCGGCACACGCTGTGCACGCCAAACACCTTGGTCACACGGCGGATCGCCTCGTCCATGTCGCTCACGTCGCTCACATACACGCGGCTGTCGCTCAGCCATACGCGGCCGCCGGTTTCCTTCACAGCGTCGCGCACACGGTTGACCAACATTTTCAAAAACGTGGGACGGTTCAGTCCCTTCAGAAAGATTTCGCCGAAGCGAACCTGCAAGACCTCGCGCAAGGGGTGTTCCTCCTTCTGTCAGCGGCGCGTAAAACGGCGCAGCATGGTCACTTTTTCGATGATTTTTTCGGCGGTATAGCGCATCTCTTCTTCCGTGTTGAACGGACACAGGCTGATGCGGATGGCGCCCTCCATCACGTTGGCCTTCGCCCCCATGGCAGTGAGGACAGCGGAATGCTTGCCTTTCTTCGAAGAACAGGCCGATCCGGTACCCACCAGCACGCCGTCGGCTTCCAGCGCGTGCAGCAGCGTCTCCGCCCGCACAGGCGGAAACGCCACGTTCAGAATATGCCCGGCGCTGTTTTCATCCTCCACGGGAAGCCCCAGCACCGTGGTCTCCGGCAGCGCTTCCATCAGCTGGTGCGTCAGCATGGTCTTGAGGCCGCGCATTTTTTCAGACGCCCCTTTGGGATAATGCGCCACAGCCGCCTTCATTCCGGCAATGCCATAGGTGTTTTCGGTACCGCTGCGCAAATCGTTCTGCTGTCCGCCGCCCGCCATCTGCGCATGGATGCGGTGGCCGTCGCGCACCACCAGCGCGCCCACGCCCTTGGGGCCGTGGAACTTGTGCGCACTGATCGCGTAGGACTGCACCTTGTATTTCTGAAAGGAAAACGGCACGCGCAGATATCCCTGCACGCCGTCCACATGGATGGCCGCCTTGGGCGCAAGCTCGTCGCGCAAGGCGCAGATCTCCGCAATGGGCATGATCACGCCTGTTTCGTTGCACACCTGCATCACGCAGATCAGCTGCGTTTTTTCGTTCAGCAGATCCCGCAGCGCAGCCAGATCAACGCTGCCGTTTGTCAGCAACGGGATCTCCCGCGCCGTGCATCCGTAACGCTTCTGCGCCTGCTGGCAGGCATTTTTGACGGCGGCATGCTCCGCCGCCGTATACAGCACCTCGCCCGGCTGCCGCTGTCCCTCCAGCCAGCCGAAAATCGCCAGATTGTCGCTTTCCGTGCCGCCAGAGGTAAAAATGACGTTCTTCTCCTTCGCCTGCACGCTATCAGCAATCACCCTCCGCGCATCAGCCAGTGCACGCTCGGCATACATGGCCGGTGCATAGAGCGCGGAGGGATTATAGTAACCTTCCAGCATGCAGGCATTCATCGCCTCCACCGTCTCGGGAGCCGGGCGGGTGGTGGCGCTGTTATCCAGATAAACCTGCATCATTCTGTTTTACTCCTGATACACGCCATGAGGCAGATACTTGCGGATCATTTCTACCAATTCATCGGAAGGCTCGAACACGATGATGTTCTTGTTGCTCTCCTTCTGATAATAGAAATAGTACAGCTTGTTATCGCGGTTGAGGAACCAGTTGCGGCGCTTCATGCCGGGCATGTTGATGAACTTGCGGAAGGCGTTGGAATCCACCGGGCCGAAGGATTCCACGTTCTTCACGCGCATGGTGCCCAGCGTCTTGCGCTTCTGGTTGTTGAACACCTGCGCAAAGTCCAGATCGCCATTGGTGAAGGTATACTCATACTCGGTCTTCAGGCGGTCGCGGCGCAGGAACAGCAGCACGGCAATGGCGATCATCGCCAGCGTCTGGATAAGCGCGAATACGTTAAAATCCATAAACAGCAGGTTCAGGTACATGATGCCCAGCAGAGCAGAAACGACCATGATGACATTGGCCAGCACATACAGAATATTGCTCATGGCCCGGTTGCGCTTGACGACGACTTCTTCCATAAAATGATCCATTTGCGTATCCTCCAAATCTTATCAATTCATCAGAATCAGAATATAAACTCCTGCGATCGCCAGCCCCAGCAAAGCGCCGCAAGCCACTTCGATGGGCTTGTGCCCCACCAGTTCCTTGAGCTCCACATCGGAGATTGGCTGCCCTTTGACCAGTACTGTATCCAGAATGCGGTTGATGATGGTGGCCTGACGGCCCGTTTCGCGGCGCACGCCGGTCGCATCGTACATCACCACGCTGGTGAACACCATGCCGATGGCGAAATACGGCGTATCAAAGCCATACATAGCGCCGGCCAGCACTGTACCGGCCACGCACATGGCCGTGTGGGAGCTGGGCATGCCGCCGGAACCGTGAAAACGGTGAATGTCCCATTCCTTTTCCACCAGATAATGAATGGGTATTTTCAGTGCCTGCGCCAAAAACCAGCCGATCATGGCTGCAAACAGTACATGATTGTGCAGGATCTCCGAGATCGGATGCAAGGGCGACCCTCCCCTTTGGTAAACTTCCTACCCATGATACATCATTCACATCTGGCGCACAAGGGTCTTTCGCGCCAGATCGGACAATTTTTCTCCACGGTCGCCAAAGATGCGCATTGCTTCCACGGCTTCCGCCACCGCCTGCTTCGCGTCTGCCCGCGCCGTTTCCACACCGCACACAGCAGGCCATGTCATCTTGCCGCGCTGCGCGTCCATGCCGGTTTCCTTGCCCAGCAGCGCCGCGTCACCCTCCAGATCCAGCAGGTCATCCACGATCTGGAAAGCCAGCCCCAGACCGCGGCCATAAATGCGGCCCGCTTCGATCTGCTCATCTGCTGCGCCAGCCAGCATCAGCCCTGCCGTCACAGGGGCCGTGAGCAGGTCAGCCGTCTTATGCAGATGAATGTAGCGCACGCTTTCGCGCGAAGGCGCGCAGCCTTCCAGCTTTACATCCAGCGTCTGCCCGGCGATCATGCCGCACACGCCTGCCCTGCGGGCGATTTCACGCATCGCCGCTACGGCCTGCGCCGGATGCTGCGCCGTAAAGGGGGCGTTCAGCATGGTTTCATAGGCCATGTTGAGCAGCCCATCCCCCGCCAGAATGGCCATGTTTTCGCCGTACACCCGATGATTGGTCGGCTTTCCGCGCCGAAGCGCATCATCGTCCATGGCGGGCAGATCATCGTGGATCAGGGAATAGGTATGGATCATCTCCAGCGCACAGGCGAACGGCAGCACGCTTTCCCAGTCCTCTCGGATCAGGTGATAGGCCGCCAGCAGCAGTGTGGGGCGGATGCGCTTTCCCGGCAGGAGCAGACTGTACCGCATAGCGCTGCGCAGCGGCTGCGGAGGCATCCCCTCCCGAGGCGCTCGCTCCACTGCCTTCGTTACCGGCTCCGCGCCTGCGTCTGCCAGCAGCGGGAACGCCTCCAGCGCCTGTTCAACGGCTTCCTGATATTTTTTCATTGCTTGTCACCTCAGTCGTTCTCTTCGTCCAACAGGGAGGTCTGCTGCACCACATCGGCGGGGACGGCTTTCCATTCGCCGTTTGCGTTCTGCTGCACCTCCAGCATCCGGCCTTCCATCTCGTCCAGTTTGCCGTTCAGCTCGGCGGAAAGCTTTACGCCCTCCTCGTAGAGTTTGAGCAGCTCATCCAGCGGCTGCTCGCCGCGTTCCATCTGCATGGCGATCTCTTCCAGCCGTTTGAGTCCATCCTCAAATCTCAGGCTTTTGGCTGTTTTCCTTGCTGCCATGTCATTCATCCTCCCGTTGTTCATCCACCGTCGTGTGCACCCTGCCGTCCGCCATCACCAGCGTGAGCCGGTCGCCGGGGGCGGCGTGGGCCGCGCTGCGCAGCGCCGCACCCTCCTTGAGCACCACGGCGTAGCCGCGCTGCATGGTTTCCATGGGGCCGGACGTTTTCAGGCGCAGAGCCGCCTGTTCCAGACGGTGCCTGTGCTGGACAAGCGCGGCCTTCATCTGCGTTTCCAGCCTTACAGGTATGCGCTGCAAAGCGTACCGCCGCTGCGCAAGAGCCGCCTGCATCTGCGTTTCAATACGCAAGCGCGCCGCATGCAGCGCCGTGCGCATGCGCGCGCTGCGCTGCACGGGCGACTGCGCGGCGATGCGCGTCTGCAGCGCTTGAAGCGCAAATCTTCTGCGGCTGATCGCGTGGCGGGCGGCTGTCTCCAGCCCTTCCGTCAGCAGGGCGATCTCCTCCATCAGCGCATCCTTTTCCGGCACAGCCAGCTCCGCCGCAGCAGAGGGCGTGGCTGCGCGAAGATCAGCCGTAAAATCTGCAATGGTAAAATCCGTTTCGTGTCCCACTGCGCTGATGACGGGCGTGCGGCAAGCCGCGATCGCGCGGGCGACCTTCTCTTCGTTGAACGCCCACAAGTCCTCCATGCTGCCGCCGCCGCGCCCCACGATGATCACATCCACCTGCGCCAGCCGATCCAGCGCACGGAGCCCTTCCGCTATTTCCGCCGCCGCGCCTTCGCCCTGCACCTTGACCGGATACAGATAAAGCGGCATATCGGGAAAGCGCCGCCATGCCACGCGGGCGATATCGTGTATCACCGCGCCGGTTTTGCTGGTGACGATCCCAATGCCGCGCGGAAGCTGGGGAACCGGCTTCTTGCGCGATGCGTCAAACAGTCCTTCCTCGTTCAGCCGACGCTTGAGCGCTTCAAACCGCATGTACAATTCGCCCAGTCCGTCCGGCTCCATCGCGTCCGCATACAGCTGGTAAGCGCCTGTTTTTACATACAGTCCCACGTTTCCGTACACACGCACGCGCTCGCCGTTTTCCGGCCGGAAGCGCAGCCCCATGACCGCCTGCCGGAACATGGCGCAGTTCACCGCCGCTTCCTCGTCCTTGAGCGTAAAATACCAGTGGCCGGACACATGCCGTTTCAGATTGCTCAGTTCCCCCGTCACACATACGCCCTGCAGCAGCGGATCCGATGCGAGCGAGCGCCGCACATAATCGTTCAGCTGCGTGACCGACAGCTTCAGCCCTTTCATTTGGCAAATGCCCTTTCAGCAGCGGCGACCGTGTTGTCCATCAGCATGGCGATGGTCATTTTGCCAACGCCGCCGGGAACGGGGGTGATCCACGCTGCCTTGCGGCTGACGGGCTCAAAGTCCACATCGCCGCACAGCTTGCCATCCACCCGGTTGATCCCCACGTCCACGACCACAGCGCCCTCTTTGACCATATCGGCGGTGATGAAACGCGGTTTGCCGATGGCCGCCACCAGAATATCCGCGCGCCGGGTGTGTTCGGCCAGATCTTTCGTACGGCTGTGGCACACCGTGACCGTTGCGTTTTCCTGCAGCAGCAGCAGCGCCATAGGCTTGCCCACAATGTTGCTCCGGCCCACCACGACCGCTTCTTTGCCGGCGATCTCAATGCCCGCCTTTTTCAGCATGTGCAGCGCGCCCTTAGGCGTGCAGGCCACCACGCAGTCCAGCCCGCGCGAAAGGCGGCCGGCGTTGATATCGTGAAAGCCGTCCACGTCCTTCTCCGGCTTGATGAGCGACAGCGCGCGGTCACCGTCCAAATGGCGCGGCAGCGGCAGCTGAACCAGAATGCCATGCACAGCCGGATCTGCATTCGCCTTTTCGATCTCCGCTTCCAACGCCGCCTGAGACGTTTCGGCAGGCATGCGCAGCGTAACGGAGTGAATGCCAAGCCTTGCACAGGCTTTCTCTTTATTGGCCACATAGGTCTGGCTGGCGGGATCCTCCCCCACCAGAATGACCGTCAGTCCCGGCGTTTGGCCTTGGGCCCGCATTGCGTCCACGCGCAGCTTCAGTTCTGCCTCCAAGTCAGCGGACATGACCTTGCCATCCAACAGTTGAGCCGCCATGTGATTCACTCCTCGCTTTCCTGTTTCAGCAGCCGCTTCATGCCGATGGCAGCCACGCCTGCTGCATTGTCAGCGCTGTATTGCGGCTGACCAAAGAATACTCCGATAGGTCTGCGCTGCTTGGCAAGTCTGCGCTGCAGCTGCTGCCTGAGCAGTGTGGAGGAGGCCACGCCGCCCACCACCAGCGCCTGCCGCGCATGCGTCTTTTCGCACGCTCCCGTCAGCAGACGCGCCACCGTGCGCGCCAGCACATCAAACACCTCTGCCGCGATCTGCTCCCGGCTCATGCTGCCCTCGCGGATCCACTGCTGCGCCTTGGTCTCCACACCGGACAAGTGGCAGGTGACGCCATCCTTTTCCATGCTCAACGGCAGCAGGCTCTCCACGCTTCCAGCGTAACTCATAGCCAGCTTTTCCAGCGCAGGCCCGGCTGGAAAGCCTAACCCCAGCGCCACGCCGATGCGATCCACCAGCTGCCCGGCGTGTAGATCCGCACTGCCGCCAACCAGCCTGAGCCGTTCCCCCCGGCATTCCAGCAGCTCGGTCGTCCCGCCACTCAGGTGCAGCGCCACAAAGGCGCTCTGCGGCTGCGCGTTTCCAATCAGCCCAGCGGCAATATGCCCTTGCTGGTGCGACGTTTCGAAAAGTGGCACTTTCAGCAGATCCGCAAGCACTTTGGCGTGTCCCAGTCCCACTGTAAACACCGGCATATAGCTGTCCGCCTCATTGCGCGGCGTTGCAGACGCACACACCGCGGCGATCTCCACGTCTTGTGTTTCCAGCTGTTTGCGCAGTTCTTCCACCACCTGCGGCATTTGCCGTACATGCGCAAAAACGGCCTCGCTTTGGCGAAGGCCGCGTTGTCCCTGCGCTACCGGCAGCAGCATCCGCGAGGCGGCAACCACCTCGCCCTGTTCGCTGACGGCGGCGGCAGAGGTCGTATAGCAGCTGGTGTCAAACCCCAACGTTACACGCATGTTTCTGTTTCTCCTCAAGCCTCGCTGTCCGGCTTCTCGTCGGCCTGCAGCTCACGCTTTTCGCGCTCCATCGCGCCCAGCACGCCGTTGATATAGCGGCTGCTCTTGGGCTCGCTGTAGCGGTTCGCCATGCTCATGGCCTCGCTGATAGCCACATTATCGGGCACATCCTCGCGATGGAACATTTCATAAGCCGCCAGCCGCAGGATGCTCAGATCCACGTGTGGCACGCGATCCAGCGTCCACGAACCGGTGGAAAACTTTTCAATGGATTCATCCAGCTCGTTTTCGTGCGCTTCCACACCGCTGAGCACATCGTCGATGTACGCCCGTTCGGACTTGGTGGGGCGCAGCGCTCCCGCCTCGGGATCGAGGGTGGAAAGCTGCTCGTAGACCAGATCCAGAGATTCGTCGTCGGCCTCTCCGCCCGACAGCCGTTCATACAGAAGCTGCATGGCAGCCTGTCTGGCAATTGAACGCGCCATGGTATCCAACACTCCGTTTCGCTAATATCGTTAGTATCTTATTCGCCCTTGGGCGGGAACAGTTTGTTGATACAGTTCTTCAGCGCCTCGCCCTTGTCTTTGGAAGCGCCGACAAAATAGCCAGCAGCCGCCAACGCAGCCACGAACAACGTGCGCCAGAAGCCCATGTACAGCAGCATCAGCGCCAGCAGCGCGCCCAGCATGGCGCAAACCACGCCGCACAGAGGGGTTCCGATCCGAAACTTCTCCATCACGCCTGCGCCTCCTCTTCAGCCGTTTCTGCCACGGCGATCTCATCTTCCGCCGTCTCCACGGTTTCAGGCTCCTGCAGGGGTTTTTCTTCCTGCACAGCAAGCGTTTCAGGCTCCGCCGCCGGCTCGGCAGGGGCTTCCTGCACAGCGGGGAGCTCCTCGACCGTTTCGGCCTGGGCAGCCTTTTCGGTGTAGATCTGCGGCTCTTCCTTATGCTGGCAGAGCTGCTCCATCTGCAGGGGAGACGCCTCCTCCAGCACGGGCACTTCGGCAGGCGGGGCCAGACGGGCGATGTCAGTCTCCACCTTCACGCGCACTTCGTACACATCCACGCCGCTGCAGGAGGTGATGTACTGCTTGATCTGCTTTTGCAGCGCGTTTACCGCCAGCGGGATGTTCACGCCGCTCATCAGCAGGATGCGGATCTCCACGCTGATGCCGCTGCGAACGCGGTAGATCTTCGTGTGGCTCACCTTCAGTTCGGGATGGGCCTCCACGCATTTCTTCACCATGTTTTCCAGTGCTTTCATGGAGATGCTCATGTCGCCGTACTCCGTGCGCTGCATCACAAATCCCTTATCCTTGCGGCGGCGGCACAGCAGGCTCAGCCCATGCAGCCCCAGCAGGATCAGCACTACGCACACAGCCACAGCCGCCCAGCGCAGCCAGCCCTCTGTGATATCCGACAGATAGCGGTCCAGTTCACCCCCGCCGAAGCACCACAGCAGCCCGCACACCGCCACAGCGATGAGGACAAGCCCTGTCAGCGCAGCCAGAATGCGATCCCATATACGCAGTTTCATCCCCGCAAACCTCCTTCCAAAGTTCCTACAGGAAAAGCAATGCCTGTTCCGGGCTGAAAAACCCGGAACAGGTAACTGTCTTATTCTTCCGAAGCGGTCTGCTCCTCTGCAGCGGTCTCAGCTTCCGCCTTGGCCTGCTCCATTTCCAGATCGGCAGCGGTGGGCTCATGCTCCTCGGCGGGCGTAGGCTCGCCTTCAAACTCCACATGCACCGGCTCCGCAGGCTGCTTGGGCGCTTCTTCCGGTTTGTTCTGCGCCGTCAGGCTTTCCAGACTTTCCAGTCCTTCCAGCGCCTTCTGTTCCTTTTCGAAGCTCACGCCCTGCACATGCACGTCCACACGCACAACATGCAGGCCCGTCATGCTTTCGATGGACTTGCGCACATTCTCCTGCACGGCTGCGGCGCAGGTCTGGATGGGCGTGCCGTATTCCACGATCAGGTAGATATCCACGGCAGCCTCTTCGGTGCCCAGCTCCACCTTCACACCCTTGGTGATATTCTTGTTGCGGCCAAAAACCTCGCTGATGCCGCCGCCGGAGCACATGCCGGCAACGCCCTCTACTTCATTGGCGGCCACGCCCGCAATGATGGCGATGACTTCATTGGCATATGTGATGGTACCCGTGGAATCATTCTCCTGATTCAGGGTCAAGGGCAGATTGTCCTTTTCCTTCTTGGTGGCCATATTCCACACCTCCTTGGGATCGATGCGTCTGCTGACAGACGCTGTCTGATACACCGTTAAGTATATCAGATATTGCCCCGCTTGACAATCAAGCGGCTGAATTTGTTTCAATCCTTATGCCTGTTCGTCGTCCTTGACAATGGCGATGTGCAGCTCATCCAGCTGGCGCTGCTCCACATTGCCGGGCGCGCCCATCATCAGATCCTGCGCGTTCTTGTTCATCGGGAAGGCGATCACCTCGCGGATCGCGTCTTCGCCCGCCAGCAGCATCACCATACGGTCCACACCGGGAGCGATGCCGGCATGCGGCGGCGCGCCGTAGCAGAAGGCGTTGTACATGGCGGGGAACTTGGCTTTCACGTCTTCCTCGCCCAAGCGCACCATCTGGAACGCCTTGATCATGATCTCCGGATCGTGGTTGCGCACAGCGCCGGAGGACAGCTCCACGCCATTGCACACCAGATCATACTGGAACGCGGTGATGCTCAGCGGATCCACCTCGCCGCGGGCGGCCTTTTCCAAGATCTCCAGCCCGCCATTGGGCATGGAGAAGGGATTGTGGCAGAACTCCAGCTCGCCGCTTTCCTCGCCGATCTCGTACATCGGGAAATCAACGATCCAGCAGAAAGCATACTGCTCCTTGTCCATGTGGGCAGGGCACAGTTCGCCCAGCAGCTTGCGCATCACGCCGGCGGTCTTCTGGGCAGCGCCCTTCGCACCGCAGGTAAGGCCCACGAAGGTGTTGGGCTTCAGGCCCAGCTTCTCCACCAGTTCGTCCTTCTGTTCCTTCACGAACTTGGCGATACCGCCGGCGATCTCGCCCTTCTCGTCCAGCTTGAACCAGAAAGCCTTGTTGCCGCTGATCACTTCCGTATCGGCGCACAGCTTGTCGATCTGCTTGCGGGTGGCGGTCATATCGCTGACGACGATGGCCTTGACCGTCTGGCCTTCAAAGGGGCCAAAGCCGCAGCCGCCGATCAGCGCGGTCACATCCTGCACAGTCAGGTCGATGCGCAGGTCGGGCTTGTCGGAGCCGTACTTTTCCATAGCGTCATTGTAGGCAATGCGCTGGAAAGGTGCGGAAGAAGCACGGTTGTACAGGCCGTACTTGGCAAAGATGGACGGCAGCACATCCTCCAGCACGGCAAACACATCGTCCTGCGAAGCGAACGCCATTTCCATATCCAGCTGGTAGAATTCGCCCGGGCTGCGGTCACCGCGCGCATCCTCATCACGGAAGCAGGGCGCGATCTGGAAATAGCGGTCAAAGCCGGAGGTCATCAGCAGCTGCTTGAACTGCTGGGGCGCCTGCGGCAGCGCGTAGAACTTGCCGGGGTGCTTGCGCGCCGGCACCAGATAGTCGCGCGCGCCCTCAGGAGAAGAAGCCGTCAGGATGGGGGTGGTGATCTCCAGGAAGCCGTGCTCATTCATGGCCTGACGCAAAGCGCTGACCACATTGCAGCGCAGCACGATGTTCTTCTTCACATCCGGGTTGCGCAGATCCAGATAGCGGTACTTGAGGCGCAGCGTCTCGTCTGCTTCGCGGGAGTGGTTGATCTGGAACGGCAGCTCGTTGTAGCGGCAACGGCCCAGCACCTCGATCTTGTCCGGCACGATCTCAATATCGCCGGTGAGCTGCTTGGGGTTCTTGCTGTCGCGCTCGCGCACCACGCCTTCCACGGCGATCACGCTTTCCTTGTTCAGCGCTTTGATCTGCGCCATCATTTCTTCACTTTCCACCACGATCTGGGTGGTGCCGTAGAAGTCGCGCAGCACCACAAAGGCCAGCGCGGCGGATACCTCGCGCACGTTTTCCATCCAGCCGGACAGGCGCACATGCTTGCCGCAGTCGCCAATGCGCAGTTCCTGACAGGTATGAGTACGGTTCTGCATCTTCATTCTTCCTCTCTGTTCATCAGGGGTCACAGGCGTTCCTTCAGGGCTGCGGGTGCGCTTTCCAAAGGAGCTTCCCATTCTTCTCGGGTAGCCATATTGCGGATCTTCACCACGCCGCGCGCCAGCTCGTCATCCGCCAGAATGGCGATGTTCTTCGCTCCCAGCTTATCGGCGTATTTGAACTGTGCCTTGAGGCTGCGGCCCTGATGATCCATCTCGGCGCGCAAGCCGACAGCGCGGAACTGCTGCGTCATGGCAAAGGCCTGCAGGCTCAGCGATTTGTTCAGGCAGGCCACGAATACCTCCGGCGTTTCCTCTTCAATGACCAGCTTGCACTCGCCCTCGCCCAGCTCGTCCAGCAGCATCAGCACGCGCTCGATGCCCATGCCGAAGCCCACGGCCGGAATGGACGGCCCGCCGATCTCCTCCACCAGCTTGTCGTAGCGCCCGCCGCCGCACACGGTGAGTTCGCCGTTGGGCGTTTCGGTAATGATCTCAAAGACCGTCTTGGTGTAGTAGTCCAGTCCGCGCACGATGCGGGGATCCACCGTGTACTTCACACCGGCCTGCTCCAAATACTGCTTGAGCAGTTCGAAATGTTCGCGGCATTCGTCGCACAGGTTGTCCATCATCACAGGCGCATCCGCCAGCGCTTCCTTGCACGCCTTTTCCTTGCAGTCCAGCGTGCGCATGGGATTGATTTCCGCGCGCTCCTGGCAGGCCTTGCACAGCTTGTCCTTTCGGGCGGTCAGATACTCGCGGAAGCTCTGCTGATAGGCCGGGCGGCACTCAGGACAGCCGATGGAGTTGATACGCACGCTCAGATTCTTCAGGCCGAAGCTGGACAGCAGCTGGATCACCAGCACGATCAGCTCCGCATCCGCAGA
>CAZDEF010000067.1:0-13281 GCA_964504385.1 uncultured Oscillospiraceae bacterium
AACAGCGAACTGGATCTGCTGGTGTCCTTCAAGGAGCATGAGAACGATCCCCGCATTGCGGAGGTATGCGCTGAAATGGCCAAGGAAATGGGCGAAGGCGCTTACTATGAGGATCTCAACGCCCGCATGGCGCAGTTTGAGCTGACCCTGCTGGATTGGGCCGAGAACCACAAGGGCGCGCGCAAGTATGTGGCCTTTGCCAACAAGTGCTGGCCCGCCTTCCCGTCCCAGTTCGGGTTCGAGCCCTGCTATGTCAACTCCCGTCTGGCCAGCCGCGGCATTCCCGTTGCCTGCGAAGTGGACATCTACGGCGCGCTGAGCGAGTACATCGGCGCGTGCATCACCTCCGACGCCGTCACCCTGCTGGACATCAACAACTCCGTGCCCGGCTACATCTACGATGCAGACATCAAGGGCAAGTTTGATTATAAGCTCACCGACACCTTCATGGGCTTCCACTGCGGCAACACCCCCGAGTGCAAGCTGTGCTCCAGCCGCGCTGTGAAGTACCAGCTCATCCAGCACCGCCTGCTGGAGCCCGCCGGCTCCGAGCCCGATTTCACCCGCGGCACGCTGGAAGGCGACATCGCTCCCGGCGAGATCACCTTCTACCGCCTGCAGTGCGATTCCAACGGCGACCTGCGCTCCTACATCGCTCAGGGCGAAGTGCTGCCCGTGGCCACGCAGTCCTTCGGCGGCATCGGCATCTTTGCCATCAAGGAAATGGGCCGCTTCTACCGCCATGTGCTGGTGCAGAAGGGCTATCCGCACCACGGCGCGGTGGCCTTCGGCCATGTGGGCAAGCTGCTGTTTGAGGTGTTCAAGTTCCTCGGCGTGAAGGACATCGCCTACAATCAGCCCGCTTCCCTGCCCTACGCTACGGAGAATCCTTGGGCATAAGCAGCCGCTTTTCTTCCATAGGCAAAACAGCAGCCATCACCAAACCGGTGATGGCTGCTGTTATCTTATCGAAAAACCACCCGTGGATGGCTTGGAGGGGCGCAGTCCTCCCGACCGAGCGTCGGAAAAGACCGCGCAGGGAGCTTTTTGGGCGTTCTGCCAGCAGCTCAGCGTTCAAACTGCAGGGTGCGGAAGTCGAACTGACAGCCGGGCAGGAACACAAACGTGACTGTACACATCCCGCCGAGCACATGGAGCGGGAAGCGCTGCTCGCCATCGCCCTGCTGGAACGCGGCCAGCTCGGTGATCTCCTCGCCCGCCTCGTTCTGGATGCGCACCGTAATGGGATTTTCGGACAGGGGCGTGCGCCCGTCCACCACGAGCGTTGCCTGCTGCGCGTTCTCAAAATCCATGCGTTCAAACACCAGCGATACGTTGTTGCCGATCTTCTCCACCCCATGCGCCGTGCGCTGGAAGCTATCGCCGTAGATATGATCCGCCTCCAGCGCGTTCAGCCGCTGCCACGCGCGGCTCTGCCGGGTGAAGGAAAAGCCCTTGAGATGGATCTTCTTTTCCATCACAAAGCACAGCGTCTGCAAGCCGCGGAGCTTTCGCGGCAGGCGATAGGTCTGGGGCTGATACACATTCCACTTGGACGGCTTCTGATAAGGCAGCACGCAGAGCAGCTCGCCGCCCTCATCCGGGTGCCCGATGTACAGCGCCAGCTCATAGCGGTTGCCATCCAGCGCAAAGATGGGCAGGGTGATCTCGTCCGAACCGTCGGGGCCAAAATCCACACGGCTGAATCCCGCCATGCTGCGTCCATCGCGCGCAAAGGCGATGCCCTTGTCATTGCCGGGGCTGATCTCCCCGCTGCACAGATCGTACAGCCCGCCGGTCACAAAGCTGTAGGGGTCAAGATTGGGCGTGCCGAAGCCGTCCATGGTGACTTCCATATGGCTGATGATGCGCGGGTGATCCGCGCCGTTGGTACACAGCGCGCGCAGATAGGCCACGCCGTCGCCCGAAGCACGCACCGTTACGTCCTCCTGCGCAGCGGTCAGGCTGGCGCAGGTGGAATCGATCGTGGCGGCGTTGGTGATCTGCCATGTCAGCGCCTGCGGCGCAGCGTCCTCGGGCAGGCAGCGCCAGCGGAAGCGCACCTCGGGATGCTCGGGCGTAAGGTGCATGCTGCTCTGCGGCAGCAGCTCAATGCGGCGCACGGGAATGCGCTCGTCCGCCTCCACGGCCGCGCAGGTCATGCTGCGGGTCCTGCCCTGCTTGGGGGCAGAGGGCAGTGCTGGCAGGGTGAGCGCCGCGCCTTCCAGCCCGGGCGCTGTCGCTTCCACGCGGATCTCGCCCGCCTTGTCCGTTGCGCCCACCATGGCCAGCAGCTTGCCGCTGAACAGGCGCATGCTGTCTCCCTTGAAGCGGTCGGTCTCAGAGGCGTCGCCATTGTCCAGCCCCATCAGCACACCGCCCGTCACCTTCACTCGGATGCGATCCACCGCGTTGTCCACGGGTACGCCATGCTCATCCACCGTGGAGATGGTCACAAAGGTCATGTCGTGCGCATCCGCCAGCAGTGCGCTGTCCTCGGCAGTCAGCACGATGCGGCGGCTGTCGCCGAAGCTGCAACGTACATCCGTGCCCACAAGCCTGCCAGCCGCATCATAGCCGCAGGCTTTCAGCTCGCCCTTTTCAAAGGGCACGCGCCAGCGGGGCATGCAGCGGGACGCATCGTTCCGCTCCACCTGCTGGCGGCCCAGCGAACGCCCGTTGAGGAACAGCTCCACATAGGCTGCGTTGGTCATCACGTTTACGTCGATCAGCTGTCCCGCGCTCCAGTCCCAGTGAACGCCGATGTGCAGCACGGGCTGATCAGTCCACAGCGCCTGAAACAGGTAGTACAGATCTTTGGGGAAGCAGGCAGTATCGGCATAGCCGTAGTAGCTGCCGCGCGTGTGATAGGGCGTGGGCTCGCCGATGTAATCGATGCCCGACCAAATGAACTGGCCCATGGTATAGGGCGTTTGCAGATCGTCCACGATCAGCCTGCGCACATCCTTGGTGCCCCAGCTGGTCAGGCTGTTGCCCAGTGCCGAGCACTGCTCGTCCGCATCGGACAGGATGGGCGTATCCGCCGGAAAGTGATAAATGCCGCGGCTGGATACCAGCGAGGACGTCTCGCTGCCGTAGATCACCCAATCGGGATGCTGAGCGTGGTGGGCGGCGTAGAGCTTCTCGGCGTAGTTATAGCCGCCGATCTTCAGCACATCCACGCACTTCTGCGCTCCCTCCCACGGCATGTAGTTCAGGCCGATGGTCGCACGGCCGTTCTGCGCGGGATCATGGCGGAGCACCTGCTCCATCAGGCGGCGGGTGATCTCCGGCGCATCCGCGTCAATAAGGGTCTCCTGGATCTCGTTGCCCACCGACCACATCAGCAGCGAAGGGTGATTGCGGTCGCGCCGCACCCACGCAGCCACGTCCTGCTCCATATCCGTATCGAAGAAGCGGGCGTTGTCGTAAGGGGTCTTGGCGCGGTGCCACATATCGTACAGCTCATTGAGCACCAGAATGCCCATTTCATCGCACATCTCCATCACCTGCCGGGCCGGAGGATTGTGCGCCGTGCGCAGGGCATTCGCGCCCATCCGCTGCATCAGGCGCAGCTGACGGCGCGCGGCCTTTTCGTGGAAGGCTGCGCCCAGCGCGCCCAGATCGTGATGGAGGCACACGCCGTGCAGTTTCACAGGCTGGCCGTTCACAAACAGGCCCATGTCCGGATCCATGCGGATGGAGCGCAGCCCCACGCGCTGGCGCACGCTGTGCTTGCCGAAGGTGCTTTCCAGCGTGTACAGATACGGCGCTTCGCAGCTCCACAGCTGCGGCTGGAGCACAGTCAGCACGCAGTCCGCGCCGCTTCCTTCGGCAACGGTCACGCCCTGCGCGTCCAGCAGGCTCTGATGCACCTCGCCCTCCCCCACGGTTTCCGTGGTGATCTGCACGCGCCAGCCCTCCGGCGTTTCCTCGCTGTGCACATACACGCCGTCCGGCACGATGTGGTCTTGCGGCAGCTCCATCAGCTGCACATCGCGGAAGATGCCCGCTCCCGTGTACCAGCGCGAGCAGGGGCTCCGGTGGCGCACATGCACCATCAGGGTGTTTTCCCCTTCGTGCAGATGATCGGTCAGATCCACATCAAAGCAGGTGTAGCCGTAATGATGCGTGCAGAGCGTTTCCCCGTTGAGCAGCACATCGCAGTCCATATGAACTCCGTCGAAGCGCAGTATGCGGACAAGGCCGTCTGCCTGCGCACGGAGGGTGCGGCGATACCAGCCGTCGCTGTTTTCGTACAGGTCATCCTGCCAGATGAGCCAGTCGTGGGGCAGATCGACCGGGGCAAAGGATGCGGCGGCAGCATCGGCGCAGGTGCTGCCGCTGGGCAGCTTGGCGAAGAACCAGTGGTCATTCATGCAATGGATCATGTGGAAACCTCCATGGAATGGTGTTCTGCCGCAGGGCAACCGATGAGGGCCAGTTGCAGACCCAAGCCTGCAACTGGCCCCAAGAGATTTGATGGAAATGTTTCAAGCCGGAGATTTACTTGCCCAGCTTTTCGGCGCGCTCGTCGATGATATCCTGACCGCCGGAAGCCAGATAGTCGGACATGCCAGCGTCATAGACCTTGTCAAAGTCCGCCTCGGCAGCCACCACGGCCTGGCACAGGAACGCATCGCGCTTTTCGGTCAAGCTGGTGCCCACGCCTTCTTCAGCGCTGATGGCGCCCACGTTGTAGTGCGCCACGGTGCGGCCGTCATGGGTGGAGCAGGTCAGCGCGTTCTCCACATACTTGCTTTCCACGCCGGCGTAGTTGAGCGCCTTGGACTTGTTGGTCAGCTCGGTGTCGAACAGGTTCAGACCGTTGATGGTGATGGTGTAGTCAATGTTCATGCCGGAGTTCTGGATGTCGGGAGCCACAGCCGCCTTGGTGGCGATCGCGCCGTTCTCCATCACTTCGTGGTTGACGCCCTCGTCGCCGATCTGCAGGTACTTCACGGTCTCGGGAGAGGAGATGAAGTCCAGATACAGCATGGAGGCCAGAGGTTCATCGTTGGTGTAGGGGAAGAACACCTTGCGGTCAACGCTGTCGGCCAGGAACTTGCGGTACACGCCCGCGTCGTTGGGGAAGCACTCCACGGCGATGTAAGCCGCGTCTTCGCCCGCATTGCGCTTCAGGTTGGCATGGATGGAATCCTCGCCGTTGCGGAAGGGGTAGTCCCAGTTATGCATGAAAGCGCCCACGAAGCCAGCCTTCAGGTTGTTGTCTTCCGTGGTGTCGCCGGAGCCGTACAGGGCGAAGTCCTTCCAGATCAGGCCCATGTTGTACCACTTGTTGAGCACGCGCACGCCCTCTTTGTAGCCCGGGTAGAGCAGGTGACGATCGTCGAAGCCGTGGATGTACAGCTCGTCGTCAGTGGCGGCATCGGGCACGAAGGAGGTGAGCAGGTGGTCGTTGCGCCAGCCGATATCATAGCTGGTGGTGTAGGGGATCATCTTGGCAGCGTCCGCGCCCAGCAGCAGCTCGGCGTTGTCGCGGAAGGCGACCAGCACGTTTTCAAACTCTTCCAGCGTGGTGGGCACGGCCAAATCCAGCTTGTTCAGCCAGTCCTCGCGGATGAACAGGTTGATGCGGGCGCGCTCGGCCAGCAGGGCTTCGATGGCCCACACGGAGCCGGTCTCGGGATCCTGATCGTAGAAGATGTTGTAGTCGCCCAGCAGACCGTACAGGTTGGGCAGCAGATCCTTGTACTCAGTCAGGTACTGGTTCATATCGACCACAGCGCCCATGTTGGCGTAGGTCTGGATGGTGGGGTAGGAATAGGTCACGCACACGTCGGGCGCATCGCCGGCGGCCAGCAGGTTGTTGATCTCGTCAACCTCGGTCCAGCGGGGCACGCGCACAAATTCCACTTCCACATTGTGCTTTTCCAGCATGCCGGCCTTGATAAAGTCGGTGAACTTGTTGTTGGTGGGGTCGGTGCCGCCGTCGTTGGAGCGGTCAAAGATCTCCACGGTGATCTTGCGGGTGGTGGTAAACTTGCCGTCCACGATCTCCTCGGCAGAGGCCGAGACGATGCCCATGCTCAGCAGCATGGCGGCAGCCAACAGGATAGCCAGAAAGCGTTTCATTGGGGAATCCTCCTTTTTTGATTTATCCAAATGAGCATCTGCTCATGAGATACAGGTGGTTCAGCCCTTCACCGCGCCGATGGTAACGCCGGTGACAAAGTAGCGCTGCAGCCAGGGATACACCAGCAGGATGGGCACGGTGGCGAACATGACGGTGGCCATCTTCATGGTCTCGCCCACGCCGGGATCGAAGAAGCCCTCCTGCGTGCCGATCTCGATGGAATTGGTGTTCTGCAGGATGTTGTACAGCAGCAGCTGGATGGGGTAGAGCTCCGAGCGGTTCTTGATGTAGAGCAGCGCGTCGGAGAAGCCGTTCCAGCGGCCCACGGCGTAGAACAGCGCCAGCGTGGCCATCACGGAGGTGGACAGCGGCAGATAGATCTGCACCAGCGTGCGGATGGGGCCTGCGCCGTCGATCTCGGCAGCTTCGCGCAGGCTGTCCGGGATGCCGTAGAAGAAGCTGCGCATGATGATCACGTTGAACACGCTCAGGCAGTTGGGAACGATGAGCACCCACACGGTGTCCAGCATGCCCAGATTGCGCAGCAGCAGGTAATGCGGAATGGTGCCGGCGCTGAAATACATGGTGAACAGCACAAAACCGTTGAAGAACGCGCGGCCGCGCAGCTTATCGTAAATCAGCGGGAAGGAGCACATGATGGTCATGACCATGGAAAGGACGGTGCACAGCACCGTCAGCCACGCAGTGAACACCAGCGAATGGGTGTATTTGGCGTCCTGAAGCACGGTGGTGTAAGCGTCCAGGTTGAACCCCTTGGGCCACAGCAGCACTTCATTGCGGATCAGGTGCTCCGTGGAGGACAGGGAACGTGCCAGCACGTTCAGCAGCGGCACAAGGCAGATGAAGATCAGCACGCAGCAGATGGCCACGATGATCCAGTCGCCGATTTTGGTACTTCTTGATTTGATCATCTTCTTCGCCCTCCTTTACCACACGCCGCGCTCGCCAAACTTCTTGGCGATGTTGTTCGCGCCCAGCAGGAAGAACACGCCGATGACCGACTGGAACAGACCCACGGCTGTCGTCAGCGAGAACTGGGAACCCTTGATACCGTTCTGGTACACAAAGATGGAAATGGTGTTGCTCACGCTGGTGACCAGCTTGTTGCTCAGCGCATAGGGGCGATCGAACTCGCTGCCCAGAATGCGGCCCAGATTCATGATGAGCAGCGTGATGATGGTGGGGCGCAGGCCTGGCAGAGTGACATGCCACATGCGGCGGAAGCGGCCCGCGCCGTCCACGGCGGCTGCTTCGTACAGCTCGGGGCTGATGGAGGTGAGCGCTGCCAGATAGATGATGGTGTTCCAGCCCGCTTCCTTCCATACGCCCAGCGCTACATAGGTGCCCACCCACCAGTTGGGTTTGTTCAGGAAGGGAATGGCCTCGAAGCCCGCGCGCTGCAGCAGGATGTTGATCAGGCCGTCGTTGGGCGCCATCAGGCGCAGCGCCAGCCCGGAAATGATGATCCAGCTGAGGAAGTGCGGCAGATACACGATGGTCTGCGTGATGCGCTTGAAGCGCTTGAAGGTCAGCTCATTGAGCAGCAGCGCCAGAATGATGGGCGCTGGGAAGCCAATGAACAGATCCCACAGATTCAGGGTGACAGTGTTGCGCAGGGCGTACAGGAAATCGCGGTTCTTGAAGGCCTTGATGAACCATTCAAAGCCGTTGTTCTTGGCCCACGCCACCTCCCACGGCGGCTTGATGATGTTGTTCTGCTTGAACGCACCCAGAATGTAGGCCATGGGCATGTAGCGGAACACCACGAAAAAGGCGATCGGCAGCAGAAGCAGCAGGTACAGTGTGCCGTAACGGCGCATGTAGTTGCCCCACGACAGTTTATGCGGCTTCAGAGCAATCTCGTTGACAACAGGATCCTTCTTCAACCCAACCCCTCCTTGTTGCACAGTTTCGGACGATGGTTGCGGGAATCATCCGTGGACAGGTTACAAAAGAACCGTTCCAATCTGTTAAAATTCTACCATTCGCTGCAAAGTCATAGCCTATTGATAATGGCTATCTACTGCTCAGATATTGCTATTTTTCTTTGTGACTTCTGGCAGTTTTTCCGTCGCAAGCACAATCTGGCGCAGGCGGCGGTACTCGGTGGGCGTCACCTTTTCGTACTGCTTGAAGATGCGGTTGAAGGTAGCGATGCTGCCAAATCCGCTCTGCATGGCCACTTCGGTGATGGACAGCGACAGATCGCCCAGCAGCTGTTCGCACCGGAGCATGCGCTGGCGCAGAAAGAAATCGTAAAAGCTCATGCCGGAATAGGCCTTGAACATGCGCGCAAAATGATATTTGGAGTAGCCGCTGTAGGCGGCCACATTCTCCAGCGTCAGTTTCTCATGGCAATGTTCGGCAATATATGAACATACGTCCAGAAACACCGTCATGGTTTGGTGATAGCGGTGCTGGGTCAGCTTTCCGTTCTCGGTGCTTTCCGTCTCCAGCAGGTAGCGCCCCGTCTGCAGAAACATCATGCCCAGCCACAGCCGCGCCGCAGCGCCGCCGAACACCGCGTCGCTGTTGTACTCCTCAATGGCGTTCTGCAAATAACCGTGTACCTGCGCCAGCAGCTTTGCGTGCAGATCGCTGCGCAGATGCACGCAGGGATAAAAGCAGTGCTGCACGGCGGTGAGCCCTTCCACCGCGTAGAACTGGCTCTGGTCGATCATGAAAATATAGCGGCGGCCGCTGGGCGGGGCGTAGATCTCGTGTACGCTGCCGGCGGGGATGATGAGCACCTCGCCCTCGCACACCTCATACATCGTTTCGCCCACATACACGGTGTAGCCGTTTTCCACCGGCACGATCACCTCAAAGGAATTGTTCCAGTGGGCGGGATAATCCTCCGCCTGCACGTTGTCATACAGACGGATGGAATCGTTGATATGGTGCTCCAGCTGTCGAAGCCTGCTGAACGATTCTTTCAAACGCGGCTCTCCCCTTGATCTATGTTGCTGTCCTGCTGCTTTTATTGTAACACAAAACCAAAGGACGTGGCAACGTCAATCTTTTTCTTGCGAAGGGGCAAAGAGCATAGTATAATGAAACAAACCCCGTTTGACGGGGCAGCATAGATGTCCCCAACCGGAATGCGAATGGAAGGAAAGGAAGGACTCCTGCAATATGAAAAAGCTGCTTTGTGTTCTGTTTTCCCTGATGATGATCCTTACCCTCTGCGCGGGCTGCGCCTCTGCCAGCGCCGAGAACCTGAAGGTCGCGCTGTGCGTGGCGGAAACGCTGGGCGATCTGGGCTTTTACGACAGCGCCAACGAGGGCCTGAAGCGCCTTGAGGCCGACTACGGCGTGGTGGGCAGCGTGGTGGAATGCAAGTCCGACGCGAGCATGTATCAGGTCGCGCTGGTAGAAGCCGCCGAAACGCACGATGTGGTGGTAGCCGTCGGCTGGCAGTTCTGGGACGGTCTGACCGCCGTGGTGCCCGAAATGCCCGATACCAAGTTCATCTTTGTGGATAACGGTCTGGACGGCGTGGGCGACAACCTGCTGTCCATCATCTATGCCGAAAACGAAGGCTCCTTCCTGGCTGGCTACATCGCCATGAAGCTGTCTGAGAACGCCACCGTCGGCGTCATCGGCGGCGAAAACAGCGATACCATCAACAACTTCGTGGTGGGCTACAAGCAGGGCGCGCTCTATGCCAACCCCAACGGCACCGTGCTGGATCCCATCTACACCGATGACTACGAAGCCCCCGACAAGGGCAAGGAGACCGCTCTGTCCCTGTACAGCCAGGGCGCGGACGTGGTGTATCAGGTGGCGGGCAAGACCGGTCTGGGCGTGTTTGAAGCCGCGCAGGAACAGGGCAAGTACGCCATCGGCGTTGACAGCGATCAGAAGTACGTCAATCCCGACGTCATCCTCTGTTCCATGATGAAGAAGGTGGGCGACAGCGTGTACGACGTGGTGGCCCAGTACATCTCCGACGGCACCTTTGCCGGCGGCACCATCTGGGAAGCCGACATGTCCACCGGTCTGGTGGGTCTTGGCTACGGCGACGACACCATGACCCAGCAGGTCTCCGACGAGCTCAAGGCCGAAGTGGAAGCGTTGGCCCAGCAGATCATCGACGGCGCGATCGTGGTGGAAAGCACCCGCTAAGTTTTTGAGATCACGGGGGCTGCATCCTCCTTTGAGGTGCAGCCCCTTCGTTCCATCTATCAGGATATCAGGCGATAAGGAGTCAGCCATGTCAACCAATGAAATCGTGCGGTTCAGTCATGTGAGCAAGCAGTACCCCGGCACGCTGGCCAACGACGACGTGAGCCTGTCCATTCAAAAGGGCGAGGTCTTTGCGCTGGTGGGCGAAAACGGCGCGGGCAAATCCACGCTGATGAATCTGCTGTACGGCATGCAGCAGCCCACCCTTGGCAAGATCTTCATCAAGGGCCAGCCGACCTCCGCCCAGCATAACCCGGAGATCGCCATGCAGATGGGCGTGAGCATGGTGCACCAGCACTTCAAGCTGGTGCCCGGTTTTACCGTGGCGCAAAACGTGCTGCTGGGGCACGAACCGAAGAAGGGCCTGTTCTACGATGAAGCCGCCGCCATCCGCCGCGTGCGCGAGCTCAGCGAGGAATACGGCCTGAAGGTGGAGCCCACCGACGTGGTGCGCGACCTGAGCGTGGGGCTGCAGCAGCGCGTGGAGATCCTCAAGGCGCTGCGCACGGGCGCGGATGTGCTCATTCTGGACGAACCCACCGCCGTGCTCACCCCGCAGGAGACGGAGGAGCTGTTCATCGTCATCCGCCGCATCGTGCAGGAAAAAAACATGACCGTCATTCTCATCACCCACAAGCTGCCGGAGGTCATGCGCATTTCCGACCGCGTGGGCGTGATGCGCCGCGGCAGGCTGGAAAAGGTGCTCCTCACCCGCGATACCAGTGAAAAGGAGATCGCCTCGCTGATGGTGGGGCGCGACGTGATCTTTGACGATCTGCGCACCGCGCAGCGCGCCGGTCAGCCCATGCTGGAGATCTACAATCTGCGCGCGCTCAACGACCGCAACCTGCCGACGCTGGGCGGCGTGAACATCACCGTGCGCGCAGGCGAGATCGTGGGCATCTGCGGCGTGGAGGGCAACGGTCAGACCGAGCTGGCCGAATGCATCGCCGGTATGCGCAAGGCCACGGCGGGCGAAGTGACCCTCTGCGGCCAGAACGTCACCGGCAAGACACCGCGCCAGATCCGCGCGCAGGGGCTGAGCTATATTCCCGAAGACCGCATGAGCATGGGCATGGACGCAAAGGCCAGCGTGGCCGAAAACCTGCTGCTGGGCCGCCAGCGCACCAAGGCGTTTTCCCTGTTCGGGCTGCATCTCAAGCGCGGCGCGGTGAACCGTCACGCCCGGGAAATGGTCCAAACCTATGATATCCGCACCTCCGGCGTGGACGAACCGGCCGGTTCGCTCTCCGGCGGCAACATGCAAAAGGTGGTCATCGCGCGCGAGTTTGCCTTCGACAGCCCCGTGCTGCTCATCTGCCAGCCCACGCGCGGCGTGGACATCGGCGCGACGGAATTCATCCACGAACACATCATCGAAAAGCGCAATCAGGGCTGCGCCATCCTGCTCATCAGCGCGGATCTGGACGAGCTGTTCCGTCTGAGCGACCGGCTCATCACCCTGTATGACGGGCGCATCACCGGGCAATTCAACGCCGGTGAGATCGACAAGCAGTTCATCAGCTACTACATGACCGGCGGCACGCAGGAGGTGGAGCGCGAATGAAAGGCATCTTGCAATCGCTGCGGGCGCTTTGTCGCCTGAAGCCCGCGCAAAAACTGACGCGGGATTATCTGCTCTCGCTGTTTCTGGCGGTGGCGCTGGCGCTGCTGGCGGGCGCGGGCATCATGCTGATCTGCGGGCATGACCCGGTGCAGGGCTATGCCGCGCTGCTCAGCGGCGCGCTGGGCAAGCCCCGCGTCATCGGCAATACGCTGGCCAAGACCGCCACGCTCTGCCTGACCGGACTGGCCATGAGTCTGGCGGCCAAGGCGGGCATGTTCAATGTGGGCGGCGAAGGCCAGCTCTATCTGGGCGCTATGGCCGCCGCAGTGGTGGGCGCGCAGGTGAAGGGCGCGCCCGCGTGGCTGGTGGTGGTGCTCTCGCTGGCGGCAGCCATGGCGGCAGGCGGCCTGTTTGCGCTGCTTCCCGCTGCGCTCAAGGTGAAGTGGAAGGTGGACGAGGTCATCACCACCATCATGCTCAACTCCGCAGCCATCTACTTTTGCAGCTATCTGGCCAACGGCCCGCTCAAAACGGCCGAGCGCGGCATTGCCACTGGCACGGACAGCATCATGAAGGAAGCGGCCTTCACCCCCCTCATCAAGCTGAGCAACCTGACCACCGGCGTATTCTACGCGGCAGCGGTGGCGCTGCTGGTGTGGTATGTGATGACGCGCTCCTCCGTGGGCTTCGAAATGAAGCTGACGGGCGAGAATGACCGTTTCGCACGCTACGGCGGCATCTCCACCGGAAAGCTGATGATCTGGAGCATGATCTTCAGCGGCGCCATCTGCGGCATGGTGGGCATGCTGGAGGTGTTCGGCCTGCACAAGCGCTTCCTCACCACAGTGAGCAACGAGGTGTACTTCGACGGCATGCTGGTTGCCATGATCATGCGCTACAATCCATTCGGCGTCATTCTGATGAGCTTCTTCTTTGCGGTGCTGTCCATCGGCGGCAAGTCGATGGAGCTGACCGCCGGCATTTCCAGCGAGCTGATCCTGATCGTGCAGTCAATCATCATCTTCTTTATGGCGGCGGAGAGCGGCATCCGCACATCGCTCTCCAACCGGCGCAGCGTGCGCAGAGCGCGCCGCGCGGCCCGAAGGGAGGCAGCGTAAATGGGCGATATCTTCAACATCCTGCTGCTGCAAAACACACTGCGCACCGCCACGCCCGTGGTGCTGGCGGCGCTGGGCTGCCTGATGACCCAGCATGTGAACATCACCAACATCGGCATTGATGGCATGATGCTCATCGGTGCGTTCTTTGCGGTGTTGGGCAGCTACTTCTTCGGCAGCTGGGCGGCGGGGCTGGCCATCGCCATGCTGCTGGGCGTGCTGCTGGGGCTGTTCTACTATGTGTTCGTCATCAAGTTCAAAAGCGATGAATTCATCATCGGCGTGGCGCT
>CAZDEF010000068.1:0-13246 GCA_964504385.1 uncultured Oscillospiraceae bacterium
CTTCCCTTGACTTCCTGCTTGGCTCTTTATGTTACCGATGTTTGACACCCGTACAGTTGGTATTATATGTTCTACATGGGTGTAGACGGCGATGGCATCACTTGTGTAGGGATCGCTCGCTCTAAAGACGGCGTGAACGATTGGGTGCGTCATCCTTCCAATCCCGTCTATGCTGCCACAGATGGCGGCTGGGACTGGCTGGGTGTCCGTGGGCCGAGCGTGATGGTGGACGGGGATACGATCAAAATGTGGTACACTGGCTTGGATCGCGGCATCAGAACGTTGGGAATGATCGAGCATCCCGGCGCAAGTCTCGCTTTTGATGAAGCCGCGCCCGATGAACGCGGCAATGGCGAATGCCATGGAGAACCCAATTACCGCATAAACACCTGTATTTCCCGTTTCTGATCGAAAGGTGGTCACAGTATGGATACAAATGGATACTACAAGCCAGTTCCTTGTGGTTTTGCAGGCGGCTGGGAAAAATATGACGGAGAAAAGCCTCTCTTTGGCGGTGCAATGGGCACTGTTTTTGACTGCTATGTCATCATCGAAGATGGTCTGTACAAAATGTGGTACTCTTGGCGTCCCACCAACACCATTGTATACGCTACCAGTATCGACGGCATCAACTGGACTCTGCCCCGCGTGGTCCTGACATGGGATCCCGATTCTGTATGGGAGCGCGATGACGTCAGCCGTCCATCTCTCATTAAAAAGGACGGCCTGTACCACATGTGGTATACCGGCCATGTATGGGGAGAACGCAAATGTATCAGCTCTATCGGCTATGCTACCAGCAAGGACGGCATCCATTGGAATAAGCGTCCAGAGCCTGTGCTAGTAGCTGATCAGCCATGGGAACGCGAATCACTTTGGTGCTCCCATGTCATCTGGGAAGAGGAAGAACAAATCTACAAGATGTGGTATTCCGGTGGCGCAAGCTGGATGGCTGAAGCTGATGCCATTGGCTACGCCACCAGCAAGGACGGCATCCATTGGGAGAAGCATCCTGACAATCCAATTTTCACACCTGATCCTGACATCCATTGGGAGATGTATAAAGTATCTGCCAACTATGTGTGGAAACATGATGACTGGTACTACATGACCTATCTTGGCAGTGATTCCGACATGCGTGCCGCTAACGGCATGGCCCGTTCTCGTGACGGTATCCACTGGGAACGTCATCCGGACAATCCGACTTTTGGCGCCGTGGAGGGCGACTGGGACTGTGCCGGCAACTGCAAAGCCACAGTGGTCGATACCGGCGATGGATACATGGCGTGGTATAACGGTTTCAACAACACATTGGAAGAAATGGGACTGGCCATTCACAAGGGATACGACTTTGGTTTTCCAGAGGAAGGCACGACCCGTACCAATGTGCGCGGAAATATCTCCTGCAAGCCGTTGATCAACAAGTGTCCGTTTGACAAATAACGCTCTACACAGCATTCGAAACAGCGAAAGAATAAGCAGAGCCTTGCATCTGACAGGTGTAAAGTTCAATGGTCTGAGGAAGAACCCCACCGTTCTTCCTCTTTTTTACCCTCTTTCCCCTCTGTATCCTTCATCGTGTAACCGATCCGCAGAAAAAAACTTTTGCGGATGGATTGACAGGTGGGCGGACGGGTGTATAATCCCGTTTGGGATTTTAATTTTTGGGGGAGAGGGGGATGCGGGGTGGAACAGCGGTCGCTGCGGCTGCTCAATGAACTGAACCAGCGCATCATTCAGTGGCGAGGCATGTATTCGCAGTGGGCGGGGGAGCACGGCGTGAGCTATCACGAGCTGCTGGTGCTCTACACCATCCGCGAAAAGGGCTATTGCACGCAAACGCAGATCTGCCGCAGCTATCTGCTGCCGCGCCAGACCATCCACAATGTCATCAGCGGCATGCGCAGGCGGGGGCTGCTGGCCCTCGGCGGGCAGCATGCGGCCGGGCGGGAAAAGGCCTTCGTGTTCACGGGCGAGGGCGCTGCCTATGCCGCACCCCTGCTGCAGGCCATGGACGAATTTGAAACGCAGGCCCTGCAGCGCGTTGGGGCGGAAAAGCTGGAAGGGCTCAACGCCCTCCTGCAGGAATACAGCGAGGCCCTGCGCCTTGCCATGAACGGGAGATAGCACGCCATGGAAACTTCGCAGATGTTCGGAAACGAAAAGGTATCCCGCGTGCTGCTGAAGATGGCGCCGCCGGTGATGCTGGCGCAGCTGATACAGGCGCTGTACAACATTGTGGACAGCCTGTTCGTGGGTCGCTATGCGGAAACGGGGCTGACGGCGCTGTCCATCGTGTACCCCGTGCAGCTGCTGATGATCGCGCTGGCGGTGGGCACGGGCGTGGGCATCAACACGGTGCTGGCCGCGCGCCTCGGTGTGGGGCAGCGGCAGGAGGCGGATGAGTATGCCGGCGTGGGCACGCCGCTGGCGGCAGCCATGTGGCTGGTGTTTGCCGCGGCGGGCTGGTGCATCATGCCGGCCTATGCGCGCATGTCCACCGCCTCGGCGCAGATCATCGAGGAAGTGACCGTCTATGGGCGCATCGTGTGCGTGTTCAGCTTCGGCCTGTTTCTGGAAAGCGTGTGGACAAAGGTGCTGCAGGCCAATGGCGATATGAAAACGCCCATGTTTGCGCAGATCTTGGGCGCGCTGACCAACATCGTGCTCGACCCCCTGCTGATCTTCGGCCTGCTGGGCCTGCCGGAGATGGGCATGGCCGGTGCCGCGGCGGCCACAGTGGCCGGGCAGGCGGTGGCTGCGCTGGTGGTCATGCCCCGCGCATTGCGTCGATCTCCCGCCCTTGCCAAGTATCCCGCGCAGATCCGCACCATCTTTCGGCTGGGCGTGCCCAATATGCTCATGCAGTCGGCCTACACCTTCTACATTCTGGGCCTGAATCTGATCCTGGCCACCTTTTCGGATCAGGCGGTCACGGCGCTGGGGCTGTATTACAAATGGCAGACCTTCTTCTTCATCCCGCTGGGCTCCATGCAGACCTGCATCGTCCCCATCGTCAGCTACAACTACTCCGCCCGCAGCATCGGCCGCTGCCGCGAGGCGCTCCGCGCCGCCCTGCTGTTTGGCCTAGCGCTCATGGCGGTGGGCACGCTGTGCTTTGAGCTCATCCCCGGGCCGATGCTGCGCACGTTCACCGCGGACGAGCAGGTGGTGGCCATCGGCACGCACGGCTTCCGCTGGATCGGCTGGAGCTTCCTGTTCATGGTGGAATCGCTCACGTTCCCGGTCTTTTTTCAGGCGGTGGGCTTCGGGGTGCGCAGCTCGCTGCTCACGGTCATCCGAACGGTGTGCCTGTTCGTGCCGCTGGGGTGGGTGTTTTCCCGCTTCGGGCTGGAGTGGTTCTGGCTCACCTTCCCGGTCACGGAGGCCGTCACCACGCTGGCGGGCGTGCTGTTCTACCGCCGGTTCCTCGCTGCGCCCTATCCCAGGGAGACCGCAGCCTGAAATGAAAGTGCCGCGGATCCGCTTCCTCTCTGCCATGCAGGGGGAAAACGGTTCGCGGCTGTTTGTTTTTTCAGTCCCGCTTCTTGAAGCCGAACATGCGCCGTGCGGCGGGGGAGCCATCGCGGCTTTCGTTCAGGGCGCGCAGGGCGTAGCTGCTCTCGGGCGGCTCTGCGGGCAGAAAGTCGCCGTCGATCTTGGACGCGGCGCGCAGCGAGAAGGTGCGCAGCGCATGGCTGAGCGCCTCCACGGTGGCCGCGCGGCGGCTTTCCGGGATCAGGATGCGGTACACGGCCTCGCGGCTGCTGCGGGAAACCAGCAGGCTGTCCTCCATACGGATCCGGGACAAGGCTTCCTGCACTGTGAGAAGATCCTTCTTCCCGACCGCGAATTCCAGCGTGGTCATTTCCAGAAGATCTCGGAGGAATCAGTATTAGTTCGCTGGGTCTCATTGTAACAGCGCATGATTTCCTTCAGGAGACCCGGGTGGTCAAAGTCGGGCGCGTACACAAGGTCGGTTTCCATCATCATGGGGATGCCCTCGATGGGCAGGGCGATGAGCTTCTGCTTGCCGATCTCGTCCATGCAGGCGCTGCGCGCCAGCACCGATACGCCAAAATCGCGGCGGATCAGATCCTTGATGGTGGCGATGCTGTCCATCTCCAGCACCACGTTGAATTCGTTCAGGCTCATGCCGTTGCACTCCAGCGCGGAGGCGAACAGCCGGCGCGTGGTGGAGTGGGGCAGGCGCAGGATGAGCCGCTCCTGCTTCAGGTCGGCAATGGTGACGGATTCGCGCGTGGCCAGCCGGTGGTTGGGCGATACGATGAGGGTGAGGTTGTCGGTGTCCAGCATCAGGTAGCGCATGTTGGGGTCGGGCTTCTTGCCGTCGATGATGGCCAGATCGATCTCGTAGTTCTTCAGCTTTTCGCACAGCTTATCCGCCGTGCCGGTGATCAGGCGCACGGTCACGTTTTCGTGGTACTGGGCGTAGCGGGCCAGCGTTTCGGCAATGGCGTTGCTCTCGGCCGTGTGGGTGATGCCCACCGTCAGCGAGCCGATCTGCAGCTTTTCGTTTTCCAGCTCGCTCTTCATGTTTTCCTGCAGGGCGATCATGCGCTTGGCATACTTCACCACGATCTTGCCTTCGTGGGTCAGCTTGACTGCGTTGTTCACGCGGTCGAAGATTCGCACGCCCAGATCCTGCTCCAGCGCGTGAATGTGCTGGCTCACTGCCGGCTGCGTGAGGGACAGACGCTCCGCCGCGCGGGTGAAGTTTCCCGCCGACTCAACGGCCAGCAGGGAGTACAGTTTCGGATCAAGCATGGGAAAGCCTCCTCAGAAGAAAAAAGTCGGCCGGCTGCTCAGGCGCAGGGCTGCACCGTGTGCCCGGAGCGGACGGAGTGGCGGTTCAAAAAAGCGGTGAACAGGCAGATGGCAGCAATGCTGCACAGCAGATCGGCAATGGGGGTGGCCCACACGACGCCGTAAACGGGGCAGAGGGTGTTGAGCAGGAACATGAGCGGGATATCCACCACGCCCTTGCGCATGATGGCCAGCACGAAGGACTTCATGCCGCAGCCCACCGCTTGGAAGAAGCTGATGACCGCATACGCAAAGGCGGAGAACAGCGAGCCCAGGCACAGAATGCGCAAGAACCGCGCGCCGTAGACCACGGAATCCGACCCGTGCTGGATGAACAGCCCCACCAGCTGCTGGCTGAAGGCCAGGCTCACCGCCATGCACAGCGCCGACAGCGTGACGGAAATGCCCATGGAGATCATCACCGCGTCCTTCATGCGCTTGTGGTTGCCGGAGGCGTAGTTGAAGCTGATCAGCGGCAGCACGCCCTGCGACATGCCGCGCACCATGCAGTGCGCCAGCATGTTGATCTTCTTGGCCACGCCGATGCCGGCCTGCATGGCGATGCCGTTGAGCGCCATCAGGTTGTCCAGCACGGCGTAGGACACGTTCTCCAGCAGGGTCATCAGGCAGGCGGGCAGCCCGCAGCCGAACACCGCCGCCGGGATGCCCTGCCCGAACATGGCGCGGCTGGGGCGCATGTGCAGGATGGAGCGGTCATTGCTGCAGCGGAACACCGCCGCAAAATACACCAGCGACGCCACATTGGACAGCGCCGTGGCGATGGCTGCGCCCAGCACCTCGCTGCCCTTGGGCAGCAGCACGAACATCAGCAGCGGATCCAGCACGATGTTGAGCACACCGCCCAGCGCAACGCCCACGCTGGCGTGCACGCTGCGCCCCTCTGAGCGCAGCAGGTGGGACAGGAAGGTGCTCATGGCGGCAAACACGCCGCCCAGCACCACCGTGGCCGTCAGGTAGCTGCGCGCCTGCTCGTGCACGGCGGCGTTGGAGCCGCCCAGCAGGTCGATGAAGCCGTCCATGAACGCCCACACGCCCAGCGTGTACGCCAGCGTCACGCACAGGCAGCCCCAGAAGGCAAAGGCCGATGTGCGGCTGGCGCGGTCCATCTGGCGCGCGCCCAGAGCGCGGGAGATGACGCTGGCCCCGCCGATGCCGAACAGGTTGGAAATGGCGGACAGGAACATGAACGCCGGCATGCAGATGGTGACGGCGGTGACCATCACATCGCTGCCCGTCAGGCCGATGAAAAAAGTATCGGCCATGTTGTATACCACCATGATGATCTGCCCCACCACCGTGGGCAGGGCCAGCCGGATGATGGCCTTCAAAACCGGGCTGTGTTCAAACAGCGCTTGCTCCTCGATCTGGTCTGTCATGGGTGCTCCCCCTTATGTTCGTTCAGAATGCTGCCATTATACGAACGGGAGGGCCAAAACACAACGAATGGTTCGTGTGGGTTCCAAAAGAAATGCTTATGACGCCAGAGCTGATTGCGCACATCCGCCAATAAACCGGGCGCAGCATAGGGCATTTTTGCCAAAAAAGGTTTGCAGGGCGATAAAGAATCCCTTTTGCACCCTTTGGAATCCTTATGGACAGATGCGGCAAATGATGGAAAAGCAGATGTCAATTATACTGGAAACGCGGCCAAGGTGTCAAATGAGCACCGATTGACGGAAGGGGGCGAAAGCCCTATAATAGAGGCGACAAATGAATAGCCGGTGTATCTGCGCGGCAACGCGCGGCACGCCTGCGCCGCCCGGGGGGCGGCAGGACAGGGGCGCGCCATGGGAACGCGGATGAAAGTTCCGGGCTATCCCAGTAACCGTGAAGCGGACGAACGCTCGGTGAAACCACTGCGCAAGCGGGAAGGTGAGCAAGTAGGATGAGGCCAAGCCGGGAGACCTGTTTACACCGTGAAACCAAAAATCATCCTCTGGGGTTGGGATATGCTATGTGGGCTGACGGCATTGCCGTGGGCTTGTTTAGTGTTCCTCAGGGAGGGACGCGGTTTTTTTGCTCATAAAAAAACCGCTCCCCTCTCGCCGATTCATTTGATCACGAATCATCAGGAGGGAACCACAAATGTCCAAGAAAATCGTTGCCCTGTTCCTGGCCGTGCTCATGCTGTGCAGCGCGGCCGCCGCGCTGGCGCAGGAAGCCGGCGTGACCGTGACCGACATGTACGGCCGCCAGATCACCCTGACCGAGCCAGCCACCCGCATCGTGGCGCTCACTGCGTCCGACTGCGAGATCCTCTGCGCCCTTGGCGGCGAGGATGCGCTGGTGGGCCGCGGCGCTTACTGCGACTATCCGGAGTCCATTCTGGCGCTGCCGGTGGTGCAGTCCGGCGCGGACACCAACATTGAGGAGATCCTGGCGCTGGATCCGCAGGTGGTGCTCATGAGTGACATGGCGCAGACCGAGGAGCAGGTGAAGCAGCTGGAGGAAAACGGCGTGAAGGTGGTCGTGAGCAATGCGGACGACATCGCCGGCACCTACACCGCCATCCGCATGATCGGCGCGCTGATGGGCAAGGACGCCGAGGCCGAAGCGCTGGTGGCGGACATGCAGGCCGCCTTTGACGGGCTGGCCGCCGCCAGCCCCGCCAGCGGCAAGACGGTGTACTTTGAGGTATCGCCCCTGCAGTACGGCCTGTGGACGGCGGGCAGCCACACCTTCATGGATGAGCTGGCTGCCATGTGCGGCCTGACCAACGCCTTTGCGGATGTGGAGGGCTGGGCCGCCATCAGCGAGGAGCAGGTGCTGGAGCGCGATCCCGATTACATCGTGACCATTTCCATGTACTTTGGCGAAGGCCCCACCCCGGTGGAGGAGATCATGAGCCGCGCGGGCTGGGCCAGCCTGAAGGCTGTGGAGAACGGCGATGTGTTCAACGCGGATTCCAATTCCGTGTCCCGTCCCGGCCCCCGCCTGAAGGATGCGGCCATCGAGCTGTACAACTTCGTCAACGGCGCAGAGGAAGAAAAGCCTGCGGCGTAAGGCAAAACCATCGAGGGGGGGAGCCGCCCGGCTCCCCCCTCAGACCGTCGAAAAAGCTCGCCTACGGCGATCTTTTCCGCCGATGGAAGGCACCGTTTGCCTACTCGCCTACGGCTCGCCGGGCGGCAAACGGTGTAAGGAAAGCCTTGCTGCGCAAGGCTGCTGAACCCACCGCACATGTCGCTGGGTTCAGAATGCATTTGGAGGGCTGCGGCTCTCCAAGCCTCCCCAAGACACTTTGCGACAAGCCGAGGGGGAGCCGGACGGCTCCCCCTTTTTCCATCAGAAAGGCAGGGGCACTATGAGGGCAACACCTGAACGGTTTTCATGGCGGGTCTACCTGCTGTTTGCGCTGGCGCTGGCGGCGGCGCTGCTGCTGTGCGTGTGCGTGGGCAGTGTGTCCATACCGCTGCGCGACACGGTGACGGCCATGTGGAACGCCCTGTGGGGGCTGGAGATCCCCGCCGGTATTTCCAAAAACATCATCCTGAATGTGCGCCTGCCGCGCGTGATCAACGCGGCGCTGATGGGCGCGGCCCTGTCGCTGTGCGGCGCGGCCATGCAGGGACTGCTGCGCAATCCGCTGGCGGACGGCTCCACGCTGGGCGTGTCCTCCGGCGCATCGCTGGGCGCGGTCATCGCGCTGGCCTTCGGCTTCACGCTGCCCGGCTCCGCCTATGGCGGCGCCATGCTGCTGGCCATGCTCTTTGCGTTCCTGTCGCTGGCGGTCATTCTGTCGCTGGCGTATGTGCTGGACCGTTCGCTCAGCACCAACAGCATCATCCTCATCGGCGTCATTTTCTCCATGTTCGCTTCCAGCGTGATGACGCTGATCATCTCCTTTGCGGATGATCAGGTGCGCTCCATCGCTTTCTGGACGATGGGCTCGCTGTCCGGCACCGGCTATTCCCACGCCCGCATCCTGGGCGCGGCGCTGCTGGTGTGCGGCGCGGTCATCCTGCGCTGCGCCCGGGAGCTGAACGCCTTTGCCATCGGCGAGGAAAACGCCCGCCACATCGGCGTGGATGTGCGCCGGGTGAAGCTGGTCATCCTGATCACCGTGTCCGTGCTCATCGGCGTGTGCGTGTCCATCGGCGGCACGATCGGCTTTGTGGGGCTGGTGGTGCCCCACATGGCGCGTATGCTGGCGGGGCCCAATCACCGGCGGCTGCTGCCCGCGTCGATGTTCGCGGGCGCTATCTTCCTGCTGCTGGCGGATCTGGCGGCGCGCACGCTGCTCAGCCCCATCGAGCTGTCCATCGGCGTGGTCACGTCGCTGGTGGGCGCGGCGGCGTTTGTCATCATCTTTTACCGCACGCGAAAGACGAGGTGAACCTCATGCTCACGGCTGACAATGTGACGGTGCGCTGCGGCGGGCACACCATCGTGGACGGGCTGTCCTTCCGCCTGCAGGAGGGGCAGTGGTTGATGCTGGCCGGCCCCAACGGCGCGGGCAAGTCCACGCTGATCCGCGCCATTTCGCAGGGCATAGCCTACACGGGGCGGTTCCTGCTGAACGGGCGCGACCTGCGCACCTACCGCACGGCGCAGCTGGCGCAGCGGATCGGCGTGCTGGAGCAGCAGCACGCGGTGGGCTACGCCTACTCCGTGGAAGAAGTGGTGCGGCTGGGGCGGTATGCCTACGCCGGCGGCTTCCTGTCCGGACGGGACGAGGAAGGCAGCCTGCGCGTGGAGCAGGCGCTGGAGGCCACGGGCCTGCAGGCGCTGCGCCATGCCAGCGTGCTCACCCTGTCCGGGGGCGAGCTGCAGCGCGCGTTTCTGGCGCAGGTGTTTGCGCAGGATCCGCAGATCCTCATTCTGGACGAACCGGCCAATCATCTGGATCTGGTGTATCAGCAGCACATCTTCGCGCTGCTGCAGGACTGGCTGCGCCAGCCGGGGCGCGCGGTGCTGTCGGTGGTGCACGACCTGAGCATAGCCCGCCGATACGGCACGCACGCCGTGCTGATGAAGCAGGGCCGCTGCATCGCGCAGGGGACTGCGGACGAGGTGTTCACCCCGGACGCTCTGCGCGCCGTGTACGACATGGACGTGTACCAGTGGATGCGCGGCCTGCTGGAACAATGGAGATAGACCCGCCCGACCGGCGGAGCCGGTCGATACGATCACACTTGGAGGGCTGCGGCCCTCCAAGACTCCCATGGATCGTTGGATAGAAAAGCGGCCCGGAACGCATGTATCGTTCCGGGTCGTTATTTATGGATGGGTTTTTATTCTGCAGTGGGGATGGCGGAGACGAAGTAGAGGATATCGCCCACGGCGCGGCCCTTGCCGGCCTTCTGCCCGTTCACCTTCTGGCCGTTGAAGTACAGGTAGGTGGACTGGCCGCCGTCCAGATTGTAGGCCTGCTTTGCGCCGATGGCCTGCATGATCTGCGCCATCTGGGGAATGCTCAGGCCGATGGAATCCTTCTCCTCCGGGCCGTCGCTGCACACCAGCGCGTAGGTCAGGCGGTCCAGCTGGCCGATGGCCATGCGCTGCTTGTAGGTCACTTCGCGGTCGCTGTTGTCCCAGATCTCGCCGTCCACCACCAGCGCGGGGCCGAAGCAGAAGGAGTGCAGGATATCCTGCGGCAGGGCGGCCACGCCTTCTTCGGTGAGCGGGGCAAGGATGTGGAAATCGCCGTTCATGTCCACGAACAGGCCATCGTAATTGCTGTTCACACGGTTGTGGATCAGCTGGCCCTGCCGGTAGATCACCCCCGCCTTGTGGAAGATGAACCAGTCGGCGTTGGCGGCGAGCAGGGCGTTGACTTTCTTGGCGATCACCGGCACGCGCGCCGTGCCCTCGGAGGGATACTTGCGCGCCTGCTCCGTGCGGAACTGGCTGGCATCGGCCAGCTGCACATAGGCGATGAACAGGGGCGTGTCAAACGCGCGGAGCTTGTGCACCTGAATGTCCAGCGTGCCGTCGTGATAGCGCAGGCCGTCCTGCGAAAGGCAGGCCGGATCGGGCTTGTAGTCCACGGAATCCCGCAGCGGCAGGGGATCGCGCCCGTCCAGAGAGAGCACGGCCTTTTCGATGGCGGGCAGCTGCGGCAGAGCGGCTTCCTCCGCGCAGGCGCAGCTCATCATCAGCAGGGTCAGGAGCAGCGCTGCAATGCGTTTTTTCATGGGCATACCTCCGCATGACGAAAGTTTTCCTTATTATAGCACCGCGCCCTATGCCTGTCAAACCGCCTGAAAGATCCCTTACGCCAGCTGGCGCAGCTCCTGCGCGCGGTCGGTGCGCTCCCACGGCAGGTCTACGTCCGTACGGCCGAAGTGGCCGTAGGCGGCAGTCTGGCGGTAGATGGGGCGGCGCAGATCCAGCGTACGGATGATGCCGTCGGGGCTGAGATCGAAGCGGGCGAGCACCTCGCGGCTGAGCACATCATCCGGCAGGCGGCCGGTGCCGAAGGTGTTCACCTGCACGCTCACGGGCTGCGCCACGCCGATGGCATAGGCCAGCGCCACCTCGCAGCGGCTGCACAGACCGGCGGCCACCAGATTCTTGGCCACATAGCGCGCGGCGTAGCAGGCGGAACGGTCCACCTTGGAGGGATCCTTGCCGCTGAACGCGCCGCCGCCGTGACGGCCATAGCCGCCGTAGGTGTCCACGATGATCTTGCGCCCGGTCAGGCCGGTGTCGCCCGCAGGGCCGCCCAGCACAAAGCGGCCGGTGGGGTTGATGTACACCTTGGTCTGCTCTGTCCACAGCGTCTGGGGGATCACCTTGCGGATCACCTCCGCCAGCACGGCCGGCTCGATCTGCGAATGGGTCACGGTTTCATCGTGCTGGGTGGAGAGCACCACCGTGTCCACAGCCACGGGGCGGCCGTCCTCGTACACCACCGTCACCTGGCTCTTGCCATCCGGGCGCAGCCACGGCAGCGTGCCGTCCTTGCGCACCTCGGTCAGGCGGCGGCACAGGCGGTGCGCCAGCGAAATGGGCAGGGGCATCAGCTCGGGGGTCTCATCGCAGGCGAAGCCGAACATCATGCCTTGGTCGCCCGCGCCGCTGGACACGCTCCCGCCGTCGCGGGTCTCCAGCGCGTTGTTCACGCCCATGGCAATGTCCGGGCTCTGGGCGTGCACGGCGGTGAGCACGGCGCAGGAGTTGCCGTCGAAGCACATATCACCGCTGTTGTAGCCGATATCGCACACCACACGGCGGGCGATATCGCTGATGGACACCTGCGCCGTGGTGGTGATCTCGCCCATCACCTGCACCAGGCCGGTGGTGGCGCAGGTCTCGCAGGCCACGCGCGCCATGGGGTCTTGCGAAAGAATGGCGTCGAGCACAGCGTCGGAGATCTGGTCGCACAGCTTGTCGGGATGTCCCTCGGTAACGGATTCACTGGTGAAAACAGTACGCATCTTTGGAATCTTTCCTTTCTGCCAGTCGGCTGGCACACACATAAAAAATTTGAGCCTGCGCGAACGCACAGGCTCAAAAGGATGGTTGATGATCGATCTACCTTATCTGCCAGCGCGCTGCGCTGCGGGATTTGCCACCATGCATTGCTGCCGGTTGGCGGGTGTCATTGGGCCCGTCCCTCAACCACTCTCTATAAGGTGTTCAGTTGTCGGTTGCTATTATAACGGCGCGGATGGCAAATTGTCAAGCGCTTTTTTCAGCCGTTTCGTTTTCGCCGATGGAGTCCTTCACGCTCACCAGCACCTGCCGGTCGTAGCAGCGGAACACGCTGTCCACCAGCGCGCGGTCAGGCTTGGGGGTGCACAGGCTCACCGTCGGCACGATCACCAGCCCGGCCACCATGCAGAACGCGCCCGCATTGATGGGCGACTGCAGCGCCGCAGGGAACCAGCCGCGCACGAAAATGTTGGCCAGCATCACCACTGTGGAGAACACGAAGCTGGCCCACACGCCCGCCGTCGTCACGCCCCGCCAGTACAGGCCGTAGAGGAACGGGGCCAGGAACGCGCCCGCCAGCGCGCCCCAGCTCACGCCCATCAGCTGGGCGATGAAGGTGAGGTTGGAGCGGTACTGCACAATGGCCAGCACCACCGAGATGGCGATGAACACCACGATGAGCAGCCGCATGATGAGCAGCTGTTTCTTTTCATCCAGATCCTTCACCACGGCGCCCTTGATGAAGTCCAGCGTGAGGGTGGAGGCCGAAGCCAGCACCAGCGAGGACAGCGTGGACATGGAGGCCGACAGCACCAGAATGACCACCACGGCGATCCGGAAGGGTGTGAGGCCGTACAGCATGGTGGGGATGATGGAATCGTAGCCGTTGGCGGCCACATCCACCTGATCGGAGAACAGCCGGCCGAAGCCGCCCAGAAAGTAGCAGCCGCCAGCCACGATCAGCGCGAACACGGTGGAGATAATCATGCCCTTGTTGATGGCCTGTTCATTCTTGATG
>CAZDEF010000069.1:0-13230 GCA_964504385.1 uncultured Oscillospiraceae bacterium
GGAGACGGCCCGGGAGAGTAGGTCGCTGCCGCATTCCTATTCCGGATCACTGATTGTGATTCGGCTTTTTTGTGGTTGCGGGGGAAGTGTGCTTCCTTTTCTGGGTAGCTTGCGGCAAGGGACTTCCCCCACCCGCAGCAAAACAGCCATCACTTGTCAGCCGTTTTGGCTGGTAGTGATGGTTGTTTGCGTGTAGGGAGGCAGTGTTCGAGCTTGATAAGTAGCTTGCGCTTTGCGCTGGTGGTTTTGCTGTCGCTTCTCTTGTTTGTTGAGCGGTAGCAAGGCCCGCTCCACCGTTCCCCCTGCAAGGGGAGCAACCTCCCCACCCGCGCGCCAGCGCTATTTACAAAAGAACTACCCTCACCCTCCCCACTCCTGCACCATCATCTGATACCACCGCCCGTCCGCCCCCTTGGCGGCATTCCAGCGCCCCTGCGCCGCCGGGGGCGTTGCCCCCTCGCATGCGTACGCTACCCCGCGCACCCAGCCGTCTTCCCGCCGGATGCCGATCCATACCCCCTGCGCCGCCTGCGCAAAGCGCCAGCCGGGCATGGGGAATAGCGCGCGGGGAATGCTGCGCTCAAAGTATGGCTTCAGGCTCTCAAAGCCGCGCGGCCAACGCAGCGGGCGCAGCCGATCCGCCGGCGGCCCGGCAGGGGCAGGCGGCGGAAGCAAGGGCTCCGCAGCCCTGTCGGCGGCAGCCGTGTAGGGCGCAGGATCGATCGCGGGCAGGAATACCTCGCGCGGAACGGGCGGCGGATCGGCAGCCTGTGCCGTCTGCACTTGGGCAACAGGCGGCGGGCAGGGCGAAAGCCTGCGGCACAGCGCCAGCGCCGCGCTGCGCACCTCCATCAGCCATTCCTCCCCCTGACCGGCGCACAGCCCCGCCAGCAGCGGCGCTGGCGCTTCGCCGCCCAGTAGCATCAGCGCGTCCGGGGCGCGGAAGCCCTGCGCTTCCAGCGATGCTTCTCCATTGGGCTTCACCTGCGTCTGCGCCAGCTTTTCCTCCGCTTCGCCCCGACGGTATGCATACAGAACCGCCTGCCCCGGCGGCAGCCCCCGCGCCGTCAGCTGCAGCCGCAGCCGGCCGTTTTCCTGCCGCAGCCGGGCATGACCCGCCGCGCCTTCGCGCATGGCCCTGAAAAGCAGGGTGGTGCGTGTGAACATGTTCATCAGCTCCTTTTGCATACAGACTATGCGCACTGAGCCGTCGAAAAAGCTCGCTGCGCGATCTTTTCCGCCGAGGATAAGGCGCCGTTTGCCTACTCGCCTGCGGCCCTCCAAACCACCCGTGAGTGTTTTTCGGCAAACGGAAAGCCCCACCCCTGGCATGGGCAGAGATGGGGCGAATGCGTTGTTTGAAAGATCAATAAGCCAGAGCGTTCACTTCGGTCACAGCGCCGGTGTACTCGATGGCGGAATCGGTCATCCAGCCTTCCACGGTGGCCGTGTACAGCTCGTTCTGCTTGGTGTTCAGCAGGGAGGCGCGCTTGGCTTCGCGCTGTTCAGCGGTCATTTCCACGGGGCCGCCGGGCACGTCGGCAATGTACTTCACAATGTGCACGCCGTAGTCGCTCAGGTAGGGCGCGGACACGCCGCTCAGCTCGGCAATGCTCATGGCAGCTTCCACGAACTCGGGCACATAGTTGCTGGAAGCGGCGCACACTTCGTAGCCGCTGGTCATGTAGGGCTCGGAGGCCATGCCGGGATCGCTGGGGTTGCCGTCGGCGTCCACGCCGTAGGCGGCGATCAGCTCGTCAAAGTCCGCGCCGTCGGCGATCTTCTGGTTGATCTCGTCGATCTTGTCGGCCAGAGACGCCAGCACATTGGCCTTGGCGGCGGTCACCTGCTCGGCGGTCACGGGCTCGACGGGCGCTTCGGCGGTTTCGGTTTCTTCGGCAGCCGCATCCGCAGCGGCTTCCTCGGCGGATACCTGCTCCTCATAGCGGGCCTGCAGGTCGGTGTAGGCAGCCATCAGGGTCTCGTCCACGGGCAGCAGGATGTGCTTCACCGCGCGGAAGCCCTCGGGCTTGTACCACGCGTAGTCCATCTCGCTGTAGGAACCGTACATCATGGCGTAGTAGGCCATCATGTCCACCTGATTGTTGTAGTCCACATAGGCGGCGATGTCGTTTTCGTACTTTTCCTTGTCAGCGGCGACCAGCGACTGGTACAGCTCTTCCACTTCCTCGTCGGTCACGGTCACATCCTGCAGCAGCAGGTTCTGCACCTTGTCCATCACGGCGTAGCGCTTGTAGTTGGCCACGAGGGTCTCGGGGCTGTAGCCGTTGCCGTTGTAATAGGCGATGGCTTCCTCGCGGGCCGCGGCGATCTCCTCGGCGCTGGTCTCCTCGGTGTAATCGGGGTACATGTAGTCCAGATAGTTCTGGATGCCGCCTTCCCAGTCCGCGTTGGCGGTCTCCTCCAGCGCGGCGATCTCCTCCGCGGTCAGCTCGGACAGGCCGAACTCCACCGCCTTCTGCATCAGCAGCATTTCGGTGATGGCGTTTTCCATCGCCACAGCGCGGAAGAGCTCCACGTTCTCGGCAAGGGTCAGGTCGTAGTAGCTTCCGTACTGAGCCACCAGATTGTTATAGAGCATTTCCACAGTGCCCCAGGTCAGCGCCTCGCCGTTCACGGTGGCCAGCAGGGTGTCGGCGGTCAGCTCGGCGGGGGCGGCGGTCTCTGGGGCGGGTTCGGCCGTTTCAGCCATTGCGGTCATGCCGAGCAGCATGCATGCGCACAGCAGCAGGGACAGGATCTTGCGAAGATTCTTCATGTTGTTCTACGTTCCTTTCAAGCGGTTCGATCCTGACGGATCACCGGATATCTCCGTTATTATGACACAGAAGCGGCGATTTCGCAAGGGATTCCGGTTTTGCTTGCAGAATGTTACAGAGTGTTCACATGTCCGTCACAGGCTGGTGGATGAATGGAAGAAGGGGCATTTTCATGAGAGTGGTGATCGAAAAAAGCCTGCGGCGGCTCACCGTGCAGCAGGAGGGCCGCGTGCTGCTGCGCTGCCGCATCGCGCTGGGCGCATGTCCGCAGGGGGCCAAGCAGCGCGAGGGCGACGGCCGCACCCCGGAGGGATGCTACCGCATCTGTCTGGTGAAGGAGCAGGGCAAATACGGCCGCAGCCTTGGCCTGAGCTATCCCGGCGTGCAGGACGCGCAAGCCGCGCTGAACGATGGGCGCATCGACGAGGACACCTTTGCCAACATCTGCCTTGCACAGGCGCAGCGCCGCCGCCCGCCGTGGGGATCGCCGCTGGGGGGCGAGATCTATCTGCACGAGGGCGGCTGTCACGCGGACTGGACGCAGGGCTGCATCGCGCTGGACAGCGCCGACATGGACGTGCTGTTCCCCCTGCGGGATGAGATCGAAGAAGTGCTGATTTTACCGTGAAGGCTATCCGCCTTTGTGCGACAAACAAAGAAGACCGGCTGCGGGTTTTGCCGCAACCGGTCTTTTGGGATGATTAGGGGATCATCCGGGGATGGGATCACTTCATGCTGGCCGCATAAGCCGCAGCGCTTTCGCCCGCGATCTTGCCCCAAACGATGGTGCTGGTGTTGGCCAGACCGCCGATGTTGGCGCTGCCGCCGATGTTGGCGCCGCCCGCCAGCTCGCCGCCCTCATACAGGCCGGGGATGGGGTTGCCGTTGGTGTCCAGCACCTGAGCGTCGGGATTCATCACCGGGCCGCCCTTGGTGAGCATCACATAGGGGCAGGTCTTCACGGCGTAGAAGGGCGCTTCCAGCTTCATCATGGATTCGGCAGGACGGCCGAACTGGGTGTCCTCGCCCTTTTCCACATCGGCGTTGTAGGCGTCCACGGTGGCAGCCAGCGCAGCAGCGTCCGCGCCGATCTTGGCAGCCAGTTCTTCGATGGTGTCAGCCTTCACCACGCAGTTTTCTTCTGCCAGCAGGCCGTCGAACTTCGCCCAGTTTTCATCCTTGGAGATGATGGAATCCTGGGTGTCGCGCATTTCCTGGGTGAGGATCATGTACACCAGATTGTGGGGCGCGGCGGCATAAGCGGCCTTGCGCTCACTATCCAGCGCGTCGAATTCGTTCACGATGCGGCTGCCGTTCACATCCACCCAGATCACGCCGTTGTAGTCCTTCACGGTGGCGGTCATGGTGGTGTCAAAGCCGTCGCAGGGGATGCCGCCGGGATAGGCGGGCAGATAATCCATGTTGTTGAACTGCGCGCCGGCCTTCTCGGCAAAGCGGTAGCCGTCGCCGGTCACGAAGGAGGGAGCCATGGTCAGCACGTTCTCGTAGTTGTACTTGTGCAGCAGTTCCTCGTTGTGGCCGTAGCCGCCGGTGGCCAGCACCGTGGCGGGGGCGCGGAACTCGCGGCCGTCGGTCAGCACAACGCCCTTCACAGCGCCGTCTTCCACCACGATATCGGCCACTTCGGTGTTCAGCAGCAGGCTCAAATTGCCGGCTTCCACTTCCGTGTCCAGCAGGGGGCGGATCAGCTCGATGATGGCCTTGCCGCCGCCGGTCACGCGGTACTCGCGCGGCACGTTGAACGCATCGTAGGAGGAGGACATCTTGGGCTGACGGTCGCCAAAGTCGGCGCCCAGGTCATCCAGCCAGTCCACAGCCGCAGCCGCGCACTCGGTGTGCTTGCGGGTCAGCTCGGGAATGTTGGTGCCGCCGCCCATGCGGACCAGATCCTCGGCAAAGTTCTCGGGGCTGTCTTCCACGCCCGCTTCGATCTGCTGGCGCGCGCCGGCAGCGGAGGTGGTGCCGCCCGCGAAACGGATGGAGCCGCCGATGTCGTCGTTCTTTTCGATCAGGTATACCTTCGCGCCAGCCTTGGCAGCCGCGATGGCAGCGTTCACGCCGGTGGAGCCGGCGCCGATGACGATCACGTCAGGATCGGCGAAGGTGGGTTCCACAACGGTCGCTTCCTTGACGACTTCGTTGGCTACCAGGTCTTCGGGCTTGAGGCCGGCTTCGGCCAGCGCCTTTTCCGCGGCGGCCAGTACGGCGTTGCTGGTGATGGTCGCAGAAGCGACGGTGTCCACCTTCACGCTGTTGGTCTCCACCATAGCGGCGGGCAGCGCCTCGATGGCCTTGGAGCCGATGCCGTCGGTCTCGTTGGCGCCTTCCGCCTTCGCAGCCACGATCACGCCGTCCTCAACGGTCAGCGTCACCGTCACGTCGCCGCCGAAGCCCTGCTCGGTGGCCGTGTAGTCCTGCGCAAAAGCGCTGCTCACGCACAGTGCCATGCACAGCGTCAGCATCAGACAGAGTACCTTCTGAAGAGTCTTCATGTGTTTCCTCCTCTTTTGAGAAAAAAGATTTTTGGTTTGTACGCCCTTTGCGTACACCACATTGATTGTATCATGCAACGATCGTTCATTCAATAGTTTTCACTGCAAAAAAACGTTGTTTGCAGGGCAAAACTTCTGCGGATTTGACAGCTTTCTCCTGTTTATGGTATACATGGCAGGAAAGACCCTTGCAAAGGAGAAATGGATCGTGCGCACGCTGAATCTTCGCGGGGCGCTGTGCTGCGCCGCTGTGTTCCTCGGGCTGGCCGTGTGGGGCTGCCTGCGCTTTCCCGCCGATACGGATGTGCATTTCAGCGTGCAGAGCGGCTTTTACGATGCGCCTGTCGTGCTGAAAATGACCTGTGCCGTTCCCGGCGCGGACATCTACTACACCACCGACGGCAGCGTGCCCACCCCGCGCAGCCGGTACTATGACGGCCCCCTCACGCTGGAAAGCGTGGAGGGCGAGCCCAATATCCTCAGCGATCACACCGGCATTTCGGACGAGGATCATGTGCCGGAAGCCAGCATGGTGCAGGCCAACGTCATCCGTGCCGCCGCCTTCTGGCAGGACGGCGGCCAGAGCAGCGTGACCAGCGCCACCTATTTCATCGGCATCGACCGCGAAGCGGCGTATGGAAGCGTGCCGGTGGTCTCGCTGCTGATGGAGGAGGCCGACCTGTTCGATTACGAGACCGGCATCTACACGCTGGGCAGCACCTTTGACGAATGGTACGCCCTGCAGGAGAGCGACGACTACCAAGCGTGGGAGGTGGAGGGCAATTTCAGCAACCGCGGCCGCGAATGGGAACGCCCCGTGTATGCGGAATACCTGCCCGCCGACGGCAGCGCAGGCTTTTCGCAGGAAATGGGCGTGCGCATCAAGGGCGGCGCAACGCGTATCCTTCCCCAGAAAAGCCTGCGCCTGACCGCGCGCAGGGAATACGGCCTTAGCCGCGTGCAGCTGGATCTGTTCGGCCACGGGCTGCCCAAAAAGCTGGTGCTGCGCAGCGGCGGCAACGACTGCAACTACGCCAAGATCCGCGACCCGCTCATTCAGGCTCTGGCGCAGGACATGCGCTTTGCCACCCAGCGCGGCACGCCCTGCGTGGTGCTCATCAACGGCGAATACTGGGGGCTGTACACCCTTACCGAGGAATACGACAGCTGCTACCTTGAAAACGTCTTCGGCATCGACCCCGACAACGCTGTGGTCATCAAGCGCTATGAGGTGGAGGAGGGACAGGAGAGCGATCTGGAGCTGTTCGGGGCGCTGTACGCCTTCATCACCGAAAACGACATGAGCCTTTCCGAAAACTACCTGCAGGCCGCGCAGATGCTGGACATGGGCAGCTTTGCGGACTATTTCGCCCTGCAGTTCTATGTGGACAATGTGGACAGCGTGATCCTGACCGATAACAACTGGCAGATGTGGCGCGCGCGCACGCTGGACAGCGCCAACCCCTATGCGGACACGCGCTGGCGCATGATGCTCTATGATGTGGACAGCAGCGCCGATCTGCTGGGCACAGGGCTGGGCTATCAAAAGGAAAACCTTACCCCCACGCTGCTGGGCGAGGACTACTGCTCCGCCGCCGCGCAGATGCTGCGCGCCCTGTACCGGAACGCGGACTTCCGGCGCGAGCTGGTCACGGCGCTGTGCGATGTGCGCAACATCCACTTCAGCCCCGCGCGCTTTTCCGCACAGATGCAAGCCCTGCGCAGCGCGTATGAGCCGCTGATGGCCGACAGCCTGCGGCGCTTCGGCCCGCAGGGGCTGGTGGACTGGGGCGCGGAGATCCACTGCGCCAACGAGCTGGATCAGCTGGAGGTGTTCTTTCAGGGCCGGTGGCAGGTGTTCCCGCAGCTGGTGCAGCAGGCGCTGGGCCTGTCCGCGCCCGTCAGCGCCTGCATCACGCAGACCGGCGCGGGCATGGTGAGGGTGAACCACGCCGCGCCCGACCTGCAAGGCGGCTACACCGGCCAGTATTTTCCGGAATGCCCCATCACGCTGACGGCGCTGGAAAACGGCGAAGCCCGCTTTGTGCGCTGGGAGGCGGAAAACTGCACCCTGAGCGATCCGTTTTCCGCACAGACGAGCGTTTCCTTCGAAGGGGATTTCTCCGTGCAGGCGGTGTTCGAATGATCAGCCGGGCAGGCACCGGCTGGGCTGCCGGCGCATAGTGTACAAACGGGCGGCTATTTGTGCCTGTTTCAGGCCGTCGAAAAAGCTCGCTACGCGATCTTTTCCGCCGAGGGAAGGCGCCGTTTGCCTACTCGCCTACGGCTCGCCGGGCGGCAAACGGCGTAAGGAATGTTTCCGCGTAAACGCGGAAACGCCCGCCCGACCGGCAAAGCCGGTCGATACGATCGCCCTTGGAGGGCTGCGGCCCTCCAAACCACCCATCGGGTTTATCGACAAGCTGAGACAGGCGACTGTTTTACAACCCGCCCGTTTTATGCTACAATGACGGGTGAGATCAGGCCGCCCCGGAGCGTGGAAAGCATCCATGAAAAGAGGCGACGTTTACATGGCCGGGCTGGACCCTGTGATCGGCAGCGAGCAGGGTGGGACCAGACCGGTCGTGATCGTTCAGAACGATATGGGCAATCTGCACGCGCCCACGGTGATCGTCATCCCCTTCACCGGCAGCGCGCACAAGCCCCCGCTGCCCACCCATGCCGCCATTGCGCAGGGCGAAGCCGGCCTGTGGCGCGATTCCATCGCCCTGTGCGAGCAGGTGCGCACCGTGGAAAAGACCCGGCTGGGCCGCCGGCTGGGCAGCCTGAGCCCGCAAAGCCTGCGCGCCGTGGAGCGCGCGCTGCAGGTATCGCTGGATATGGCGTGCGCGGATGGGGAACCCTGACAGAACAAAGGCGGCCGAAGCTGCGGCAGACGCGGCTTCGGCCGAAGGAGTATATGCGATGAAGAAATGGTCGATCCTGAAAAACGAGCAGTTTATGGCGTATGTGCAGATCGTGCTGGGCAGCCTGCTGGGCGCGCTGGCCTACCCGATGTTTCTGGTGCCCCATCACATTGCCCCCGGCGGGCTGACGGGCATCGCCACGGTATTCAATTTTCTGTTCCAGTGGCCGGTCGGTACGATCAGCCTGCTGCTGAACGTGCCGCTGTTCATCATCGGCTACCGTTCCATGGGGCGCGTGTTCGCCTTCCGCTCGCTCATCGCCACGCTGCTGTTTTCCTTCCTGATCGACCTGCTGCCCATGCCGGCGCTCACGCAGGACCCCATTCTGGCCGCGCTGTTTGGCGGCGCGCTGCTGGGCGTGGGGCTGGGGCTGATCCTGCGCGGCGGGGCCACCACCGGCGGCACGGACATGGCCGCGCGCATGCTCCACAGCCGCTTCCAGCACATCAGCGTGGGCGTGATCCTGTTTTTGATCGACTGCGTGTCCGTGGTGCTGGCCGGTCTGAGCATTGAGGTGGAGTACGCGCTGTACGCGTTCATCTGCATCTACGTTTCCTCCAAGGTCATCGACATGGTGATGCTGGGCATGACCACCGACAAGGCCTGCTACGTCATTTCCGATCAGCACGAGGCCATCAAGCAGGAGCTGATGGATCAGCTGGAGCGCGGCGTAACGGTGCTGCACGCGGAGGGCGGCTACACCGGCGCGCAGCGGCCCGTGCTGCTGTGCGTGCTCAGCGCGCAGGAGATCGGCCGGCTGAAGGCCATCGTCCGTTCGCGGGACGAAGCGGCGTTCGTGTTCATTTCAGACGCGCACGAAGTGCTGGGCGAAGGCTTCCGCAAACTGGTGGAGTGAGCTGCGCTCCGGCGAAAAAGCGCCGTTTGCCTGCTCGCCGGGCGGCAAACGGCGTGTCGATACGATCATCCTTGGAGGGCTGCGGCCCTCCAAACCTCCCATGGGTGTTTTTTCGGCAAACTGAACCCCCGTCAACGCTACTGTTGGCGGGGGTTTGCTTATGCTTCTTTTTCGTTTTCCAGCACCAGCAGCGTGCCGATGGCTGCAATGGCCATGATATCCCGGCTGTAAAACACCGTGCCCAGCCCCGCTACCGCCAGCAGCGCGCAGGCCGCCATGCCCAGCTGGGCGCGGTCGGGATGGCGCTTCACGCCCCGGAGCAGGCCGCGGCCCATCAGCCACATCATGCCGCCCGCCAGCGCCGTGCCCACCACGCCCATGCCGCTGAGCAGATCCAGCACCTCGCTGTGCTGGCTGAGCAGCTTTTCGCCGCCCAGCATGCTGCCTGTCAGCGGCGAGCGCGCAAAGCCGTTCAGCGCCGTCAGGTAGTACCCCAGCCGCGAATCCGCGCTGGTGGCCTTGCCCTGCAGCGCCAGCAGCAGCTGCTCAAAGCTGAAGGCGAAGTTGCTCAGGCCCAGCGCGCCGCACACCTTCGCCGCCAGCGCCGTCAGCGGCTGCGCCAGCACCAGCGCCAGCACCAGCGGCGCAGCGCCGATCAGCAGCGACCGCCCCATGCCCAGCCGTCCCCGGCTGATGCTGCGCGCCAGCAGAGCGAACAGCTCCACCGCTAAGATCGCCGCGGCAAACAGCATGGCGTAGGTATACTGTGACAGCACGATCATCACCGCCTGCGCAGCCAGCAGCGCCGCAAAGGCCCAGCGCTTCCAGCCCCGGTAGCGCTGCACCGCAATGCAGGTGAACGGCAGCGCCGCCACCATGGCGTACACAAAATCGTACCCGCCGATGTTGCGCAGCATCAGCTCCTTCAGATATGCTTCGCGTCCCTCGCCCGCATAGCCCAGCGAGCGGGAATAGGCGTACACGCGCCCGCCGCGCAGCATGCCCTCGATCAGCCAGCCGATGGTGGTGGCCACCGTTACGCACACCGTGCCCAGCAGCACCGGCCGCACATGCCGCCACAGCCGCTCATCCCCGCGCTCGCGCACATACCCGGCATACACCAGCGGGAACCAGAACATGGCCTGCTGCACATAGAAGCCCGCAAAGTTTTCGCCGCCGCGGCACAGGAACACGCGCAGCAGCAGCGGCATGGCCGCCGCGCACACGGCGCGCAGCAGGATGGACGCCCAATGCCGCACGGCATACGGCCAGTCCAGCAGCACCCCCAGCCCGAACAGCCCCACGCAGGCCGCCCCGGCCAGCGCGCCGCCGGTGGTCTGCACCGCCGGAAGCAGCAGCCAGATCAGGTACAGCAGGATGGAGGCGTTGATGAGCCCTGCGCTCCACGCGCTGCAATTCTTGTTGTTTTCCATTTACACACGGTTCCTTCCGTTATGGGGTTTGCGGCTGTGGCGGAATACGCCGCACGCCGCCGAGCCCAGCGCGATGCCCAGCGCGAGCATCACGATCAGCGCCATGGTGTGCGCGGCTACAGCGCCGCCGCTGCTCAGATTGCCCTGCGCCAGTTCGCGCATGGCGCGGTAGAGGCCCAGTCCCGGCACCATCGGGATGATGGCGATGGTGACAAACACGGTGGCGATCATGCGCAGCCTGCGCGCGGCCAGCTGTGCGCCCACGGCCGCCACCGCCGCGCCCGCAAACATGGCCGCCGTTTCCGGCGCGCCGCCGCGCAGGCACAGCCAATAGCTCATGTAGCCCGCCATGCCCAGCACGCTGCCCCATATGATCGCCTTGCGCGGCGCGTGCAGCAGCGCCCCCAGCCCTGCGCCCGCCATCAGGCTGGCGATGCTGAGGATCGCCGCCTGCGCCAGCACGGGCAGGGTGGAGGCCATCGCCTCGGACTGCTGCGCCAGATGCAGCATGCCGCACACATGCGTGCCCACCAGCGCGCCGCCCGCCACCATGGCGGCGATCATCAGCGCGCGGGCGCAGTGCGTAACGCCGGACACCATATCGCCGCGCATCACGTCCTGCACGGCGTTGGTCATGCTCAGGCCCGGCACCAGCGGCATCATCGCCCCTGCGATGATGGCTTCCGTCACGCCCAGTCCGGTCAGGGAGCGGAACACCAGCGGAACGGCCACGCACACCATGCCGCCCAGCAGCGTGCCCGTCATCCCGGCGGAAGCATCCTCCGGGCTGAGCAGGTGGGGGATGAGCTGTGTGAGCGCAGCGCACACGCAGCCCACCAGCACGTCGATCCACCCGCCGCCGAACATCACCACGAACCCCGCCACCGACCACATGGCGGTCAGCGGCGCGTACCAGCGCGATATCTCCCGCCCAAGGCTGGCGGCTTCGTGCAGTGCATCGTACAGTTCATCGGGGTCGATCAGGCCGTCGGTCAGCATGCGGCTGATGCGGTTCACCCGATCCACGCGGGCCAGATGGGTGCCGCGCAGGTACACGCGGCTGATGGAAGTTTTGCGTTCGCCGGTCTCATCGGTAAAAGAGATGAACAGCCCGCTGGGGATGCCGAAGGCTTCCGGTTCCTCCAGCCCCAGCGCTCTGGCCATGCGCAGCACAGTATCCTCCGCGCGATACGTTTCGCCGCCGTTTTCCAGAATGATCCGTCCTGCCAGACAGAGGGCTTTCATGCAGTTTGCTGCGTTCATAAGCCATGTGCGCCTCCTGCGCTTAAGGTAAGCGTAGTATAGCAGATGTGGGCGGGAAAAGCAAACTTGGGGAGGGGGGACGGAATGGGGGATGGGGAGGCTGCTTCTCTTGTTGGGGGCGTAACATCTCAAATCGCGCGTCAGCGCAATCAACCAAAACAAAAGCGATCGGTCACACATAGACCGCCCCAGAATATACGGACTGCAGAAAAAGGGCCCTATGTAAGAAAAAAAGGATCAGACGGAGTGGCGAAGCGAGAGCGGCGCCACTCCGAATTTTATTTGGATGCGCTCGTTGCTATAGAAGTCGATATAGCGGTCGATCATGGCGTGGGCCTCACGAAACGGGGCGGGTCTATGGTGGTAGATGCATTCGGTTTTGAGGATGGAGAAGAAGTTTTCCGCCATGACATTGTCGTAAGGATCACCACGTCTTGGCATGGAAGGCGTGATCTTGTAAGATCGAGTCAGCTTGAAGTATGCTTGTGAGGTGTATTGAAAGCCTTGGTCGCTGTGGAGCTGTAACTGTCCAGCGACCTTCTTCTTTTCCCTGCGCATCGCCAAGCGAAGCGTATCCAGGACGAGGTTGACGGTCTGACTGGCAGCAGTCTTGTATGCTACGATGCTGTTGTCGTATAGATCACGGATCATCGACAGATACAAAACACCTTCTCCGGTGTGAATGTATGAGATGTCAGTGACCCATTTGCTATTAGGCCTGTCTGCGGTAAACTGACGATCCAGCAGGTTTTCATAGCGGTGGATCTGCTGGTCCAGGTTCTGCCACTTGCGTCTTCTGCGGATTTCTGCCGCGCCCCAGCGCAACAAACAAAGAAAGGAGCCCCCACCCCCATGCTTTTCCCCATCACCACCCCCGCCTACCAGATCCCCGGCTACACCCTGCGGGTGCTCACCCCCGGCGACAAAGCCCAGATGATGGCCATGCAAACCGAAGTCCTCAGCCAGCTGCCTGATCCGAGCTGGTACTTTCCCAGCGAGGAATGGGAGTTCGACGCCTGGCTGAGGGGCGGCGAAGCCGTGGGGTATTTCCAGCAGGATACCTTGGCCGGTTATGCCGTCGTCACCGCGTGGCATGCGCGCGGGGCGCACTCCTATGCGGCTATCCTTGGACATCCCGCCGAAAATACCTATGATTTTCATGATGTGATGGTGCGCCCCGAGCATCGCGGCCATGGCATGCACACCCGCTTTCTGGCGCTCTTTGCCGATGCCGTGCAGGCGGCGGGCGGAAAAGCCGTCTACTGCACCGTCGATCCGGAGAACAGCGCATCGTGGCATAACTTTGAAAAGGCCGGATATCAGTGCCTGCTCACCCAGCCCGCCTATGACGGAAGAAGCAGACGTTATTACAAATTGACTCTCTAAACGGCCCAATCGGGCCGTTCAGACCGCTGAAAAAACGCCATGTTTTCAAGAGAAAGCATGGCGTTTTAGTAT
>CAZDEF010000070.1:0-12794 GCA_964504385.1 uncultured Oscillospiraceae bacterium
TCCCTTGACTTCCTCCTTGGCTCGTCGTGTTACCTATGTTTGACACCCGTACAATTTTGAAAAGCGCTCGCCACGTTGTGTCTTGAAACTGTGCGATATAGTGTTATAATATTTGTATACTGTACTATATTTTATCCAAAGGAGGTATGATGAACTTAAGTTTGAATATGTAATAACAGCATGTATTGGCATGGATTTTGATTTCGAAGGAGGAAGAATAGCGGTGCAAAAAACATCTTATGTGGTCATTTCAGCCCCGTCTGGCTGCGGAAAAGACACGATCATCGAGAAGGTCTGCCAGCGTCTTGATGGCATCGGCGTGTCTGTTTCATGCACAACTCGTGATCCTCGTCCTAAAAATGATGACAGCTACGAACAGCACGGCGTAGATTACTTTTTCATCAAGCGCTCCGAGTTTGACGAATGCGTAAATCAGAATGGCTTTCTGGAGTATGCTGACAACAATGGGGAGCTATATGGTACGCCGCGTGCCTATGTAGAGAAACTGCGCGATGAGGGAAACGATATCATCATTCTGAACATAGACAACCAAGGAGCAGCTCAAATCAAGGCAACTGAGCCTACCGCAATATCCATCTTCATTCTCCCTCCGAGTGCGCAGGAGCTCCGACGCCGGTTGATCAATCGCAAGTCCGAAAAAACGCTTGAACAGGTAGAAAAACGGATAGCGAAGGGCAAGGAGCAAATGCAGATGTCATATGTGTACGACTATGTTGTTATGAACGATGACCTCGAAGCCGCAGTAGAAGATGTGGTACATATCATAAGCACTGTGCGTCACCGCACAATGTTGCATAAGGAATTGATCGATCAGATCAATGCGACGTTTGCCGATGTATAAGTGGGTCTTGCATTGTTAAGTCAAGCGCAACATATGATAAAAGAATTCCAGAGTGAGATCTGCACCGCAGGCACTTACGCGGACGCAAATCGATCTTGTTGGTAAAGGCGGCGAAGAAGGCCTGATCAAACGACTCCAAGTCAATAATGGACTTAGGGCAGTACTCGCGGATGAGGCTTTTGATGTTTTCGTTGATGTCTCGCATCCAAGGAGCGTGAAGCAGTGGGAAAGAAAAGAGAACACCACTCAGCGGTGCTTTCATCACGTTTAGCTAACTCTTTATCTAAATCAGATACGATGGAGCGCACCCCATTCTGACGGAAGCGAACCAAGCAGCTGAATGATTTCATTATCAAACACGAGCCGAAGTTTTCCCGGGAAGCTTCACGGATAGCAGTCATCTTGATTTCCTGCAAGTTAAGGTAATCAGACAGAAAGAATCAGTCTTACCGGTAACGGTGTCTGCTTCCTAATGGCCCAATTCAGAGTGGCCATTGGCTGTTTGGGGGCGCTCTTCAATGGGATGGCTCGAACCTCAAGACATTCTGCGTAAATGGCTCGGTAGATTGTGGAGTGGCTTGTTTGGTAGGGACTGTTTTCTAACTTCACTCAGTTTGCTATCTGTTCAGGTGGCCATTGCTCATCCAATATCTTCCACTGTGCAAATATCTTGATCTCCGAATGAGCGAGAGTCCGTTTGCGGCAACACTTTTCTCTCCGCTTCCGATACTTCATTTTCTGCTCCGGCTGGCCAGTAACCATCCTGCTCGCCATTTCGATTCAGTTTCCGGCTGATCTTTCCGGCATTTCGAACCAGTTCGCAGCTGATTTCTCTTATTTCTTTCCCTTCCGCTGAAAGCTTTTATGCTAAGATGTTGGTAGTGACTCATGGAGTTGCTCCTTTCGTAGTTGTCCGCTAACACTATTCTAATTGAGTGCAATCCTCCCTTATGTCAGGATCACCCGTATTTAACGAAAAGAACAGCTCTTGAGTTGAGCTACTCAACCCATTGACAAAGCCCGTCAAGGGGCTGTGGCTCTGCCGCAGCACAACCGCGACAGAGCGTTTTTGGTTTACATCTTCTTTTCCAGCACTTTTTTGCTGATGAAGAAAACCCCGATCACCACATACATCGCTCCCACGCAGATGTAGGAGGGGGTCATGTAGCCCATTCCCATGAACAGGAACATCAGCACGATCAGCACGCCGATGGCGGCGATGTATGCCGTCAGCGCCGCCGACTGGATGATGGCGATATTGCGCTCATCCTCCTGATCGATCTTTTCCTGCTCCCGCTTTTCTTGGGAGATCAGCTTATCGCGGATGGTTTTGTAGGCCGCTACCGTCATGATCCCAAAGCCGAAGCCGGTGAACATGCCCAGCAGCGTCGTATAGGAGCGCCCCTCCGCATCTGTCAGCAGAAAGTTCAACAGCCCGAACAGAAAACTCGCCAGCCCAAGCACAAACACCACCGTGGTGGCCACGCGGTTCCATTTCCGATTGCACATCATGATTCTTCGTCCTCCTCATAAGTGAATATATCCTCGACCGTAAGGCCGAAATACCGGGCCAGCTTGAAGGCCAGCTGGATGGAGGGATTGTAGCGTCCGTTTTCCAGCGAGCTGATGGTCTGTCTCGATACCCTGAGCGCCGCAGCCAGTTCATCCTGTCGGATGCCGCGCCGACTGCGAAGTTCTTCCAAATGGTTCTTCATGGAAATCTCCTTTCGGAATGTCAAGCATGCTTTACGTTGCTATGATAGCACTCGTCACGATGGATGTCAAGCACACTTTACATCTTTTTTCTGAGAATTGGGTTGGAATTGGATTGCAAATAGCTAATCCGCTTTTCTTGCTCATGGGTCGTATGATATACTGCAAACCGAGGTGAAAATCAATGATGTCTTGTCTGGGAAATATCATCTGGTTTCTGTTTGCGGGCTTGTGGCAGGGGCTGGGCTGGACCATTGCCGGCTTGCTATGGACCCTCACCGTGGTGGGCATTCCCATCGGTCAGCAGTGCTTCAAGTTCGCCGCGCTCTGTTTCTGTCCCTTTGGCAGGGATGTTGTGTATGGCGGCAGCACGGTGTCGCTGCTGCTCAATCTGCTGTGGATGATCATCAGCGGTCTGCCCATCGCGATCACAGCCGTCACGAACGGTCTCGTTCTGTGCGTAACGATCATCGGCATTCCGTGGGGGCTGCAGTGCTTCAAGCTGGCCAAACTTGCCATGATGCCCTTCGGCGCGACCATCGTGCGGATATAGAACCATCACAAAAACGGCTGCTTGCAAAAGCAACCGTTTTCTTTTTTCTTATCTTCGGTTATACTATCCAAAGAACACAGCCGCCATCCAAGCGATCTGCGCGGGCGGATCCGCTATCATGCCGGTCAGTTGCAGCATCATCACCAGTATGCCCAGTGCCGTCACATAGATGGCAAAGCCATTCAGCGATGCACGGCTGATCAGCCGCATGAAGAAGCGGATGGACAGATATCCGCTTGCGAATGCCACCGCCATGCCCAGTAGAACAGCGGGCAGATTGCCGCCGAAGTTCACGCCCTGCTGCAGCGCATCCACGCCCTCCGACAGCATGCCGGCCACAATGGCGGGCGCGCTCATCAAAAAGCTGAACTTGGCCGCTGCTTCGCGGTTCAGCCCAGCAGCCACGCCGCCAAAGATGGTGCTGCCGCTGCGGCTGACGCCGGGCAGCATGCCCACCGCCTGCAGGCAGCCCATGGCCAGCGCTTCCTCCACGTCTACTTTCGGCTGGCCGCAGTTGGGTCTTTCGGCGATGCGCTGGGTGGCAAACAGCAAAACGCCAGTCAGCAGAAAGCAGACGCCCAAATAGGTATTGTGCGTCTCCGCATGATCCAGCTGCTTGTCAAACAGGATCTTCGCCGCCAGCGCGGGCAGGGAGGCGAGGAACAGCAACAGCAGCGTGCGGTCCTTGATGGGGTGCAGCAGCATATGCACCCAGTCTTTCCAGAACACGATGCCTACCGCCGCCAACGTGGCCGCATGCAGCAGAAGATTGAACAGCAGCTGATGTTCCATTTCCACACCAAACAACGCCTGCAGCAGGTTCAGATGACCGCTGGAGGAAACGGGCAAGAATTCAGCCAAGCCCTGAATCAGCCCCAGAAAAACACCTTCCAAAAGGCTCATCGCGCTTCCATCCCTTCTTTGTTTCTTTCTTGCTTTCCCTATGGAACGCTTCGTCTATTCTATTCTAAGCACAGGAGGCTTCGCTTATGAATCGCTTGTTCCGGCTCTTTCTTGCATTGCTGCTTGCGCTTGCGCTCACCTCATGCTGCGCGGCCGCAGAAACGCGTGCGCTGTTCATCAATGTGGGCAAGGCGGATGCAGCCCTGATCGAGGTGAACGGGCTGCGTTATCTGGTGGATACCGGGCACAAGGACAGCTTCGATCAGCTCTGGCGCGTGCTGGAAGCGTACAGCATCACACACATAGACGGCGTGTTCGTCACCCACACGGACAAGGATCATGCTGGCGGGCTGAAGAAGCTGCTCAAGAACGGTCTGAAGGTGGATCAGCTGTACGCCTCCGCCCTGCATTCCGAAAAGGCTCCGGAAGATCATCCCGCCTATGAAGCTGCTGAGAAATACGGCGTGCCGCTCACATGGCTCCACGCAGGCGATGCCGTGGCAGCGGGCGAAGGCGCGCAGTTCTATGTGCTGGGGCCGTTGCGGCAGGATCCGGAAAACGAAAACAACAATTCGCTGGTCATGCTCCTTTCCACCGCGGATGGCAGCATTTTTCTGACCGGTGACATGGAGCGGAGCGAAGAAGAAGACCTGTTCAACGCCGGACTGATCCCGCAGGCGGATGTGTACAAGGTGCCGCATCATGGCCGGGAGGATGTGTTTGCCAAACAGCTGGCCATCGCGGTGCAGCCGCAATGGGCCATCATCTCCACCAACACGGCGCAGCAGCCGGATTCCCCCGATGAAAAGCTGCTCACGCGCCTGTCTCAGGTGCGGGCCAACGTTGCCGTGACGCAGGACGCGGAGGTGGGCATCCTGCTGATCCTGCGCAATGGCAGCATTGACGCGCAGCGCATCGACTGGCAGTGAGCACCCGCGCGTTTCTCTCCACATAGGATGGGGCAGGCAGCATCTGTTCTGCCCCATTCTTTTTCAGTATTCCGATAAGGAGGGATCGCCATGCATCATCCGCCTTCACCCTGCCGTCCCCGTCCGCCCAGGCCGCCCGCAGAGCCCGGCGTGCTCCTGCCCCGGATCGTCAGCCGGGAGCGGCTCAGTCTGCCCTGCTTGCAAACCGAGCTGTGCGTCCAAAATCTGCCCTGCAGCGCGCAGCCTCCTTACCGGCTGCACAGCGTGCGCGCCTGCGGTCAGACCGCCGTGCACGTTGGCAGCACTCCCGGAACGGTCATACTGACCATTCCGCTCCTGGTGCAGCTATGCGCTGCCTGCTCCAGAAGCTATACGGCCTCTGCCTCCATCGAGGTGGAGACCCGTGCGCCGCGCTCCATGGATCAGTGCTGCCACCACATGGTGTGGGCCGCTCCGGAAGTGCGGCTGCTGGAAAGCGCGCAGGGCGACGGCTGCTTCTGCGTGCGGCTCTCCATTCTGGCGGATCTGTACCTGCTGCGGCTGGAGCCCTGCATGACGCGCGCTCTCCGCCCAGCCTGTCCCCAGCTGCCACTGTATCCACCGCCCATGTGCTGACGCTTCGCATCTGTCACAATCCGGTCTTGCGCGTTGACAAAGCGAGCCGCATGAATTACTATGTATATTGGTAGTTTATGCGGCTTTTGCGCCGTGTTTGGAGGCTGCTTTTGTGATGAAGCAACGAATGAGACTTTCCGTTTGCCTGTTCCTGCTGCTGTGCGCGCTGTGCTGCGGTGCGCTGGCAGACGGCCTGACCCTGTCCGGCTGCGCCTATGTGGACGATGCTGACCGCACGCTCATGGCGGGCGTGCCCGTCGTGCTGCAGAGCGCGCAAGGCGAGACCATCGCCGAGAACGTCACCGACGCTTACGGCCAGTATGCCTTCAGCGGTCTGGCCGTAGGCGAATACCGCGTGCTCAGCCATGTGAGCGACGACACGCTCTATGCCGCCATTATCGGCGATTCCGAGTCGTTTGACAATGGCGCGGTCTATCTGGATCTCTCCCTCAGCGCCGATGTACAGGCGGACATCGGCCTGCGTGCCGCCGCTGCGCTGACCGTGGAGGCCTATCAGGATACCAGCGGAGACGGCGAGCGCGGCAAGTACGAACGCGATCTTCCCGGTGTGACCGTGGAAGTGCTGGACGGTGACAGTGTCCTTGCCAGCGGCGAGACCAACAAGAAGGGCGCTCTTTCGCTGACTGCCGCGCCGGGCGAATACGCGCTGTGCGTCACTTTGCCGGAGCACTATGTGTTCTCGCCGATCGGCAAGGACAATCTGCTGACCGGCGAGGACGGCGTGGCTTTCAGCACCCCTGTGCTGCTGAAAGCGGGCGAAGAAACCACCGTGTCCATCGGCGGGCAGATCTTGGGTTCGCTCAGCGGCAAAGCCTTTGAGGATATGAACAACAACGGCGTGATGGACGAAGGCGAACCCGGCGCGGCAGGCGTGGTGATCCACCTGTCCGGCAAGCGCACTGGCGTAAAGCGCGAGCTCACCACGGACGAAAGCGGCGGATACTGCTTCGACCGTCTGCCGGACGACCTGTACACCATTTCCGCCACGCTGCCGCAGGGCATGCTGTACGCGCGCTATTCCAAGACCGGCGGTGATCTGCGCAGCATCTTCACCGGCTCCAACCTCAGCCGCGAATTCTCTGTGAAGAATGCCGCCAGCGTGACCGACCGCAACATCGGCGTGGTGCAGAAGGGCGCGATCTGCGGCACTGCTTTCCTCGACCTGAATTACAACGGCAGAATGGACGAGGGCGAGCCCGGCTACGCCGGTGTAACGCTGGAAGCCATCAAGCTTAGCAACGGCGAATCGCTGGGTAAATGCGTGACCGGCGAGGACGGCTCCTTCCGGCTGGAAAACCTGCGCGGCGGCGACTATCGTCTGCGCGCCATCCTGCCGGATGACGGTTCTGTATTCACGGTCGCGCTCACGTGCGACGCAAGCGAGGTCAACCTGTTTGAGCAGCGCACGTCCCGCCGCGAAAACAGCATTCAGCCCATCTCCATCGAAAGCGGCGGCGAAGCCAGCGCGCTGGTCGGCGTGGCTCTAGGCGCGACCATCAAGGGCACCGTGTTCCAGGACGCGGACTACAACGGCCGCCTGAACGGCAAGGAAAAGGCGTTCTCCGGCGTGAAGGTGCGCGCCGTTAACGAAAGCGGCGAGGTGGTCGCGACCGACATAACCGGCCAGAAGGGCCAGTATGTGCTGAACGGTCTGATGCCCGGCAGCTACACCGTGCAGGTGCAGCGCAAGAGCAGCATGGGTTTCACCCGCCTGCGCCCCGATGAAAAAGAAGGCAGCTGGATCACCGTGCTGGAAGGCGACTGGGGCGTGACGGATGCCATCGGCGTGAGCATGGGCGAAACCATCGTTTCCGTCAACGCGGGCATGCTGCCCTCCGCCACCGTGAGCGGCTCTTTCTTCCACGATGCAAATGACAACGGCCTGTGGGACAGCGGCGAGACCGGCATGATGGACGCGCAGGTGCGCCTGCTGTCCGAGGACGGCGAGATCGATCTGTACCGCACGCCCGCTGCGGATGGCAGCTATTTCTTCGATGGTGTGATGCCCGGCAAATATACCGTCACCTATCTGCTGTCCCAGCATTGTGAAATGGCCCGCACCGCCAGCGGCGGAAACACCGTTGCGCACGATGGGCTGCAAACAGTCACCAAGTCTTTCTCCATTGAAATGGGCGAAGACCACGAAATGCCGCTGGCCGGTGCGGTAACGCTGGGCAGCTTTGCAGGCGGCGCTTTCATCGACAGCAACGCCAACGGCCTGCGCGACAGCGGCGAGGCCGTGCTGGCCGGTGTGACCCTCACGCTCTCCTCCGCCTCCGGCGAAGAATACACCGCCAGCTCCGATGCAAACGGCAGCTTCGAACTGAGCGGTCTGCGGCCCGATGATTACCGCATGACCATCACCCTGCCGGACGGCTACATTTTCAGCAGCGAGATGCACGAAGACCAGCTGCTGTGGGCCGCGCAGAACCGTCAGACGCTCCCCTGCCCTTGGCAGGCTCTGATCAACCGCAGTGAAAAAGCCATCGGCGCGGTACGCCCCGCCAGCATTTCCGGCGTCATTTGGATGGACGAAAACCGTGACGGACAGCGCGCTGCGGACGAATGGATCATGGAAGGTCTTGCGCTCTCGCTCGTCAGCGAAGTCACCGGAGAGAAAACGGCGCAGACTGTATCGGATGCCAGCGGCTTCCGCTTTGACAACGTGCGCCCCGGCGCTTACACCGTGCGCTTCCAGCTGCCCGAGCAATCCAGCCCCGCCGCCGACGCTTCCTCCACCTTCCGCGTTTCCGGCTCCGCCATGGAGCAAAGCGGCGTAAGGGTGGCCGAAGGCGAAGAAAGGAACGGGCTTTCCACGGGTCTGGTATCGCTCACCAGCATCAGCGGAACGGCTTGGCTGGATGAAAACGGCCAGCGCACTGCTGTATCCGGCATGACGGTGCGGCTGTATCCGGCTGGTTCCTCCTCCCCGCTGCAGACCGCCGTGACCGATGAAAACGGCGGCTACCGCTTCGATGGTCTGTGGCCGGACGAATATGTGGTACAGGCCGATCTTCCGCAGGGCATGATCTTCGTTCGCCCCGGCGATCCCAACTACGAAAACGGAGCCTCCGTCATTGCCGATACCGAAACAGGCAGCAGCGACGCCTTTGCGCTGTACATGGCCCAGCACCAGCTCAGCTGCGATATTCTGTGCATCAAGCCCGCCAAGATCGGCGATATTGCATGGCTGGACGAAAACCAGAACGGCCTTGTGGATGGCACAGAGCCGCGCCTGTCCGGCGTGACGGTCGCGCTGCTGCAGGACGGCGAAGCCGTTTACGAGACCGTGACCGATGACAGCGGCTACTATCTGTTTGCCGATGTGTATCCCGGCACCTACACGTTGCGTGCCTCGGCCTATGCCGAGCTCGCGCCCACCGTGCCGGTGGAAAGCCTGCGCATCATTTCCAGTTGTCTTGTGGAAGGCGACGGGCTGACGGCGTACAGTGCGCCCTTTGAAGCGGTGAGCGGCGTGGGCGACGCCAACTACGACCTTGGCTACATCCTGCTGGACGGCTGCACGCTGCCCGCCGAAGCCGCCGCGCCCATGCCCGGCCGCGACTGGCGCTATCAGAATTCGCAGGACGTATCCTACAACTGATATTGGTTTTCCATCATCCATAAAAAGGAACGCCTCATTCGCAGCGGAATGAGACGTTCCTTTTTTGTTGGCTGATCAATCCGTTTGCAGCCATTCTCCGGTGATGGCGTTCAGAAAGGTATTGCTCACGCGGTAAGCGGGATAGGCTTTGACGGGTTGTGTGCCTGGGTCAGGCATCATCCAGTAGCACCGCTCCATTCGGTCGGCGTTCATGCCGATGGCTTGGAACGCGCTGTGCGCCTTTTCCGTGTCCAGCAGTGTCTGCGCATTTCCAGCCGGGGTAAAGCGGCTCCACATGCCTCTTGCATGGCAAAGCTCGCCGTTTCGGCCGTCCACGCAGATCTGCAGCAGGTTGCTTTCCGGCTGAGTGAATCTGTCCGCCGCCGCCCCCCAATAGACCGGCAAACCATTCAGTCTTTGCAGATAGGTCATCTTGTAGCCCGGCACGCTGTCCAGCATGCGGCCGTAGGTCGTTGTGCTCAGCAGCTGCGGCTCCTCCAGCCCGAGCGCCGGAGGGATCGCTTCCGTGATCGCTCTGGCCTCGTCCGCGGTGAGCATGCCCTGCGGCAGGGTACCATCCGGGCACACGTTTTCGGTCATTTCAAATTGATAAGCCTCGCCAGCCTTACAGTAAATGCTGATGCGCGCCTGCGCCAATAGGGCGTCCTCCGGGCCCGCACCGCAGAAGGGCACGCCTTCCGCCTCCGGCAGGTCGTAGTGCTGATAGCCATACTCCCGTTTTTCCAGCACAGCCTGTCCTGCCTTTTCGCCAAAGGCCAGTTCCTTCAGCTTGTCCATGTTGCATTCGGCAGGCTGCACCAGATAAACGCAGTCTGCCATCTCCTGAGCGCTGGCCCCGCCGATGCACAGCATCACCAACATCATCAGACAGAAAAACCGTTTCATTCCTGTTCCTCCTCTCGGTCAGTCTCTGCTCGTTTTTTCAAGAGAATGAATGAAATAATCATTCTGATTCTCCGTAAGCACAGCGTCGCCGTACTCGATCCAGCAGGGAAGCTCAGTAGCGAAATTCACAGCGATCACATAAGCGCCTCCATCCTCCATGGCAACAACGATCCTGGCGCCGTAGCCGCCCCACTGCTGCCATTCTTCCCCGTAGGATTCCACGCGAGCGATCTGCACGCCATCCTTGCGGTTGGCCTTCACCCATGCCGCCGCGATCTCGCTCCATTTGGCGTCAAAAGGATCGCAGTGCAGATCGGAATAGCTTTGCTCCTTCGCATAAATGGTGGCACTGGCCAATGTGCCGTCTGCCGTGGCAAGGCAGCCATCGTGATTCGATCCCCATTCCTGCTCGCCAATAAGGGTGAACTGCGCATTGTAGATCTGGCGGTCAGCGCCATAGACCATTCCTTGGGTTTCGTTACGAAGGCTTTCGTAGATCCGCTCGGCAGACAGCGGCGTGCCCATCAGATTGTACATCTGCAGGCGCAGCTGTGTTTCCCATGCCGAGTATTCCTCCGCCTCTCCCCGCTCGTCGCCGATGTTCTGCTCTGCGTACTGCCCCACAGCAATCCAAATCCGAACCGGAAGCCCCGTCAGGGACTTCCTTTTTTACTTCGTCCAGAGCGATTGTTCTGGTTCCGTCTTTATAGTTAAAGGTAAGAACCAGCTTGTCGTCATAGAGGTAGATTGCGTTCACAAATGCGTCGATGAGCATTTTGCGATGGGATTGCTGCCGTGTATCCAGCTTGCGGAATTTGTGTAGCCAGAAGGTGATGAACTCCGGGCTGATTCTGGGTTTTGCAATCTTCTCGTTGGCAATCTTGATTTCCAGATCTTCCTTGGCTACTTCCAGTTCCTCCAATCGACTCTTGGTGGACTTGGTAAGAATGCCCTGCTGGATGGCGTTTAAAAGATTCTGAATACCGGTTTCTGCCTCCCGAAGCTGCTGCTCATAGAGGGGAAGATTGGTATTTTCACGGTCTTGCAAATCCATGACCATGGACACGATGGCTTCAATAGCTTTGTCGTCCATAATCACCTTCATCACTTCATTCACAACCAAATCTTCCAGCCACTGTTTCCTGACCGCCTTTTTCTTGCAATCCGTCCGCTTCTTTTTCACGGATACACATTTGTAGTAGTGATGGATGGTGCCATTCCGGCTTTTACCGCTCTCGCCGCAGAGATACGCACCACAGTAGCCGCAGAACAGTTTTGTGGTCAGCAGATAGTCGTCCTCAGCTTTGTGTCGGGCTGGAGCTTTCCTGTTTTGCGCAAGCTTATTCTGAACCCGGTCAAACAAATCCTCCGGGACAATGGCCGGGATTCCGTCGGGGATGATGATATCCCGATACTTATATTCTCCAATATAGCGCCGGTTATGGAGCATATGCTGAATGCTGTTAAAATTCAGGGGCTTTCCTAACTTGTTGCGCACGCCGTGTTCATTCAGCCAGTCACGCAGTTCCTTCATAGTTGCCCCTTTGTCGTATTTCTGGAACACCTCTAACACGAAAGGAGCAGTTAGCGGATCAATTTGAAAATGTTGTCCCTCGTCAATGATGTATCCGATGGGCAGTGTACCACCATTGAATTTGCATTTCAGTGCGTTTTCTGTTCTTCCACGGATGACCTTTTCAGATAGGTCGGCGGAATAGTATTCGGCATAGCCTTCCAGAACGGATTCCAGAATGATACCTTCCGCCCCTTCGGAAATTACCTCCGTCGCCGATACCACTTTCACGCCGTTCTTTTTCAGCTGCGCTTTGTATCGTGCGCTGTCATACCGGTTTCTTGCAAATCTGTCCAGCTTCCATACGATGATCATGTCAAACAGCTTTTTGCTGCTGTCTTTGATCATATTCTGAAATTCAGGGCGGTTATCTGTTCTGGCTGAAAACGCTCTGTCAATGTAGTGGCGAAGAATTGTAATGCCATTCTTTTCCGCAAAGGCGGTGCATTCCCGGATCTGTCCTTCAATGGATTCTTCCCGCTGGCTGTCAGAGGAATATCGGGCATAGATCACAGCCTTCATTTCTTTCCCTCCATCATCATCTGGAGCAGGGATTCCTTCAGCCGCTCGTTCATGGGGGAGCCGGGCTCGAAGCACATTTCAATAAAGTCCCGCAGCTCCGGGGCATCACTCTGCTTCATGATTTTGTTTTCATAGAGTTTTCCTCTGGGGTCATCGCAGCGGGCAAATATATAATCCATGGACACATCGAAGTAGTCCGCATACTTGCGCAACAGCTCCACGGTAGGAGCAGCCTGCCCATTTTCATAGCGGTTGATGCTGGACTGATTGGAACCGATTTCCTGTGCCAGCTTTGCCTGAGAAAGGCCGACGCTGTCCCGCAATACCCGCAGACGTTTTCCTAACTCTTTCATTTTTCTCACCTCCGACTTGTTGTGGAATTACTATATCACGCATTTAACCCTAAGTCAACCCCGTTATAGATTTAAGATGAAATACATACTATTTTCACGTCCAACAAGCGCCCGCAGGGTGCGTAGCTCACAAGGCACTTGTGATTCAGAGGGATTGGGAGCTTTCCCAACAAGCACGAACCCACCCGTCCCGGCACAGGCCGAGACGGATGGGTTTTGCATTATGGCGCGCCATATGCA
>CAZDEF010000071.1:0-12578 GCA_964504385.1 uncultured Oscillospiraceae bacterium
TACTAAAACGCCATGCTTTCTCTTGAAAACATGGCGTTTTTTCAGCGGTCTGAAGAGTCTGTAAAAACAGACTCTTTTGCGGAGCTTTATTTGTAGCTGTACGCCATCACAACGCCGTCCATATTGTCCAAGCTTGCTTGATAGCCATTGGCCGGATTCGGCACAGGCAGCGAGACGGAAGTCTGATCGCCGATGCCTTTGATGCGAACCACTTCATACGCCAGCGCATCGTTCTCATAGATGGAGATGTGCGGGTGCTCCATCAGGAATTCAATGTATTCTTCCAAGCACATATCCAGCACTCGCATAGCGGCGGAATGAGCCTTTCCCACATAGCGATACAGATTCAGCTGAGAGGAAACGCCTGTCTTATAGCTCTTGTCCTGCCAGCTTGCATTGGGGAAATCGCGGGTCGGGAAGCGGAAGATGATGCCATAGCGCCAGCAGTTTTCCGTCAGCCATGCGCCCTGTTCGGATTCGGCCTGAAATTTCTTGCCGTTCAGCTCGCTATTGCCGCGCTGATACACATCCATGCGGAAGCTCATACCCGTGTGGTAATCGCTCGTGCCGGGGTAATTGACCACTTCCTTGGTCTTTTCGATCAGCCGGTTGTTCGAATAGCGGGAGCTGAGGGTCTGCATCTGCTCGTTGAACAGGCTCTCCTGTTCGGCCACAGAGCGGTAGCCTTCGCGCACGATGTAGTACTCCAGCCCCTCAGCCTGAGCGGCTGTCAGCGCTTCCACCAGCGCGTCAAAGGCGGGCTGGAACAGCTGCACCGTTCCGTCCTGCACCTGGATCTTGAAGCTGCCGGTCGTACCGACGCTTACCAGTCCGTCTTCGGAGAAATCGCTCGGCAGCGAATGCCATGCATTCACCAGCAGCAGGCCGCCGTTGATCAGCTCCGAACGGTCCAGCGTGATGGTAGAGGTATTCTCCAACCCGGCGCTGCCCTCGTCCTGCACGCGCCACGTTGCGCCGTCCAGCGTGCTTTCCCAGCTGGCCAGGTTTTCATCGGTCTTTACAGTCTCCTGCGGCGTGGTGACGGAACTGCTGGCGTTGCGCAGCTCGTTCATGCGTGCGTTGAACTCCACCTCGCCCTCGGCATTTTCGGCCATGATGCGGTCGCGCGTATCAACATAGTCCTTGGTGACCGCCAGCGAGCACAGATAGAACACGCCCACGCCCACCACGGCCACCGCCGCGGCAATCGCCAAAAAGCGCAGCAGCGACTTGTACGGATCACGCTTCATCTTGTGGATTTTCTTGTTCGAGTTTGTACGCATACGATACCACCTTTTCTGTGCGTGCGGTGAACGGCTCAGCCGAGCAGCCGTCCGATCACCTCATAAAGATGTTCCAACTCTTCAGCACTGTTATAGGAAAGGGTTATCTTCCCCTTCTGCTCCGTGCCGGTAAGCGTGGTTTTCAGGCCAAGCGCTTCGCGCATGCTGCTTTGCAGCGTATCCAGCTCCGGTGTGAGGATACGGTGCTTCCGGGGCGCCCTGGGCGAAGGTTCTTCCTTGGCCAGCTGTTCCAGCATCCGCACGCTCCAGCCCTGCTGCACGCACTGGCGCGCCAGTTCCAGCTGACGCTTTTCCTGATTCAGCCCCGCCAGTACGCGCGCATGGCCGGCAGAAAGCTCGCCGCCCGTCACAAGGCGGATGATCTCATCGGGCAGATTGAGCAGACGCAGGGTATTTGCAATGGCCGGACGGCTTTTGCCCAGCCGCTGCGCCGCCTGTTCCTGCGTATAGCCGCATTCCTGCATCAGGCTGCGGATGGCCGCCGCTTCTTCGATGGGATTCAGATCCTCGCGCTGCAGGTTTTCGATCAGTGCCGCTTCCATCTGCTGGGCGGTGGTCATGCTGCGCACAATGCACGGCACCGTGGCAAGCCCTGCCATACGCGAAGCACGGTAGCGGCGCTCGCCCGCCACGATGCGGTAGCGCATGCCGTCCTCCACCACCAGTATGGGCGAAAGCACACCGGCCTCCCGAATGCTCTGCGCCAGCTGCTCCAGTGCATCCTTGTCAAACTCGCGCCTCGGCTGGTCGGTATTGGGGTCGATCTCGTCAATGGGAATATCCCGCACAACCGTTTCCAACAGGCTGTCCATCTGTGGCAGCAGGGCGTCCAATCCCCTGCCGAGTCCGCTGCGTTTCATTGGCAACTACTCCTTGATCCTTACATGTCATTTGTTGCGCTGCAAAAACTCCTGTGCCAGTCTGCGATAGCTTTCGGTGCCAATGCTGCGCGGGTCATACATATGAATGGGCAGTCCGTGGCTGGGCGCTTCGCCAAGGCGCACATTGCGCGGAATGGCCGTGGCATACACCAGCTTGCGGAAATGCTTTTTGACCGAATCCACCACCTGCAGGCCCAGATTGGTGCGTCCGTCCAGCATGGTGAGCACCACGCCTTCGATGTCCAGCCCGGGGTTGAATGCATGCTTGACGCGGTTGACGGTATTCATCAGGCTGGTCACGCCTTCCAGCGCGTAGTATTCGCACTGGATGGGGATCAGCACGCGCCGTGCCGCCGTCAGCGCATTCAGCGTGAGCAGGCTCAGCGATGGAGGGCAATCCACAAAAACGAAGTCGTAATTGGGTTCAATGCTTTTCAGCAGATGCTTCAGCCGGTATTCCCTCTGATCCAGATCCACCAGTTCCAGCTCGGCCCCCGCCAGACGGATGTCCGACGGGATCAGGTCCAAGCGCTCAACCGGCGTCTTCTGCACGCACTGCTCGATCTCCGCACGGCCCATCAGCGCCTCGTAGATGGAATGGCTCCCGGCCTCTCCGCCTACGCCGCTGGTGCTGTTTCCCTGCGGATCCAGATCCACCAGCAACACGCGCTTGCCAGCTTCCGCCAAGCAGGCGGAAAGGTTAATCGCGGTCGTCGTTTTGCCAACGCCGCCCTTCTGATTGGTAATGGCGATCGTCTTGCCCATTCTGCGTCCTCATCACTTTCGTATTTGCAGATCATCAGAAGAAGGTCAGCGATACCTCCGCGTCGCCCTCTTCATCATACACATCCAGCACAAAGCTTTCCGGCGGCTGGTTGAGGTGCTTCACCTCATAGGCCAGCCATTCATCCACATTGCCACCCTTGGCGACAAAACCGTCATATGCGGCCTGTGCTTCCACGATGAACTCTTCCAACGTGATGCCCTTGCCCATCACATATTCAGCGATGGACTCGCCCACATAGCGGAAGTGCCAAGGCTCAAAGGCGGTTTTGGTCAGCGCCTCGCCTTCTTCGGTATAGCGAAGTATGAAGCCAAAATCGGCACAGTGCTCCTTCATCCACTGCGCTTCAGCCGTCCACTTGAAATCCTGCGTCATGCGGGAACGGCTGGCATAATCCGCGTTGAGAATGTCCGCGCACAAACCGCTCTGGTGCTCGCTGGCTCCGGGAGGAGAGGAGTAGCCATCGTCCACATTGTTGTTGCGGGCCAGATAGTTGGAGTATACCGTTGCCTGTGTGCCATAGCTGCGGTAGCCGCTCTTCAGATAGAGCACCATTCCGTTTGCGTCATAGGTAGCGGTAACGGTCTTGCCCTTTTCATTCACATAGCTGTACTCATACACCATTTTGGCGGCGTTGAACATATCCACCAGCGCCTGCGCAGCCGTCTCCTGCATTTCCACTGCGGTCGAGGTGGCGCGCTTGACGTCCTTGACCTTCACCAGCGGAGAAGGCTTGAAGTTCTTTTCCAGCAGATTGTCACGGTTCACCAGCACCGCATAATCCGACAGAACATCGCTCAGCGGAACGCCAAATTCCCATGCGATCTCAGGACGATCCGCCTCCGCAAGAACGGAAGCGAACGCAGACAGGCACATCATCAGGGTCAGGATCGCGCATACCAGTTTCTTCATGGGAGCACCTCATTCGTAGCTTGATGGATCAGGTAATCGTATACTTCCAGTTTGTATCCGGACATGAAGGTTTCCATCGGCTGGCCGGATTCGTACAGCTCCTTGGCCAGAGCCTTGCCCACATAGCGAACATGCCATGGTTCGTACATGTAGCCGGTCACTTCTTCATACCCTTCCAGATACCGCACGATAAAGCCGAATTCGTGCGCATTGGCAGACACCCATTGGCCTTCTTCTGTCTTGCCAAAGGCCTTGTTCAGCTGAGAGCTGCCCTTCTTGGCCAGATCCATCGCCAGTCCCAGCTGATGCTCGCTGGTGCCGGGCAGGGCGGATACCCTGTCAGCTTCTGCCTGACCATAGGTTGCCTTCTTGCGGGAGTAGATGGTAGCCTGCTTGGAATAGCTGCGGTAGCCGGAGACGATGGACAGGTTCACGCCATCCTCCTTCGCCGCTGCAAACATCTCCTCCAACGCCGCTGCTGCGTCCGGGCGCATGGTTTGCGACATGCCCGGCCCATTAACCTTGCGGGTCTGGGGCACATAGTTCTGACTGACGGCATGCTGCCGGTTGACCAGAAAAGCTGTGCCATCCATATTTTTATCCGGCAGCGCAGCTTTCATACTGCCATCCATCAGCGCAGCTGAAAGTGCCACAATGGAAACCACCTTTTCCAGCAGCAAAGCGTCATCCCTCCCTTTCCCTCGATTGTATCATTTTCGTAACACTTTAGCAACTACTTTCTTTGCTCATTCCAGCACTTTTGCGCCCTCACGGCATACAAAATTTACATTTTGCGCTTCCATGCGGATAACGACCTGCACGCCCTCATCCACATAGTCCTGTGAAAGCACAGTTCCAAGCGTGTGCAGGCGATTGAGAAGGCCGTAGTTGGCAAAGGGAACCAGCAGTTTCACCTCCTGCGTGCCAGCATCCAATTCTTCCTCGATGCGGGCAAGCAGCTCGTCCAGATGGGTGCCTTCCGCCGCGCTGAGGCGCACTGCACCGGGCATGCGGTCGGGCTGATCATCAAAGAGATCGCACTTGTTCAGGGCTACGATGCGCGGCGCTTCGGTAGCGCCAAGGCTTTCCAGCACTTCCTCCACTGTGGCATGGCGGCTTTCCAGCTCGCTGTCCGCGCCGTCAGCCACCAATACCAGCACATCCGCCAGCTTGGCTTCCTCCAATGTGGCGCGGAACGCCTGCACCAAGTCATGAGGCAGCTTGCGGATGAAGCCAACAGTATCCACCAGCAGCGCCTTGCCGCCGTGGGGCAGCGTGATGGGACGGCTCACACTGTCCAGCGTGGCAAACAGCTGATCCATCACATAGACGGTCGAACCGGTCAAACGGTTGAACAGGGTGGATTTTCCGGCGTTGGTATACCCTACCAATGCAACGATCGGCACGCCATTTTTCTCGCGGCTCTGCCGTCGAAGTCCGCGCTGTTTTTCGATCTGCTCCAGCTCGCGGCGCAGATCGGTCAGCCGTTCACGGATCCGTCGGCGGTTGACCTCCAGCTTGGTTTCGCCCGGGCCGCGCGTGCCGATGCCGCCGGCCAGACGGCTCAGCACCAGTCCCTGCCCCAGCAGACGCTGGCTGCGGTATTGCAGCTGCGCCATTTCCACCTGCAGCTTGCCTTCGCGCGTGTTGGCGCGCCCTGCAAAAATATCCAAGATCAGCGCTGTGCGGTCGATCACCTTCACGCGTAGGATCTCCTCCAGATTCTTCTGCATCACGCCGGACAGTTCTTCATCAAAGATCACCAGATCCGCCTGAACCGCCTGTACGCGCAGGCTGAGCTCCTCTGCCTTGCCCCGACCGATGCAGAACGCCGTATCAGGCTTGGGACGCTTCTGCAGCACGCGCAGAATGGTCTCGGCTCCGGCTGTTTTGGCCAGTTCCTCCAGCTCGTCCAGCGACTGCTCACTTTCGATGCCTACCAGCACTGCGCGCTCATGCTCCTTTTGCAGCTTGGGCAGTGACGCTACATAGGCTTCGTCTGTCTCTTCGATGCGCGCCATCCACTCGTCCTGCGGCATTTTGCGCGCATTCAGCAGTTCTGTGCGCACCACCTGTCCTTCGTGCAGAGGATCCAGAAAGGCGCACTGTGTGCTGGTGGGGCGGCCATCCTTGCTCACTCCTACAGCGCACATCGCATCAAATCGCATGCTCAGCAGCGCGCTGATATCCACATCGCTCAGTTCTCCCCAACCGTTGGGATGGGTGTGGATGCAGCGGATCATGCTGAGTCTGCGTTCGCTCCGCCGCAAGCGCAGGTCGGGCAGGTCGATCGCATCATTCCGGCCGATGAAGACATCGGCAATCTCACCAAAGCGGGTAATGTATACCGCAATTTCACGGTTCAAAGACGCAGAATAGCCGCAGAGGCCACCAAGCAGCTCCTGCGGCATAAACACGCCCGGCTCAAGCTGGACGTCGTACAGCGACGCCAGCTCGTCCAGAACGCTTTTTCGGATCCCTTCAATATTGCCATGGACTTCCGGCATAGGTATTCCTTTCGCGCATCACGCTTCGGGATGCTTCTCCTTGTAATCCTGAATGGCGGCGTGGATGGCTTCTTCAGCCAACACAGAGCAGTGCATCTTGACAGGGGGCAGCCCGTCCAGCGCCTCTGCCACAGCCTTGTTGGTAAGTGTGAGTGCTTCGTCAAGGCTCTTGCCCTTCACCATTTCCGTGGCCATGCTGCTGGTGGCGATCGCCGCGCCGCAGCCAAAGGTCTTGAACTTCACATCCACGATGATGCCGTCCTCCACCTTGATATCCATCTTCATAATGTCGCCGCACTTGGCGTTGCCCACCGTGCCGGTGCCGGACGCATCCGGGATCTCGCCCACATTGCGGGGATTGGCAAAATGATCCATCACTTTTTCAGAGTACATTGTTTGCTCCTCCTTATGTTAAACGCTTCAATAAAACGGTTAGAAGCTGAACAGATTGCTGGCGTTCACGGGGCTCATGGCACGCAGGGTCTCCACGATGCCGGGCAGCACCTCCAGCACATAGTCCACATCCGCTTCGGTGGTGTCGTTGCCAAGGGACAGGCGCAGGCTGCCGTGCGCCACCTCATGGGGCAGGCCGATGGCCAGCAGCACATGCGACGGATCAAGGCTTCCGCTGGTGCAGGCGGAACCGCTGGACGCAGCCACCCCGGCCAGATCCAGACGCATCAGCAGCGCTTCGCCCTCCACATAGCGCACGGAAACATTCACATTGCCGGGCAAACGGATGCTGGGATGACCATTGAGCTGTGAATCCGGAATGCTGGTCAGAATACCGTTGATCAGCTTATCGCGCAGCTTCGTCAGCCGCTCGGTATATTCGGGCAGTTCGGCCGTAGCCAGTTCAATGGCTTTGCCAAGGCCCACGATCGCGGGCAGATTCTCCGTGCCGGCACGCAGTCCGCGTTCCTGAGCGCCGCCAAAGATCAAATTGCTGATCTTCACACCCTTGCGGATGTAGAGTGCGCCGATGCCCTTGGGGGCGTGCAGCTTATGGCCGGACATGCTGAGCATATCCACATTCCACGCGTTAACGTCGATCGGGATAGCGCCGACAGCCTGCACAGCGTCGGTGTGGAACAGGATGCCCTTTTCCTTGGCAATCTTGCCGATCTCAGCAATGGGCTGCAGCGTGCCGATCTCATTGTTGGCGGCCATGATGGTGATGAGCACTGTATCCGGGCGGATGGCGTTCTTCACATCCTCCACCGAAACAAGGCCGTCCTTGTCCACCGGCAGATAGGTGACTTCGTACCCCTGCTTCTCCATGTAGGCGCAGGTGTGCAGCACGGCATGGTGCTCAATGGCACTGGTGATGATATGCTTGCCGGGCTTGTTGCCCACGGCACAGCGAATGGCCCAGTTGTCGCTTTCGCTGCCACCAGCGGTGAAGTAGATCTCGCGCGGCTCACAGCCCAGCGCGGCAGCCACCTGCTTGCGCGCATTTTCCAGCGCGCGGCGTGCGGCGCGGCCAAAGCTATGGATGGAGCTGGCGTTGCCGTAATACTGGGTGAAATACGGCATCATGGCCTCCAGCACTTCCGGACGAACGGAGGTGGTGGCCGCATTATCCATGTAAATCCGACGATCGCTCATGGTTTTGTTTCCTCGCTTTCGCATGCGGGCTCCAGCATATCGCTGAGCCTGATCTTATCCAGTTCATTGTTGATGGAATCCGTCACCCGCTGCCACACTCGCCGTACTGGGCAGGTGCCGGAGCGATGGCAGGCGTGTTCCGTTCCGGCGCATTCGCTCAGTTCAATGGGGCCTTCCGCCGCATCGATGATATCCAGCATGGACATTTCCTCCGGGCTGCGCGCCAGCTGGTAGCCGCCCTGCGCGCCGCGCACGGTGCTCACCAGCCCTGCTCGTCTCAGGTTTCCCAGGATCTGCTCCAAATATTGCTTGGGTACACCAACCGTGGAAATGCTCTGCAGCGACTGCGGCCCCTCTCCGGCATGGGAAGCCAGATAATGCATAGCGTACACGGCATATTTGCCGCGTGTCGATAGCTTCATGGGGTCTCCTTTCGGAATCCCGACTTTTTTAATCGGATTTCCAGAAGCAAGAATATCACGAACACACACAGCTGTCAATGCTTTTGCGCTTTTTAGCTGGAACTTTTTGCACGGAAACCGCTTTCTTGCATAAGGCGAGCTGATATGGTATCATGTGGATAAGCGGATCATCAGAAAGGGGGGCACGTTATGAAGAAGCGCCGGCGCGGCATATCGCTGGGCACAGTGATCATGCTCCTGCTTACCGTCTTGTCGCTGGTAGGCTTTCTGGCGCTGATGCCCTCCTTCACTGGTCATCAGGATATCCGGCTGGATGCCGTACAGCTGGCCGTTGCCATGGACGAATCCCTCTCCCAGCTGGCCGCTGTTTCGGGTGAGCACATCCGGCTCCGCCCACAGTCCACCATTCTGCCGCCGGAGAGCCTTGCCACAGCGCTGCCCCACTCCCCCGCTTCGCAGCCGACAGCCACTCCTCAGCCTGCTGTGACCGCGCAGCCGGAGCTTTCCTTCTCCCTGAGCGCCGTTGGCAGCATTCTGTGCAACACCACGGTTCGAAAGGCGCTGACGATCGACGACGTTTATCGCTTCGATATTCTGACCGATCAGCTCAAGGGGGCTTTTGCTGCTGATCTGAGCCTTGCAACGCTGGAACACACAGTGATCGAAAACAACCGGCTGGACAATGTCAACATGCCTGCCGCGCTTCTTTCGTCTCTGGCCGCCACAGGGATCAACGTGCTGGATTTGGGACACCCGAATATTCTGAACAGCGGTATGGACGGCTTGAGCGCTACTGCACAGGCGGTTCGAAGCGCTGGGATGATGCCGCTGGGCGTGTATGCCACTGCAGACGAACGCACGCAGGGAACATGGCTCAACCTGAACGGCTGCTCAGTCGCGCTGCTGCATTATCAGGAGGAGGTCAGTTCCACCAGCCGCAAACAAAGCACGGAAGAGGAACGTCAGCTGGCATTGGCCGAGCTGGATCCCGAAGCCATTCTCGCCGATATTGCCGATGTGCGCGAACGCGGCGCGCAGGTCGTGCTCGTTTCCCTGTGCTGGGGCAAAGAAGGCGCTTCTGCTCCCACTGATGAGCAGATCGCGCTGGCGCAGGCCATGGCTGATGCAGGTGCAGATATCATCATCGGTACGCACAGCGGCGTGCTGCAGCCTGTGCAGCTGCTGGCCGCCGATCGCGGCGACGGCAAATATCACCCTGTGCTTTGCGCCTATTCGCTGGGGTATCTGTTCAGCCCAGACCGCGAAAGCCGCCAGACTTTGACCAGTATTCTGCTGGAAACGGAAGTGACTTATCATATTGCGACTGGATGCATCGCCTTTGAAAACCTGACCTACACGCCTACCTATGCATGGCGAGGGAAGCAGGACGGACGCACGCTCTATCGCATTCTGCTCAATGATAACCGGAACTATCCGTCATTTGTAGACGACAGCCAGCGTTCTGTGATGGAACGTTCCTATACGCTTGCTACGAGCGTCATGGCGGACACCGGCATCCCTTTAGCCGAATAACATGTCAGCATACAATGATCCCCGGAACATCACGTTCCGGGGATCATTGTATGTGTATGTGATACTCAGCCGATGATCAGGCTCTTGCCCGTCATTTCGGCAGGCACGGTCAAACCCATGCTGCTCAGCATCGTGGGGGCAATATCCGCAAGGCGGCCGCCGTCGCGCAGCTGCTTGCCGATCATTTCTTCGCCCACAGCGATGAACGGTACGGGATTGGTGGTGTGAGCGGTGAAGGGCTCACCGGTCACAGGATCGACCATCTGATCGGCGTTGCCGTGGTCAGCCGTCACAAATACGCGGCCGCCATTCTGCAGGATGGCGTTCACGACCTGATCCACGCAATCGTCCACAGCCTCAACAGCCTTCATGGCAGCGGGCATAATGCCGGTATGGCCCACCATGTCGCAGTTGGCGAAGTTGAGGATCATGACATCGTATTTCTTCTCGTTGATCAGCTCGATTGCCTTCTCGGTGATCTCATAGGCGCTCATATCGGGCTTCATGTCAAAAGTGGCTACCTTGGAGGAGGGGATCAGCACGCGATCCTCGCCCTCGTTGGCCTTTTCCACGCCGCCATTGAAGAAGAAGGTGACGTGCGCATACTTCTGCGTTTCGGCAATGCGCAGCTGGGTCTTGCCCTGCTTGGCCAGATATTCGCCCAGCGTGTTCTCCATGGTCTCCGGCGGATTGACGATTTCCAGTCCGGTGAAGGTCTCGTCGTACTGCGTCATGCTGACGAAGTTTACCTTGAAGTAACCGTTGCCGCGCACAAAGCCGTCAAAGTCGGGCTGGATGAAGGTGCGGGTCAGCTGACGGGCGCGATCCGGACGGAAGTTGAAGAAGATCACGCTGTCGCCTTCGGCGATCACGCCGGTGGGCTTGCCGTTCTCCAGCACCACAGTGGGCTTCACAAATTCATCGGTCTCTTCGATGGCATAGCTCTGTTCCACAGCCTGAGCGCCGCTTTCCGCAGTCGCCTGACCCTGACCAAGCACCATGGCGTCGTACGCCTTCTGAACGCGGTCCCACAGGTTATCGCGGTCCATGGCCCAGTAACGGCCCATCACGGTGGCGATCTTGCCCACGCCGATCTCTTCGCACTTCTGCTGCAGTTCCTTCACATAGTCGATGCCGCTGGACGGGGGAACATCGCGGCCATCCAGGAAGCAGTGCACATATACATCCTTTACGCCGCGCTGCTTGCACATTTCAAGCAGGGCATACAGATGGGTGTTGTGGCTGTGCACGCCGCCATCGGAAAGCAGACCCATCAGGTGAACGGCCTTGCCGGTCTCCTTGGCCAGATCCATGGCCTTCACCAGCGGCTTCTTCTGGAAGAACGTTCCATCCTGAATGTCCTTGGTGATGCGGGTCAGTTCCTGATAGACGATGCGGCCAGCGCCAATATTCAGGTGGCCCACCTCGCTGTTGCCCATCTGGCCGTCCGGCAGACCCACGTCCATGCCGCTGGCGCCCAGCTGGGTATGGGGATACTTGGCCATCAGCGCGTCCAGCTTGGGCGTGCCCTGCTGATAAATGGCATTGCCTTCATGCGCGGGGTTGATGCCGAAACCATCCATGATGATCAGGGCAGTCATGGTCTTTTCCATAATGGTTGCGATCTCCTTCTTACTTGTTGTAGAGAACGACCTGCGTGAAGTCGGGGGCCTTGAGGGACGCGCCGCCGATCAGGCCGCCGTCGATCTCGGGCTGAGCCATGAGGCCCTTGACATTCTTGGGGTTCATGCTGCCGCCGTACTGGATGCGCACAGCGTCGGCCACATCCTTGCCGTACTTGCGCTCAATAGCCTTGCGGATCACGCCGATGGTCTCATTGGCCTGTTCGTCGGTAGCAGTCAGGCCCGTGCCGCTGGCCCATACGGGCTCGTAGGCCACCACGACGTTCTTGATCTCGTCATTGGTCAGGCCGTGCAGTGCCATCAGGGTCTGATATTCCACGATGATGTCGGTGTAGCCGCTCTCGCGCTCATCCTTGAGCTCGCCCACACAGATGATCGGAATCAGGCCGGCAGCCACAGCCGCCTTGGTGCGCAGGTTCACGGTCTTGTCAGTCTCGGCAAAATACTGACGACGTTCGCTGTGACCGATGACCACATACTCCACGCCGCAGGCCTTGAGCATCGCAGCGCTCAGCTCGCCGGTGTAGGCGCCGCTGGCGGCAAAGTGGACATTCTGAGCGCCCAGATGGATGTTGGAGCCCTCAGCCGCTTCCTTCACGGCAGCAAAGTTGGTCGCGGGCACGCATACCACCACGTCGCAGTCCGCATCCTTCACGCTCTCCATGAGGGCGCTGACCAGTTCGCGGGCTTCATCGGGGGTCTTGTTCATCTTCCAGTTGCCGGCAATAATGGGCTTACGCATAGTGATCGTACCTCTTTCATGTGATTCCGGTATCAATATACCCGGTTTTCAGGATCTGAAACATCGATCCGTTTCGTAAAGCTGCGCAGGCCGCCAAAAGCAGCCTGCGCCAGCAAAAGGGATTTCTTACTTGTCGTCCAGAGCGGCAACGCCGGGCAGGACCTTGCCTTCCAGATATTCCAGAGAAGCGCCGCCGCCGGTGGAGATGTGGGTCATCTTGTCGCCCAGGCCCATCTGCTCAA
>CAZDEF010000072.1:0-12460 GCA_964504385.1 uncultured Oscillospiraceae bacterium
CACTTGGCTCTCTCTTTTCTATTCCTTTTTGTTACCTATGTATTGTACCTCAACAAAGCAAATCACTGTACATCACGCCATCCATCTTGACATAGCCATTGGGATAGGATATGCTGCCTACGGAGCCATAGCTGGTTGTATCTGAGGGCAATTGGAGCCCAAGGCCCTGCAACCAGTTGTCGGTTCTTTTTTTGTTCGGGTCAAGATACAGGATCTCACTTTTCTGGATCTGAACATCCAGCCTGTTATCTTTGCCATAGGCATTCTTAACAAGTTGTACATCAAGAATCTGCCCACCTTTCTGTCGTTCGCGTAGCTCCAGCACAGCAATAACAGGTGCACCGTTTTCGTCATTAACGCTTCCGTACATCACGCTCTATTTCATCATATAGATGTGATAAGCAGTGACTCTTGTAAATCAAACTGCACATCAAAAGCCACATTGTCATGAGACAAAGTGGCTTTTGAACAGGTACTCTTACTTCTTGTACACAGCAGAGTCGCGCACGATGCAGCCGGCCGGCGTGCCAGAACGCAGCAGCACTGCGCAGCCGCCGCAGGCAATGCAGACCTTGCGGGGATCGATAGCACCGTTGGCGCGCAGATCGCGCACAAAGTCCGGATAGGCAAAGGCCATGCGGCCAAAGCCTGCCATGGCGCAGCTTCCATTTTCCACCATGGCCGCCGCCAGATTCGGGCTGAACTGGCGCGGATAAGTGAAGGCGGAGCCGATCACCGGCAGATCCGGAATCGCCTTTTGGATCTCGTCCTGGCCCTTCATCATGCGGGCCACGCCTTCCAGCGGGTGCTCCTCCGGTACATAGTTGCCATGATCATAGGGACGGTTCACATGCGGATTCTTGTAGGGGTTGCCCATGGTCACATTGATGACCGGAATATGGAACTCTTCCTTCAGCTCTTTCAGCAGGCGGATCGGCTCCTGCAAATCAGGATTCATGCTGCCTTCGTGCACGCCGAAGCCGTAAGGATACGGGAAGCCATCGTAAACGTTGATGCGGCTGGTGAGGAAGAACGAATCGCTGTGGACGTTGGCGCTGGCGGCACGGTAGGCATTCTTGATGAAACGCGTGCGATTCTCATAGCTGCCGCCGTAGAGGCCCTCACGGGTAAATGCGCTCAGCGATTCACATATCAGGTAGCGGTGGCAGCTCTTGATATCCATGCCGTCAAAGCCGGCTTCCTGCGCCAAGACCGCCGCTCTGCCAAATGCTTCTTCATAGCGCTTCAGGTCATCATCTGTCAGGATGCGCTCTTTAGGCAGAGGAGTATCCTCCAGCGGCGGGCAATTGTACAGGATCATGGGTTCCGGATAGCCATGCGGCTTGGAATAGCGGCCGGAATTGGTAGCCTGCATGATCACGACCGGCTCGTATCCATTGGCCTTGAGGCAGGTTTCCTTCATCTGCTCCGTCAACCGTTTGAATGCATCCACGTTTTGCGGAGTGATCATCAGCTGGTGGGCGCTGGCACGGCCTTCCGGCACGGTGGCCACGGCCTCAAACCAAATCACCCCCGGGCCTCCATGAGAGAACCGCTCGTAGCGGCGGATGGTCAGCTCACCCGGCGCGCCATCTTCCGTGCCGTCCGTTCCCTCCATCGCCTGAAAGGCGATGCGGTTATCCACATGACGTCCCGCCAGCTCAAAGCCGTTGAACAGAGCCTTCGTATCGGCAGCCAACCGTACTTCTACTCCAAGCTCCTGCGCGCGGTTTGCCATCTCTTCCAGTGTCTTGTAGTGAAAAGTCTCGTGTTGCATGTTGTTTTCCTCCGTCAGAACCGACCGTTGGCCACGTTTTCATAATGGCGCAGGGGTTCGAAAATATTGGCAGATTTCTCGTAGAAGCCGCCGCTCAGTTCCACGCTGCCGCCTTGCATCCGCGTCCACGGCGCGCTTGGATCCGGCAGTGCTTCGCGCATCGTATCCCAATGACAGTAGTTTTGCCAGCCGTTGCTCTCCATTACGGGCAGCTTCAGACCCGGCAGACAATTCAAACGGGAAGCAAAGCACTTGTTCACATCGGCCTGCAGCGGACCCACGGTAAGATCGGCACAGAAGAAAGCCGCGTTCGCCTTGCCTGCTTCCTCGATCATGCGGAACGTAACGGACATGGTTTTGGCGATCGGCTTCAATGCGATGGCGCGGTAGCCCAGCGCAAGGCGCTGCCGCACGTCCTCGGGAGAATGCGCACTTTCATCCGCCGCCACCATGACAGGCAGATCGCCCACATAGCTCAGGTTCGTTTCTTCCAACGGTTCCTCCAGCACGACCGTGCGCTCCAGTGCGCCTACCTTCCGGGCATGCTCCAGCAGGCGCTGTACGCGCTCCACCGAGTCGTACCGGCCATTGCAGTCAAAATAGTAGGCGAGGTGGCCGTTATCCGTCCACGGCGTGACGATATCGCGCACCGCTTCGTGGATCTCAGTGATGCGCTGCATATCCCATGCGAGCATCTTGTCCTGATCTCCATCCTTTTCCGGATCGGAGCCCAGCTTGATTTTCAGGAAGAAATAGCCTTCCTCCGCCAAGGCCCGGGCCTCCCCGGCGGATACGCCATAGGAAACGAGGGGTATGATCTGCAGCCGTTCATACTGCTGGGATAGCCACGGCTTGGCCGCAGCTGGCACCACACTGTCAAACCCATGATGACCTGTTTTGCGCTCATAGAGCTGCCACAGCGCCATATCTACCGGCACCAATGCGTTGAGCACAAAGGTGGTGCGCATGTCTTCCCTGCGCGTTACGGCTCGGCCATAGCGCAGGCATTCCGGCAGGATGGCATCCAGCGCTTCAAAGGGCGTAGCAAAGCTGCGCCCTTCCAGCAGCCGCGCAGCGTAATCCGTGACCGCATACATCATGCTGGCGCCTGCAGCGGGCGATCCGGAGGCAAACACGGCTGCATCCGACCACAGCACATTCTGACAGCCGATGCCTGTGCCGGTCGTGCCATCCGCATCCGTGACAGTGCAGACGCACTGCCAAATCTCCGTCAGCGCGCCGCCCTTGAAGCCAAAGGGATGCATCAGCGGTTCCCTTTCGAAGTTCGTTTGCACTTTAGAAAGGTTCAGCAAGGATCCCACTTCCTTATTTTGATTCAGCGCAAAACGTATTAGCCGTTTCCGCTCTCACGCCATTCCCGCCACACGTTTTCAAACGTATCGTCGGTCTGCGGAATGGGGTGCACGTCGCGCCAGCTCGCCTTCGGCCCTTCGGGCGTATACACCACTTCCTGCACGCGTGCAGAGAAGCAATCGCCATCCAGCACCATGCGGCAGGTTTCCGGTAAGCTCTGCAAACCCAATTGGCCGTGTTCGTCCGTATACAGCGACGAACCGCGGCTTCCGCCGCCCTGACTGCTGTAATCCATCATAGCATACAGATACATCTGCTGCGTCACCAGCACATCGCGGTACAGATACAACTTTTCAGCCTCTGTGCAAGAGGAGATAGTGATTTCTTCTTCAAGATGGATCAGCTTTTCGCGGACGCTCTGGTACAGCGCGGCGATCGCCTCACGGTCGCGCACGGCAGCGCCTACACGGCTCATTTCCTTCATCACGTTGCCCAGCGCTTCTGGCAGATTGCTCTGCGGTGCCCGAAGTTTTTCGGGCAGCTCGATCAGCTTGATCATACGTTCCTGCTCGCACAGCGGCAGATCCTGCGGCTGGCCGGGCGAAACCAGATGATGAGCAATGTAACTGGCTGCGCGCTCGGAACCTACCTGACCGGCATTCAGCGCGCTGCCGCCCGGACGGTACACACCGTGGCTGCCTGCTGCTTCGCCGCACACGAACAGTCCCGGCACGGTGCTTTGCCACCAGCCGTCAATAGCCAAGCCACCGTTGTTATGCTGCGAACACAAAGCGAGCTCCAGCATCTCCGTTGCAAGATCCACCCCTTTGCTGCGATAGAATTCAACAGCAGGAGCGTTCATGTGCATCAGGCGGTCAATGGGCTTACCGAACAGCGCGCCTGTTTTAGATAGGTACTCGTGGGCTTCTTCGCCAAGCGCATCAAAGGAAAAGGCTGCGCCCAAGGGATTCTCGCGGAAGTCCAAAAAGATCCGGCGGCCTTTTACCTTGCTTTCGGTATAGACGATCAGGTCGATCAGGGACGAACCATTCAGAGCCTTGCGCACATCGAACGGCCACTGGTAGCCTTTGAGGAAAACAAGATCAAGGATACCACCCGCATCTTCCAGATAGTCCGGCAGGAATTCGCGCGCGTCGTTCCCCTCCCGATCGGTGGAAATGAAGCGGGGAAGCACCTGCATATAAGTGCCGCTCACATTCCAGCGCGGAGCGATGGAGGCCAGACCGTACTGCCATTCTGTCAGGTTCTTGCCAGCCGCGCCCGCCTCAAAGGCCGCGCCGCTCATGCCGTGGTGCAGGCTGGGATAGCAGCTGTCCATATAAATGCCCGCCGGGCCGCCTGTGGCATAGACGATCTGCCCAGCCAGCAGCAGCTCGTACTGATTTGTATCGGTGCACAGGCAAAGCAGACCCGCCGCCCGTTCGTCGCTACCGCGCAGAATGGCAATGACCATATGATGATCCAAGATCGGGATCTGCTTGGCCATCACGGAGCGCTCCAGCGCCTCAGTCATCTGCTTGCTCGTGAGCGGCCCCACAGACGTCGCCCTCGTTCGGGGATCATGATCCGTCTTGTAGCCTACATATTCACCATATCGGTTGCGCGGAAAAGGCACGCCCAAATCGCACAGATGCAGGAAGCATCCAGCCGAGAGGGCGGCTTCGCACAGCGCGTGCTCGCCGTCCATGCACTGCCCCGCAAAATAGGTTTCCGCCATGGCGCGCACGCTGTCCGGCTCATCGCCGGAAAGAGTCAGCTTGTAGTAGGTCTGCTTGTCTGAACCGGTGTTGCGCGATGTGCCCGCCAGCCGGTCATCCGTCACAATGGCGATATCGCGCACGCCATACTGATACAGCCGATCCGCAGCATTGTAACCGGCACAGCCGGTGCCCACCACCAGCACATCCAGCCGACGCACCGGCAAAATGCGTCCATTCAGGTTCATGGTTGTGTTTTCCATCTGATCGAAACTCTCCTGTCTCAGATCGTGCGGATATTCATGTAGCCGCCGTCCACATGGATGACCTGACCCGTGGTATAGGTCATCTTTCCATCCGTGAAAAGCGCCACCACATTGGCCACATCTTCCGGAGTGCCCCAGCGGTGAATGGGAAATTCCGTTCCTTGCAGAAGCCGATCGTACTTCTCCTGCACAGTTGCCGTCATATCGGTCTTGATCACACCGGGCTGCACTTCGTATACAAAGATGCTCTCGCTGGCCAGACGGTCTGCAAACAGGCGGGTGAGCATGCTCACGCCAGCCTTGCTGATGCAGTATTCCGGACGGTTGGGCGAAGAAACGAACTGCGAGAAGCTGGAAATATTGACGATGACGGAACGAATGCCGTCCTCGCGCACCGGCTGTTTGAGCATCTCGTTAACGACCGTCTGCGTCATGAACATAGTGCCCTTGACATTCACACCCACCACAAAATCGAAGGATTCTTCGGTGGCGCTCAGCAGATCCTGCCGCACGCGGGGCGCAACGCCCGCGTTGTTCACAAGCACATCAATGCGGCCATAGCGGCGCAGGATCTCTGCGACAAACGCTTTGCGGTCCTCCTCGCTGGTGGTGCTTCCCTGATAGTAGTAGATCTCCCCCAAAGCCCGAAGCGCATCAAGATGATCCGCCACTTTGTCCTCCGGGATCAGATCGAGAATGCATACCTTATACTCCAACTGCAATAGCTTTGCAGCGATGGCATGGCCGATGCCGCGGCTGCCGCCGGTCACGATCGCGACTTTTGTCATGGATAGGTCTCCCTTTCTGTTTCATTTGCCTTACAACGTCACGCTGTGATGCTCCTGAGCAGCGCGGTAGGCGGCATAGATCACACGGATGCTATCCCGCGCCAGCTGAAAACCGGATTCCGGTTCTTCACCGCTCAGCAGGCAGGAGAGGAAATTGCGCAGTTCACCCAGATAGCCGCGCATGATATTTTCTTCGAGAAATACGGACTGCCATCCTGCTTTCTGACCCAACTTTTCGGTCAGATAGATCTCGTCGAGGTGCTCGTCATTCTCGTTGTAGATCATCATTGCGTTATTAGGCGCGATATTGCATTGGTAGTTGCCCTCGCCCGTGTAGACCTCCATGTTGTTGCGGGTACCGCCCAGCGTGTTGTCGCTGGCCAGGATCTGCGCGATGCTGCCATCCGAGAAATTGATCAGCACATCAGCAAAATCCTCCACATCCACAGGACGGGCAGCGATATATTTGTGCTCCTCGCCCTGCAGCATGTCGCTCAAGCGGCCGGTGACAGCCGTAACGGATACGGGGCGAATCTCCTCACCGCGCGCCTTGGCTTCTACACTCTTCAAATACAGTGCAGCAGACAGCGGGTGACAGCCCTGACGGATCAGCGCGCCGCCGCCGTTGAGCTTCCAGTAGGGGGCATGTGCAGCATGAGAACCGCTGTGGGATTCTTCGCCCTTGATGAGCAGGATTTTGCTCTTTTTCTTTTTGAGCAGCTCGGCGCATTTGCGCACCGAGGGGGCATACACATAGTTTTCTGCATAGAAGAACCGCTTGCCGGTGCGTTCCATGGCCGCTTGGATCCTGTCGAGCGATTCATTGGCTTTTTCGTACATTTCTGCACAGGGTACCGGCTGGCCGTCTTCACGCACAGCGGGGTCAAAGAAACCGGTCAGCGGCTTTTCGCAAATCACATGCTTGCCAGCTTCCATCGCCTGCACGATCATCGGCTCATGCAGGGCCGGGGGCGTGATGATATCCACAAGGTCGATATCGGGATCTGCCAGCATTTCTGCCAGATCGCCATAGGTGCGGGCAATCCCCCACGCATCCGCGGTCTCCCGCAGGTTTGCATCCTTGGAGCAGATGGCCAGTACTTCCACATCCTTCATGCCAAGCTGACGATAGGAATCCATATGCAGTTCAGCCGCAAAACCCGAGCCGACAATACCAATGTTCACCATAAAATGGCAACCTCCTTATTATAGCGTTCACGCTCCCTCAAAGACGAGAAAGCGCCGTTTCAGTTCTGACGCAGCAGCCGGTCACGGCGGCGCAGCATTGCAACGGCCAGCACCCCCAGCAGGAGCAGCCCAAATACCGTGCAAAACATGGCCTGAATGCTGATCACGTCCAGCAGCCAACCGGTCACAGCCGGCAGCACCAGCGATGCGCTGCCGCTGGCCGTGGCCAGCATGCCGCTGATGGTGCCTGAAGCTTTGGGGAACATAAACCCACCCACCCCAACGATGAGGTTGAACAGGGAACCCGTACACATCCCCGCCAGCAGAGCGCACGCACAGAACAGCCCCGCATGGCTGGTGAGGGTACATACGGCAAAGAACACAGCCGCCAACAGCGGCGCCCATGTGAGTACCTGCAGATTGGCAAAGCGGCGCAGCAGCCGCATGACCACCAGTGAGCCCAGCAGCGCGCCAAGGCTGAAGATGCTCAACATGCGCACGGCATCCGCATTGGCCATCTGTGTGCGACCGGAAGCCAACGTGGTGATCCACGTCAACCCCATGGTATGCGCACCATAGAGGCAAAACGTGGTCAGCATCAGCAGGAGCCCTTCCCTGCCCAGTTTTGGCAGCTGAACATAGCCGTTCTCCTGCGCAGTACGCACCGTCACGGGCGGGAAGAATACAAACTGACGCGCAAGGATCATCCCAAGCGTAACCAGACCGCAGATCCAATACAGATACTTCCACGGCATTCCGCCCGCCAGCAACAGGCTCGCACCAAAAGGCACAAGAATGCCGCCCAGCGCATACACCGTCTGCACCCGCACCTGAGCGATCTGCGTATTGCCGCTGCCGGCATAGCAGTCAAACACCAATGCCAGCATCGTTGTGTTGACCATGCCATAGAACACGCCGCAGAGCACGCACATCAGCATACCGCCAGCCAGTGAACGAACCATCGGCATGGCGAAGAAAAAAAACGCCATGCCGATAAGGCCGAACAACACCAGCGTCCTCCTGCCGAAGCGATCCGACAGCGCGCCACACACGATCTGGATCAGCAAACGGCCTACGCCCATACAACTGATCATCAGAGAAATTCGGTTTTCCGCCACACCATAGCTGTCCGCCAAGCGCCCCTGAGTGGCGTTCACGATCGTAAGCACCGCCCCCAGAAGCGCCATGGCGGCATACGCATAGAAGGCGGTTAGGCGCAAGGACTGCTTCTTTTCCGTCATCAGACAGATTCTCCCAAGAAAGCGGCGATAACGTCCGGATCGTTCAGCAGCTGCTGTCCGGAACCTTCCTTGCGGATAAAGCCGTTCTCCAGCACATACGCCTTGTCGCAGATGTTCAACGCCTTGCGGGCGTTCTGCTCCACCAGCAGAATGGTCACGCCGGACTCGCGGATCTCGTTGATCATCTTGAATACGGTGTTGACCACGATGGGAGCCAGACCCAGCGAAGGCTCGTCCAGCAGCAGCAGCTTGGGCTGCGCCATCAAGCCTCGGCCAATGGCCAGCATCTGCTGTTCACCGCCAGACAGGGTGCCTGCAAACTGATTGCGGCGCTCTGCCAGGATCGGGAACATTTCCAGAATGTGATCCAGCGTCTTTTGCAGCTCTGCACCCTTGTACAGGAAACCGCCGATCTTCAGATTGTCGATGACCGAAAGCCCGGCAAACACCTTGCGGCCTTCCGGCACATGAACGATGCCTGCACGCACGATCTTGTGGGGCGCAACGCCCACCATCTCCTTGCCAAGGAAACGAATGGAGCTGCCGCTCTTGGCCGCATTCAGGCCGGAGATGGTGCGCAGCATGGTAGATTTACCAGCGCCGTTCGCGCCGATGATGGATACGATGCTGCCTTCTTCTGCGCGCAGGGAAGCGCCCTGCAGCGCCTGAATGTGCCCATAGTTGACAGACAGGTTATTGATCTCAAGCATCATGGGTCATTCCTCCTCACCCAGATAGGCCTTGATGACCTCCGGATTCTGCTGCACTTCCGCAGGCGTACCCACGGCGATGGTCTGGCCGAAGTCCTGCACATAGATGATCTCGGAAATGGACATGACCAGCTCCAAACGGTGCTCAATGAGCAGAATGGTAATGCCACGTTCGTCGCGGATGCGCAGGATCAGCTTGGTCAGCTCCTGCACTTCCTTGGGGTTCAGACCTGCGGCCGGCTCGTCCAGCAGCAGCACCTTCGGATCCGCCGCCAATGCGCGGGCGATCTCCAGCTTTCTCTGCAAACCATAGGACAGATTCTCCGGATTTTCCAGCACATAGTCGCCCAGTCCCACCCACTGCAGTTCTTCCAGTGCGCGCAGGCGCGTGCGCTTTTCCTCCGCACGGCGGCGGGGCGTGAGCAGAATAGCGTCCAGCAGATTATACTTGGAAGAAGAGTCCAGCGTGGTCTGCACATTCTCCAGACAATTCAGGCCATGGAACAGGCGGATATTCTGGAAGGTGCGGGAAATGCCCTTCAGTGCGATCCGGTGCTGCGCCAGCTTGGTGATCTCCTCGCCGTCCAGAAAGATCTGACCCTCATCGGCCGTATACACACCGGAGATCACGTTGAAAATGGTGGTCTTTCCGGCGCCGTTGGGGCCAATGACACCAATGATCTGTCCCTCCTGCGCCGTCAGCGAAAAGTTCTGCACAGCCTTGACGCCGCCGAAGCTAAGGGATACGTTTTTCAGTTCCAGTCTGTTCATTTTTTCAGCGCTCCTTCCCTTGCTGCCGCTTCTGCCAAAAGGCGTTCCTTGCGCTTATCGCGGCTGAAAAACAGATCGGAGATCTCCCAGTAGCCAAACACGCCGTTGGGCTTGAAGTTCAGCACCAGCAGCACCATGGCGCTGTAGATCAGCACCTGATAATCCGCAAAGCGGGAGAAGAACTGGCTCAGCGCGCTCAGGCCGAAAGTGGCGATGATGGAACCAGTCAGGCTGTTCACGCCGCCAAAGAACACCCAGGAGATCCACTCGCCGGATTTGCGCCAGCCAAACAGCGACGGATCCACATACTGCAGATAGAAGGCATACAGGCCGCCCGCCAAACCGGCCAAACCGGCCGCGCACAGGAAGGAACGCATCTTGACCGCCGCCATATTGATGCCCATGGATTTGCTGGCCAGCTCATCGGACTTGATGGCAATGGCCATGCGTCCGAATTTGGAGTGGCGGAAATTGCGGGCAAAGAAAATGCCGAAGGCCAGGAAGATGATCGCCACCAGCAACGTGGTGTGCTTGGGGATATCCGACATGCCCAGCGCGCCGCCCGTCACATTGGACTGGTTGAGCAGCGCGATCACCGCCTCGCCATAGCAGAGCGTGACCAGCGCCAGATATTCCTTTCGCAAACGCATGATGGGATATCCGCATATGAAACCCATGGCAACAGACAGCACCACGCCTACCAGCAGGCAGGGCAGAAAGGGCCAGTCGTACATCTTGCCCAGCACAGCCGCGGTATAAGCGCCCAGCGCCATGAAAGAAGCCTGACCCAGCGAGAACATGCCCGTCAGACCGGTCAGAATGTACAGGCCGCACACCGTGATACAGGTGATCGAAGTGAAAGTCAATACTGCTTCAACATAAGGGTTCATTCATATTCTCCCTTCCATCAGGCCTTGTCCTTCACGACAACGCCGGCAATGCCCTGCGGGCGGATCAGCAGGAAGACCAACATCAGCACAAAGATGAGCACGCGGGCCATATTGGAGCCGACAAAATAAACCAGGAATTGCTCCACAACGCCCAGCACGAACGCGCCGATCACAGCGCCATACACGCTGCCCAAACCGCCGATGACCGAGGAAATGAAGCCCTTGGTCACCACGTCGCTGCCCAACTGCGCGTAGATCTTGTTTTTCACGCCCAAGAACACACCGCCCACGCCGGCCATGATGCCCGCCAGAATGAACACGATCTGGATGGTCAGCGCCACGTTGATACCCATCAGATTGGCCGTATCGCGGTCAAAGGAGGTGGCGCGGATAGCGCGGCCATACTTGGTCTTATATAGAAACACAAACAGCAGCATCAGCACGATCACGGCCGAAACCAGCATGTACAGATAGTTGGTCATGATCGTATACTTGGTGCCAAACAGCGTGATTTTGATTGAAAGTGAAGAGTAGAACTTGGGGAAAGCCAGCGCGCGAATGCCAACGCCGTTATTCACCAGCTGTTCCACCAGCGTGCCCCATGTCAGGGAAGAAACGAAGAAATAGAAGTTGGATGCGCTTTTCTTCGCAATTCTGCGGAAAGCGAGAAATTCTGTGATGAGACCAATCAGTGCACCGGCAAAGATGGCGGCGCACAGGCTGCCCAGCAACCCAAGCTGGAACTTGTTGCAAAACCAATAGCTTACAAAAGCCGCCGCGCTGATCATGGAACCATGAGCGAAGTTGGTGAACTTCATGATGGAATAGACCAGACAGAAACCGACGGCAATCATGGAGTAGGATCCTCCAATGGCCAGGCCGTTGACCAACGTCTGCACGAATGTAGTGATTGCCATAGCGTCATGCCTCCCGGGAACGAATTGGTGGATTTGGATCCCACTTTCAAAAGTCAGGGGCCGCCACCAGTGGATGGCAGCCCCCGAGATGATAAGAGGATCGTTTTACATTAGTAGGAGAACTCTTCCAGCGTGTAGTCCACGGTATCGGCAGAGTAGCCAACCAGCAGCTTGTACTCGGAAGGATTGCCTTCGCCGGTGTACTCGTAAATGTTCATGGCCAGGCCATAGGGCTGGTGAGTGTCCTCGCCCAGGGAGATGATGCCGGTCAGGCCTTCATAATCCTTGAGCATGCCCAGCTGAGCGCGCACGCCTTCGGGAGTAGCGCCGCCCTCGGCGATGCAGTGAGCCAGCACGCTGGCCATGTCATAGCCCAGACAGAACTTCATCAGGTTGGTAGCGCCGGTGTAGCCGGACCAAGCAGCATATTCATTCCAGATGCCGCTGATCTTTTCGCTGCCCAGATCGATGTTGGACACGAATACGCAGCCCTTGATGTCTTCGGGGGCGACCTGCTCATTCAGCACGGGAGCAGCGTCCAGACCGCACACGATCTGGCCTTCCCAGCCGTAGGAGCGGATCTGCTCGATCATGCCGCCCAGTTCAGCAGTGTAGTTGGGGCAGAAGAGCACGTCGGGGTTGGCGTCCAGCATCTTCATGATCTGAGTGCTGAAGTCGGTGTCGCCAGCCACGAAGTTCTGAGCAGCCACGATGTTGCCGCCGTTGGCGCGCATATAAGCGCTGAAGGCGTAGTACAGGGAGTAGCTGTAGGAGTTATCGGTGCGGTAGAGCACAGCGATGTTGTTGTAGCCCTGCTCCAGGCACCACTTGGCCTGGATAGCGCCCTGCAGGTCGCAGGAAGGCTGAGACAGGAACATGT
>CAZDEF010000073.1:0-12128 GCA_964504385.1 uncultured Oscillospiraceae bacterium
TTGGCTCTCTGTTTTCTATTCCTTTTTTGTTACCTATGTATTGTACCTCAACAAAATTGTAACGCTACAGATGTCATTTGCCATTGACTAATTATGGTTAATGTGGTAAAGTATTATTGCTACTTATCAAATCACTCCTTTTGCTGAAACACAAAACGAAAAAGCGCTCTGCGATTAACCGTTTTTTCTCCAGTATCACCTCTAATTACTTTAGAGTGCTCCAGATTTATAGCGTAAAGTACAAAAAGGAAGGGGGAATGAACTATGGCAAACCCGTTTGATAAGATGATCGAGGATCTCAAGAATGACGATGCACCTGTAGTCCTCAGTGAGGAAAACAAGGACTACATGGAAAATGCTGTCACAGTCAAAGAGTTTCTCGATGAAAACGACTGGGATTACAGCACTAGCGAGCTTCAGAGCGACCTTGTCCTTTATGAGCTTAGCTTAGGAGCTCACAATATCAAGCTTCAGATTAAGATTTTTGTTGGAGCGAATCCCAATAGTTGCCGTATTAATGTGATTCTCCCCATCACGGCAGATGCTACTTATGAGTATCCCCTCTGCAAATTGCTGGCAAAGGAAAACCTCACCAAGCGGTTTGGCTCCTTCAAGTATGATGAGCGTGACGGCGAGATTACCTATGAGCACAGCTTCCTCACACGCCACGGGATCTTCAAGGATGATTTTACAAGCTATTTCCAGGCTGTACTAGGATCTGTTGTTTCAAGTTATGATGATATCCGTAAATGCTGTGTTGGTCGCTTCAAGGATGAGGAATTAAACGAGATTCTGAAGAAGGTCCATGATCTTGTCAGCGACATCGGCGAGTGAAGAGGCCTTGGCAAGCAGGGCACGGCGGTACCCATTCGTGCAAAACTTATAAGCCCCTGCCGCAGCAGGGACTCCAGCCTGTCGAAAAAGTCCAGCGAAAGCTGGGCTTTTTCGCATACACAATGATAGAATAAGAGAAAAGTGTGAAAGAAGCGAGCAGAAACGTTGAACCAGCAACAGGAGCTTAGACGACAAGTAGTAGAAATACTGAACATGGAGGATCTTGTGCCCGAAGATCATCTGCTCAGATAGATCGACAGAGCGGTAGATCTCATTCGCATCTACGCTTTCGTGGAAGAATCGTACTGCAAAGGCAACAGCCGTCCGAGCGAAGATCCGGTGGTACTGTACAAGATCGTCATCATCCAGCATCTGTTGGGGATCCCTTCGTTGAGAAGAACCATGGGGGGAAAAATCAAATTCAATGTGGCATACCGGTGGTTTTTGGGCTATGCCCTCAGCGATGAACTGTCGCATTTTTCAACGGTGAGCTATAACTTCCGCCACCGCTTTACCTCAGCTACCATAGAGCAGGTATTCCAGTGGCTCCTGTACGAAGCCGACCGTGCGGGATGCCTTGCGCCGGAAGCAGAGTATATTGACGGAACGCACATCAAGGCCGATGCCAACATCCACCGCAAAATCAAGCAGGAAGTGTCAACAGCCGCTAACTGTTTGAGACAATCAACCGCAACGGGAAAAACCACGGAAAGCTACCTTTCAAGGATGATGGAGACCAGCCGCCGGAAGGGAAGGAAGTCACTGTTTCCATGATCGATCCGGAAAGCGGTATGTTCCGAATAGGGGATCCAAGCACTGTTTTGCCGATGAAGCGCGCACTGCCTGCGACGAGCGTGGCTTTGTGCTGGATACCGTTGTAACCACAGGAAACATCCATAACAGCGCAGCTTTTCATCCGCTGTACAATCGACTGACCGCCAATTTCCCTCTGTTCCACGCTGTCATTACGGACTCGGCTTACAAAATACCGTAGATCTGCAAACGCATCTTTGATGATGGGCGCGTTTTCTCCACTGCTTACAAACGTCCCCTCATTTCTTCATTTGCAAAGTAGCGCGCATGGTGGTATACTATTTTTGGGATTTTCCCGGATGAGACCTAACAATGCAATAGACCTGAGAAAGAGGTGCTGAACCATGGGCTATCGTGAAAATTATCAGGCGTGGCTCGAAGCCTTTGCCAATGACGAAGATACCATGAAGGACCTGCGCGCTATCGAGCAGGATGAAAAGGAAAAGGAAGACCGTTTTTACCGGAACCTCAGCTTCGGCACCGCCGGCATGCGCGGCGTGTTGGGCGCGGGTATGAACCGTATGAATATCTATACCGTCCGCCGCGCCACGCAGGGACTGGCGGATTACCTGATCGAAGATAACGCCGAAAACAAGGAGCGCGGCGTGGTCATCGGCTATGACAGCCGCCGTATGAGCACCGAGTTCGCACTGGAGACCGCGCTGGTGCTGTGCGCCAACGGGATCAAGACCTACCTGTTCGACGCGCTGCGCCCCGTGGCGCTGCTGTCCTTCGGCGTGCGTCATCTGGGCGCCAAGGCCGGCGTGGTCATCACGGCCAGCCATAACCCCCCGCAGTACAACGGCTATAAGGTGTACGGCGAGGACGGCGCACAGCTGGGCCCCGAAGCAGCTGCCGCTGTGACGGAAAAGATCAACGCGCTCACTTTTACCGAAGCCAAGCGCATGACCGAGGAGGAAGCCAAGGCCTGCGGTCTGCTGCACATCATCGGCAATGCGGAAGTGGACGACGACTACATCGCGCTGGTCAAGACCCTGTCCATCAACCCGGACGTGGTAGCCGAGGCCGGTAAGAACCTCAAGATCGTCTATACCCCCATCCACGGCAGCGGCAATGTGCCGGTGCGCCGTATCCTCAAGGAGATCGGCATCACCAACGTGAGCGTGGTCAAGGAGCAGGAAGCGCCCGACCCCAACTTCTCCACCGTCAAGGTGCCCAACCCCGAGGATCCCGCCGCCTTCACGCTGGCTATCAAGCTGGCCAATGAAGTGGGCGCGGACGCCATCTTCGGCACCGACCCCGACTGCGACCGTCTGGGCGTGGCCGTGCGCCAGAAGGACGGCAGCTTCAAACTGCTCACCGGCAACCAGATCGGCTGCCTGATGCTGTACTACATCCTGTCCTCCAAGCAGGCGCAGGGCACGCTGCCCGACAATGGCGCGGTGGTCAAGTCCATCGTGTCCACCGAGCTGGCGCATGCCATCGCCGATGCCTTCGGCGTGGCCATCTTCGACACGCTCACCGGCTTCAAGTTCATCGGCGAAAAGATCCAGCAGTTCCAGGATACCGGCAGCCATACCTTCCTGTTCGGCTTCGAGGAGAGCTACGGCTTCCTGTCCAGCACCTTCGTGCGCGATAAGGACGGCGTGAACGCCTCCCTGCTCATCGCCGAGGCGGCGGCCTACTATTCCACCATGGGCAAGACCCTCACCGATGTGATGGCCGAGATCTTTGAAAAGTACGGCTACTATCTGGAGCATGTGGAATCCACCACCCTGCCGGGTATCGACGGCCTGAAGGTGATGGGCGAGATCATGACCCGCATCCGCAATAATCCGCCGACCGAGATCGGCGGTGTGAAGGTGAAGCGCGTGCTGGATATCCAGCGCGGCACCGAAACCGATGTGGCCACCGGCGAAGTGAAGAAGCTGGACTACCCCGAGAGCGATGTGCTGTACTTCGCCATGGAGGGCGGCCACTTCGTGTGCGTGCGCCCCAGCGGCACCGAGCCCAAGATCAAGCTGTACGTCAACGTCAATGACCGAGAAGAAGCCAAGGCCCAGGCGCTGCTCGCCACCCTGACCGCTTCTGCCCAGCAGCTGCTGAAGTAAAGAAGAAGGGTTTTCCCCGCTCTTCGCGCACAGACAGCGTGCGGAGAGCGGGGCTTCTTTCATCCCTAACGGATCCACTGTGAATCAAATGAGGAACCCCGTATGACCCGAAAGCTCCGAATGGTCTCCCTGCTGCTGGCACTGCTCCTGATCGTGCCGACCGTCTGCGCAGCGCAGTCGTTTGATATCCCCTCGCTGGCCCCCGGCTACACGGTGCCCAATCTAGAAAACGCCGCGCAGCTCACGGGCGAGGATCATCCCTTTCAGGTTGCTGAGCTGGGCGATATGGCAGCAGGCGATCTGGACGGCAAGGCCTATACCATTGTGTATACCGGCACGAACGACGCCACGCGCCAGAAGCTGGCCGCGCTGGTGCAGCAGCAGTATGACGAGCTGGAAAAGGAAACGGGCGTTTCGGTTCAGCGCGAGGATGTGAAGGTGAACGGCACCGACGCCCTGCTGTACACCTATCCCAACGGCGGACGGGTGCTGTATGCGCTGGCGCTGGCGGATACCGAACCGCTGATGCTGATCGAACAGGACTGCCAGCTGACGCTGGCGGAAGGCCCGCAGAAGACGGATTTTGTGATCGACATTCCCACGCAGCCTGTCGCCAAGAGCAAGACCCTGCCGCCCAAATTCGGCAGATCCGGCAGTGTGGGCTATATTGGCTTCAACTCTGCTGTTTACAACTTTACCGGCACCAGCTCCGATGTGGGGGATTATATCATAAAGCTGGTGGATGCCGGCTACCAGATGAGCAAGCAGGAAGTGGGGACCAGCGATATCACCATGGTCTTCTATAACGAAGCGGAGGACATCGAGCTGGAGATCGAACAGATGCTTTCCTACACCAGTTCCGCCAGCACCATCCTGATCACCTATTACGGGGTTTGCCCGGATGGCGAGATCGTGGATGGCAAGATCGTAACGAAGTAAAGCCTGTTTTTGATCATGAAGGAGCGTGCGCGGATGAGAAAAATGCTGTGCGTGCTGCTGGTATTGCTGCTGTTGCTGCCCGCCTGCGGGCTGGCCGAGACGAAGACCTATCCCGTGCCCAATCTGGAAAATGCGCATCTGATTTCTTCGGATGCTGGCGAGCCTGCGTTTCAGCTGAGCGAGCTAGGGGAGGCGAACGCCGGCGGATGGACGTCGACGGCCTATGCCATCACCCCAACGGGGCAGAATAGCGGCATACAGAAGAAGTGGACGCAGGATCCTGAAGCGGTGATGGATGGGCTGTTCCAACGGCTGGAGAAAGAGAACGGGCAGCAAAGCGCCGTGCAGGAGGCGCGCCTGTCCTGCAGGGACGCCACGGTGAACGGAACATCCGCCCTGCTGTATACCTACCCCAACGGAGGCCGCGTGCTGGTAGCGCCGGAACTGTCCGTGGTGATGATCGAAGCGGGCTATGGGCTGTATCTGGAGAAAGCTGTTGCGGCAGAAACAGCCAAAGAGCCGTCCGCTCCGCAACCCTCCGACCGCAGCGGCACGGCGTTCGAATGGCGGGGCAGCGGCTGGCCAAAGGCGGATGATCGGTGCTTCTCCTGCGGCGGCACGGGCATCTGTCAGGTCTGCTACGGCCGCAGACGGTACTATGTGACTGGATATGGCGTGACGAAGGGCACCTATGTGAACTGCGCGGGGTGCGACGGCACGGGGAAATGTGCCTATTGCACGCCGTGAATCAGGCCCGTTCTTCTGAAAAAGGGAGAACGGGCTTTTCATATGCGGGCGCTTTTTGTCCGGATGTGCCCTTGACGGAGCACGGTCTTTTTCCGTATGATAGGACGCTATCGGATGGATTTTCAAGATGGTGCGCTTTCCGGTTGAAATGAACGTCAAACAGGTGTACAATAAAGGACGAACTTTGTTAATGGATTCACAAACTTATCAAAGCGTTTTGGGAAAATGAAGGAAGGGGGGAAGCGCTGTGGACATGAAGCAGTTGATCACCTTCAGAACACTGGCCAAAACCCTGAATTATCAGAAGGCAGCCGAGCAGCTGCAGTATGCGCCTTCCACGCTGTTCAAGCACATTCAGCTGCTGGAGCAGGAGCTGGGCGTGAACCTGTTTTTCAAGCAGGGGCGTCAGCTGTGCCTGACGGCGGAGGGCAACACCTTTGTGGAGCATGCGGATAAAATACTGGAAAGTTACTACAACGCCGTAGACAGCATTTCCGCCACGCAGGTGCAGGAAAGCGCCATGATGCTGGGCGGCTGCGAGGTGAACACCGGCAACAGTCTGCTGCGTCTGCTCAACCAGTTTGCACAGCTCTACCCGCGCTCGCGCGTCAGTCTGCTCACATCGCCCAACACCAGCGTGCCCCAGCTGGTGAAGAACGATCTGGTGGATCTGGGCTTTTACTATTGTGTGGACGGCAAGCCCCAGCCCGGGCTTGAAAGCGCGCGCCTCTACCGGGAGCCGGCCTATCTGCTCACCACCCGTTCCAACCCTATTTTGCAAAAGGGGCGGCTGGCGTATGAGGATCTGCGCGGCATGCCGTTCATCTACCCCCATGATACCTGCTGCTTCGTAGCTGAGCTGATGGCCCTGCTGAAGCGCCGGGACGTGAAGCTGGGCAACGTGACCTATCTGGGCAACATGAACCTGGTGGTGGATCAGGTGCGCGCGGAGCAGGCGCTGACCCTGATGCCGCACAGCGCCGTGGCCAATTTCTGCGCCACGCACGATATGGCCGTGCTGGATCTGGGCCAGCCGCGGCTGTGGGGCTGGGAAATGCTTCTGTACAAGAGCTACGAATCCCTGCGCCCGTTGGCCAAGGCGCTGCTGCGCCACGCGACGGACTATGCGCAGGAGCGCCTGCGCGAGGATCCTATGCTCAGCAATGAGTGGGCGGAGGATCTGACGGTCTCCAAGAAGATATTGTGAATTTTCTGGCAATCATTTTCTTTTTTCGAATCGTTCATTTTCTTCTTTCGTATGCAGAACAAAGAAAAAACATTTATAATTGTAATAGGTTTCCGAATCGTCAGTTTCGGCTGACGTCTTAATGAAATGAAAGGGGAAAGAAACAAGATGAAGAAACTGCTTGCTTGCGCTCTGGCGCTGTGCATGATGGCTACCATGCTGTTCGTGCCCGCTATGGCTGAAGGCATGAAGCCCGGCACCTACACCGGCACCGCCAAGGGTATGTACGACGGCCTGACCGTGGAAGTGACCGTGACCGAGACCGAGATCACCGATATCAAGGTGGTTGCTTACCAGGAGACCGCTCCCGGCTGGCCGGCTCTGGAAAAGATCCCCGCTGCGATTATTGAGGCCCAGTCCATCGCGGTCGACGCTGTGGCTGGCGCTACCATGACCTCCAACGGCGTGAAGGCCGCTGTCGAGGCTGCTCTGGTCGAAGCTGGCGCCGACATCGCCGCCTTCTCCGGCGAAGTGGCTGCTGTGGAAGAAGTCGCTCCCTCCTACTACCCGGTGATGGGCTCCTTCGAAGTGCCCTCCACTTGGGATGAGAGCTACGACGTGGTCGTGGTCGGCGGCGGTTTCGCCGGTCTGGCTGCCGCTTACTCCGCTGTGGAGTCCGGCGCTTCCGTGACCCTGATCGAAAAGCTGTCCACCACCGGCGGCAACTCCGCCATCAACGGCGGCCAGTACGCTGCCTACACTTCTGAAGTGGCTGCCGAGCTGCAGCAGAAGTTTGACCTGGTGCCTGACACTGCTGAAAAGCACATTGAAGATACCATCGCCGGCGGCGACAACATGAGCGATCCTGAACTGGTCGAGCTGATGGTGGAAGCCTCCCCCGTGTACTTCAACCTGCTGCTGGACAACGGCCTGAAGATCCGCGACACGCTGGCCCGTCCCGGCGGACACTACGGCTACCGCACCTACGTGACCGAGAACCAGGTCGGTTCCGACATCACCAACCTGCAGCTGGCCATGCTGCAGAAGACCGGCGCCAACATCCAGCTGGAAACCAAGATGGTTGAGATCTACCGCACCCGCGACGAGGAAAACAAGGTTGTGGGTATCCGCGTTTCCACCGCTGACGGCTACAAGACCATCGAGGCCAAGAAGGGCGTCATCCTGGCGACCGGCGGCTTCTCCTCCAATGTTGAAATGCGCGAGACTCAGGTGCCCTACCTGACCGCTGACCTGCCCACCACCAACATCAAGGCTGCCTCCACTGGCGAGGGCATCTACCTGGCCCAGGCCATCGGCGCCAACACCACCCAGATGAGCAACATTCAGCGCTATCCCTGGGCGGATCCCAACACCGGCGTGCTGGATTCCTACGCTGTGTGGCCCTTCACCGGCCCCTCCTACGGCGTGATCTATGTTGACTATCAGGGCAACCGCTACGTCAACGAAGGCGACCGCCGCGACGTGTGCGCCAACGCTGCTTCCAACTCCGGCTTCATCTCCACCTACGCCATCTTCACCGAGCCCGTCGTTCCCTTCGCTTATCCCGAAGAGATCGCCGCTGGTGTGGAGACCGGCCGCGTGCTGAAGGGCGATACCCTGGAAGAGCTGGTTGAGAAGATCAACGCTTTCGCCATCAAGGGCGAATATCCTCAGGTGACGGTCGAGAACCTGAAGGCCACCATCGAAAAGCACAACAGCTACATCGATTCCGGCGTCGATCCCGACTTCGGCAAGGTGATGGCTGCGACCATGGTGAAGATCGAAGAAGGCCCCTACTACGCTCTGCCGCAGTATCCTTCCGTCCACCACACCATGGGCGGTCTGGTCATCGACACTCACACCCGCGTGTATGACATCTACGGTCAGGTCATCCCCGGCCTGTACGCGGCTGGCGAAGTGACCGGCGGCGTGCACGGCACCAACCGTCTGGGCTCCAACGCTGACGCTGACGCTTGCGGCATCGGCTATGTGTCCGGCTTCGTGGTTGCTACCGGCGAACTGCCCGAGTTCATCACTCTGGTCGACTGATCCTTTGCTTTCCCCGGAACCTGCTGCGGAACTTCCGCAGCAGGTTCTTTTTGATTTATTGTTTTGCACGCCTGAAAATCTGCTATAATAAACACGCTTATCCTGTCATCAACCGGGAGGTTTCGCCATGACGAAACGCAGCTGGAATCCCTTTCAAAGAAAAGCGGAGGAGGAAAAGAACGCCGGCGCGGGCCCCATCACGGGGTGCGACCTGTCGCACACGGCGGCGCTGACGGCCCCCTTCTGTCAGGATCCGTTCTACCGCCTGCGCCCGCCCTTTTCGCAGGAGGCGGCGCAGCTGTCGCTGGAGCTGGCGGATATGACCTATACGCTGGATCTGGATCCGTGGCGCGAGGCGGGCTGGACGGATTTTTCCCTGCTGGTGGACGACAGCCTGCAAAGCGGCCTGACCCACTGGGAAAGCGGCGACGGTCTGCGCGCGTTTGTCAACCGCTTCCGTCTGCTGCGGGCCAAGGCGGCGCTGCTGGATCCCAACCCGCTGTCGCAGCTGATGACGGCGCTGCGTCAGCGCGAAAAGAGCGATACCGTGAAGGCTGTGTGCATGATGCATCCCGGCGAAAACGGCACATGGCTGCTGGCCATCGGCTTCATGGGTACAGGCAAGCATTTTTACGACTGGATCTCCAACTTCCGCTTTACCACGGAGGAGGGCTTCCACCGCGGCTTTTATCAGCTGTGCGAGAGCTTTGAACTGAATGCCGAAAGCATCGTGTTTCCCACGGCGGCGCGGACGATGGGGATGGAAAAGCTGACGCTGGGCGAGGTGTTCGCCAGCATGCGCAGCCTGTCCTCGCCGTTCCGGCTGTGGATGGCCGGGCACAGTCAGGGCGGCGCGGTGATGCAGGTGCTGGCGCACCGCCTGATGACCGACTGGGGCGTGCTGCCGCAGAACATGGTGGGCTACGGCTTTGCATCGCCCATGGTCGCCACCGGCCGCTTTGTGTACGATCCCGCAGCCTATCCGCTGTACCACCTCCTGAACAGCGATGATGTGGTGCCGCGGCTGGGCGCGCTGGTGCATCTGGGGCTGTGCATGGAATACCCTGCGGACGATGCCCTGCGGCAGGCCACCTACGGTTGGGACGGCGATGAGGGCGAGGAACGTCTGCGGAAGGCGCTGCTGCCGCTGACCGCCGGCATGACGGATATGCCCGCCGCGATCAGCTATCTGGCGGCGCTGGTGCAGTGCGTGGTGGAGGAGAAGGGCGCGGACGGCCTGAACGACCTGATGAACAGCTGGTGGGCCACGCCGACGGTGGACCGCATGCTGTGGCGCGCGGGCGACCGTGCGCTGGAACTGGTGGAGCGGTTCAACGCGCATCTGCAGACCGGTCACAAAGCGCTGACCGGCCAGCCGCTGGACGAAGCGCGCCTGCGCGAGCTGCGCGCGGTCATCCGCCCCATCGTGCAGGACAGCTCCACCCGCAGCCTGTGCAAGGCGCTGGCGGAGTGCGGCACCGCGCCGCACCGGCTGACCCTGCGCGACCGCCAGCAGGACGGCGCATATGCCTACATCGTGCGCCAGCCTGTCAAGCGCCTGCAGCCCTTTATCTGGCTCAAGCGCTCCGGCGGCTTGCCCGAGCGGCGCTATGCGCCGTGGGTGGACGCCGACTGCTGGCCGCGCAGCGCGCTGGCCGCCGCCGCACGCCGCCGCAGGACCGCGCGGCCTCCCGCCCGCAGCAAGCTGCGCGCCAGCTACACGGCGCACAGAAGATAACAAGGAGCACTGTGCATGAAAAAGACCTACGTTACCACCATGCCCAACCACATCGGCGCGTTTTTGCAGGCCAGCCGCTGTTTTGCGCGGCTGGGCGTGAACATCACCCGCGTGAGCTACAACAAAGCCGTGGACAGCCACACCCTCTTCATCGATGCGGAGGGGCCTGAGAGCAGCCTGCGCGCCGCAGATGAGGAGCTGGCCCAGATCGGCTATCTGCCAGAGCCCCATGACGCCCCCCATGTGATCCTCATCGAGTTTCGCCTGCGCGATGAGCCGGGCGGCGTGACAAAGGTGCTGGAGCTGATTGAACGCTTCCGGTTCAACATTTCCTACATCAGCTCGCAGGAGAACGGCACGGAGTATCAGCTGTTCAAGATGGGCCTGTTCGTGGAGCAGGCGCAGGATCTGTCCACCTTCCTGAGCGAGGCGGAAAAGCTGTGTCAGGTGCGTGTGATCAACTACAACCGCTCCGAGCGCGTGTATGACAACAGCATTTTTTACAACGACTTCGTATCCTGGCTGGTGGAATCCATGGGCGGCACGGAGGACGACCGCAGCCGGCTGATGATCAACACCAATCTGGCGATGCAGACGCTGGACGAGCAGGGCCTTTCGCCCTACCGTACGTTCAACAGCATCAGCCGTTTTGCCGAGCTTCTGTCCACATCGCGCGGCGATAGCTTCAGGCCGCGCGTGACCCGCCACGAGATCACGCCGGATACCGCCGTCACCGTCATCGAGCCGCCGTGCGGATCCAACACCATGATCGTGCAGAGCCGGGGCGAGACGCTGTTCATCGACAGCGGCTACGCCTGCTATGAGCAGGAGATGCTCGCGCTGCTGCGCCGCTTGCTGCCGGAGTGGGACACGATGAAAAAGACCATTCTGATCACGCATGCCGATGTGGATCACTGCGGGCTGCTGCATCTGTTTGACGAGGTGCTGTGCAGCCGCCGCAGCGCCGAATGCCTGCGGCTGGAACAAGAGGGGCTGGCCGCCTTCCGCGAGCAGAATTACCTGCACAAGCCCTATATCCAGATCTGCAAAACGCTGACGGCGTACCGCACCACGCCTGCCGAAAAGGTGCGCGCCCTGTGGGGCAGCGTTTCACCGCTGCAGCGCCCGCTGGAAGCGGCGGGCTACTTCTGCTTTGGCGAGCTGCGCTTTGAGGTGTACGAAGGGCAGGGCGGCCATCTGCCCGGCGAGATCGTGCTGATCGACTACGACCACCGCGTGGCGATCACCGGCGATGTGTATGTGAACGTGCACGACATGACCTCCGAGCAGAAGCGGTATAACCGCTATGCCCCCATCCTGATGACGTCCGTGGACACCGACCCCGCGCTGAGCGCGCAGGAGCGCAAGGCCGTGTTCGACCGGCTGGGCGCGGGCAAATGGCAGGTGTTCGGGGCGCATGGGGCGCGGAAGGAATACGAGGTCAGTGTGGACTGAAAGAAAAACCATCCATGGGTGGTTTGGAGGGCCGCAGCCCTCCAAGGGTGATCGTATCGACCGGCTTTGCCGGTCGGGCGGGCGTTTCCGCGCTCTGCGCGGAAACATTCCTTACGCCGTTTGCCGCCCGGCGAGCCGTAGGCGAGTAGGCAAACGGCGCCTTCCCTCGGCGGAAAAGATCGCGTAGCGAGCTTTTGCGCCGGCCTGAGCCCCCGCATCAGAGCTTTTCTGATGCGGGGGCTTCAGACCGCTGACAAAGTCGTCAGCGGTCTTTTCAAATGGGAAAAGCAAGAAA
>CAZDEF010000074.1:0-12081 GCA_964504385.1 uncultured Oscillospiraceae bacterium
CATACTAAAACGCCATGCTTTCTCTTGAAAACATGGCGTTTTTCAGCGGTCTGAATAGCCGCCAAGATGGCGGCTATGTCTTCCCCCGCTCGGGGGAAGTGGATTGAAATTTCGGGCATACTTCCCGTCTGCCGCAAGTAGATAGTCTTCCCCCGCTCGGGGGAAGTGGATTGAAATGTGATAGTACATACACGGTCGGAATAACTGGCGAGTCTTCCCCCGCTCGGGGGAAGTGGATTGAAATTGTGTCCCAAATAATGAGGTCATTTGCCCGTTGTGTCTTCCCCCGCTCGGGGGAAGTGGATTGAAATCGATCTCGGGCGTTAGGGTTTTATCAATTAGCGGGGTCTTCCCCCGCTCGGGGGAAGTGGATTGAAATGCCAGCCGCAGCCGCACCAATGTTGGCGCGCGCGTCTTCCCCCGCTCGGGGGAAGTGGATTGAAATACATGTGGCGGGAAGAGGTGGCGAACCACAAAGGTCTTCCCCCGCTCGGGGGAAGTGGATTGAAATTATTCGGTAGTGTCCGTACTCTGTTTCCTGTCCCGTCTTCCCCCGCTCGGGGGAAGTGGATTGAAATACCTCGGTCAATCAGCGTCCACAAGTCAACCCCGTCTTCCCCCGCTCGGGGGAAGTGGATTGAAATATCCTCATACGGCACATATTACAGCGCCCACACAGGTCTTCCCCCGCTCGGGGGAAGTGGATTGAAATTACGGTATCGGAAAAGAGACCTATATCCGTGCCCGGTCTTCCCCCGCTCGGGGGAAGTGGATTGAAATTTTAACTCGCAACTGAGGGCGTGGACGGACATGGTCTTCCCCCGCCCGAGGGAAGTGGATTGAAATAACAAAAACGTTTGAACTGTGCCCCATCAAGGAGACAATGAATAGTATAATTGGAGCTTTAGCTTCCAACGGCAGATAAGCTGTAGGAAGTTTTTTTATGCAGCTAGGAATAGCGCGGCTTTTCCATCGGCGTGAGCAGGCCAAGGCTGCGTTGAAAGCGTCCTGAGTTGCAGTAATATAGTTTTTGATTATGCCCACAAGTTCTGTACGGCTGGTGAAACGCCTTCCGTAGTAGCGCTCACGCTTAAGGTTGTCCCAGAAGCCTTCCTCGGCCAGTTATCGCTGCACTTGCCACGCGGGACATGCTCTGCTTCGTGCCAGCGCTCTCCGGTTTTCGGCGGAATCCGCGATGAGTGTATTGAAATCCTTTTGCAAAACAACTACACCTTGCGGATGCCCAAGCCGACATTGTACTTGAACTCTGTCACAGCGGTCAGCCGCTTTTCGTTCGGCCTCTTGGCATGGAATTGTCTGTTCAAGAGCTTTTTGGCGATATACTGCGGATCAGATGTATGGCGTGTGCATCCATGATTTGTGTGCTTGCTTGATCGTTGCCTGAATGTTCTTCGCCCGGCCAATCTGCAGAACAAACTTTTCCTTGATGTCCACGTCATGATAGCGTGCCAGATCATCACGGATCGCCAGATACAGGAGCTCCTGTTTTCCTTGCGATAGGCGATATTCCCTCCTCTCCAATTCGTTCACTTTTTAGCAAGTCGCGCTCCATTCCTGTCATATCGAACTCGTGCTCATGCTGCGCTATCCGGCTCCGTATCTCTTCCTCCGGCGATCTCGCAGTTTGACCTGCCGTTCGCTTGCCGTGACGATCCTCCAGAGCGGCTTCTCCAAGCTACTTGACACGTATAGACCACTGTTAGCCCACGTTATGCTTGATGGCCGTTTCCCCGTAATTGCCTCCGTTCTCCAAGAAGTCCTTAGCGATTGCTGCCCGTTCCTCCTATGTGGTTACCCATCCCTGCTTCATGCGCTTCCTCCTGACAACTTGTGACCGACATCTTTGCCGCTATTATGCCGCTTTATCCAATCGCGGAGCTGCCTAAGTGCTGTGTTCTTGTGCCTTGAATGCCAATTATCCGTTTGCTTTATATTGCTTCATCCATCCGCCCATTCCTTCGCTGCCTGGATTCTCTTTTCTATCGTCACTTTTTCTTTATGCATAGAAATGCTCCATTCATGATGAACTGTATTCTATTTCACTGTCCTCATACAAGGAAGCGCATCATATTTCGCAGACTTGCGTTTTTTGATTCTGCTGCCAAGAGGAGGCAGGGTCAAAGCTGCCGAATGAAAAACATTGAAAGGATTTGAAATGCAGGAGGGTTGCATGGAACATTATCGTTTTTTTCAGAATCGCGAATGTGAATACTTTCCCTGTCATCAGGGCGTGCCGGAGGAAGACTTCAACTGTCTGTTCTGCTTCTGCCCGCTGTATGCGCTGGGGCCGAAGTGCGGTGGAGGACCGCAGTATCTTGCCAACGGTGTGAAGAGCTGCGAAGGCTGCGCCTTCCCGCACCGCCGGGAAAACTACGGAGCCGTCCTTGCCCGTTTCGATGAACTGGCCGCGCTGGCGCAGAATGACAAAAATGATTGAAAAATGCTGTGCAATCGTATATAATGTCATCATGCGGTTAGGTTCGCAAATTCACATAAGCAAGGAGACTGGTTTCCAATGAAAAAGTTTGTTGCCCTGCTGCTGGCTGCCCTCATGCTCATGAGCTGCTCTGCCATGGCTGAGAAGCTGGACACCCTGACCTTCCAGTTTGTCCCATCCAAGGATGCCGATGTCATCATCACCGGCACCGCCAACCTGCCCGAACTGGTGAAGGCTGAAATGGCCAAGCTGGGTTACGAAATCGGCGAAGTTGAGATTTCCGTCGGCACCAGCTATGAAGCCACCGGCGAAGCGATGTGCGCCGGTTCTATCGATGTGGGCTGGCTGCCCGGCGGCACCTATGCCATCTACAGCCAAGCTAAGGAAGTGGACGTCATCCTGACCGCTACCCGCGCCGGTCTGAGCAATGACAGCGAAGACCCCGCCACCTGGAACGGCGACGCCAACAAGACCCTGCCCACCGATCAGCAGGTGACCTTCTACCGCAGCTTGGTCTATGCCGCTCCCACCGAGTACGGCAAGGAGCTGGCCGCCAAGGTCAATGCTGGCGAAAAGCTGACTTGGGAAGAGCTGGACAAGGCCACTTGGGCCGTTGGCAACACCTCCTCCTCCGCCGGTTACATCTATCCCACCATGTGGCTGATGGAAAACTACGACGGCAAGAAGATCTCCGATCTGTCCAACGTTGTGCAGCTGGGCTACGCCGATGCCTTCGCTCAGGCCGCTGCCGAGCAGGTTGACATCATCGTGTGCTACGCCGACGGCCGCCGCGACTACGAGGCTGCCTGGAACACCGCCACCGATTCCGCCGACGCCACCGGCAAGGCTGGCATGGGCCGCACCGATTCCATCTGGAACGAGCTCAACGTCATCGGCGTGACCGACGGTATCTACAACGACACCGTGGCCGTGACCACCGCCAAGCCCGAGATCTACAATCCCGAGTTCATCAACGCTCTGCAGACCGCTCTGATCAACATCATCAACACCGAAGAAGGTCAGGCCATCTTCAGCGTGTACAGCCACACCGGCTACGCTCTGGCCACCGATGCTGACTACGACGGCGCCCGCACTGCTTTGACCGTTGTGCAGTGATCCCATAGGTTTTCCAAGCTCTCCGTGCTTTCCGGCGCGGAGAGCTTTTTTGCGCATCTTTTGACAAATCCGCCATATTCCTTGCGTATTCGTGCCATTGCATGCTATAATCAAACTACATAACTTTGCTTGTGCAGAAAGGGTCGTTGGATTTGATCGAGTTTAAGAATGTCAGCAAAACCTACCCCAATGGGGTAAAGGGTTTGAAGAATGTGGACCTTACCATTGATCAGGGGGAATTCGTAGCCATCATCGGCCTGTCCGGCGCAGGTAAATCCACCCTCATCCGCACCATCAACCGCATGATCGACATCACCGAAGGGCAGCTCATCGTGGATGGCGTGGATGTGATGACTCTGCACGGCAAGGCCATGCGCCGTTTCCGCCGCAAGATCGGCATGATCTTCCAGTCCTTCAACCTTGTCACGCGTTCTACCGCCATCAAAAACGTGCTCACCTCCATGGTGCCGGATATGGGCTTCTTCCGCGTCCTGCTGGGGCTGTTTACCAAGGAGCAGAAGATGCAGGCGCTGGAAGCGTTGGACAAGGTGGGCATCTTGGACAAGGCCTATACCCGCTGCGATCAGCTTTCCGGCGGCCAGCAGCAGCGCGTGGCGCTGGCCCGCACGCTCAACCAGTCCCCCTCCATCATTCTGGCCGACGAGCCCGTGGCCGCGCTCGACCCTGTCACCGCGCATCAGGTCATGAGCGATTTCAAGCGTATCAATGAAGAAATGAACATCTCCGTGCTGATCAACATCCACCATGTGGATCTGGCCCTGAAGTATGCCAGCCGTGTGGTGGGCATCCGTGCGGGCGAGATCGTCTACGATGGCCCCACCACGCAGGTGACGCAGGAAGTGCTGGATTCCATCTACAACGGCGCTGCCGTTCCGCAGGCGGGTGAATAAGATGGCAAAAAAGAAAATCACAGGAGCGCGCGTTTCAATGTTTGACCGGATCTTCAAGCCGCAGCTCATCACCCTGCCCAACGGTCACACCGTCAGCCGTCCCCGCTCCCGCATGCCGCTGATCATGGCTGTGCTGGTGGGCGTGGTATGGGCCAGCATTCTGCTCACCGGCTTTGATATCGGCATCATCATCAAGCGTGGCTATCAGTTCACCTATATTCTGGAGCGCATCTTCCACCCCAATTTCGCCTATTTCCCAAAGGTCGTCAGCCCGCTGCTGGATACCATCAAAATGTCTATTCTTGGCTCGGTGCTGGGTGCTACACTGGCACTGCCCTTCGCGGTGGTGGCTTCCACCAATATCAACAAAAGCGGCTGGGTGGTTTCTCTGTGCCGTTTTCTGCTCAACATCATCCGCACGCTGCCCACGCTGGTCATTGCCAAATTTGCGGCGTTGATCTTTGGTCTGGGCACGTTTGCCGGCACGGTGGCCATTACCGTGTTCACCTTTGGCGTCGTCTCCAAGATGATGTATGAAGCCATCGAGACCATCGACATGGGCGCGTTCGAAGCCATGGAATCCGCCGGCGGCGACAAATTCCAGTCCTTCCGCACGGCCTGCTTCCCGCAGATCCTGCCCACCTATCTCAGCTATTGTCTGTACAGTCTGGAAATGAACATCCGCGCTGCGGCCATTCTGGGCTATGTAGGCGCGGGCGGTCTGGGACTGCTCATCAACGAGCGCATCGGCTGGCGCGATTATGAGGGACTGGGCATGGTGCTGCTGTCGCTGTTTGTGGTGGTATTCATCATTGAAAACACCAGCCAGTATCTGCGCAAAAAGCTAAGCTGAGGAGGAATGGGTACGATGGGAAAGACGAAAACCAAACTGACGGATCGTCCCATGACGATTCAGGAAGCCTATGAAGCCCGCCCCCGGCTGTGGTGGCTGTACACGCTGATCGTGCTGATCGTGGCCAGCCTGCTCACATGGAGCGGCACAGCGGTGGAATTTGAAGGCTTTGCCAGCAAGGGCATCGAGGTGGCAAAGGGCGTGGGCAACGGCCTTTTGCACCCGGACGGCAAGCTGCTGTTCAACCTTACGGACGAAGGCGTGCCCTACCAGCTGTTCCAAACGGTGGCCATCGCCGTGCTGGGCACGCTGATCGGCGGTGTGCTGGCCGTGCCGTTCAGTTTTTTGGCCAGCGATAAGATCGTGCCCAAGTGGGTGGCGTTCATCACCAACGCCGTCATTCTGGTCATCCGCACCATTCCCAGCCTTGTGTGGGCCTTGATGTGGATCCGCGTGACCGGCCCCAACGCCTTCTGCGGCGTTGTCACCCAGTCTGTGTGCTCCATCGGCATGATCTCCAAGATGTACATCACCGCCATTGAGGACATCGACACCCGCATTCTGGAAAGTCTGGATGCCTCCGGCTGCACCACCTTCCAGAAGATCCGCTACGGCATTCTGCCGCAGATCATTCCCAACTTCATCTCCACCGTTATCTATCGCTTCGATATCAATGTGAAGGATGCGACCACGCTGGGCATCGTAGGCGCGGGCGGCATTGGCGCGGCGCTCATTCAGTGCATCAATTCCAGCCGCTGGAGCATGGTGGGCGCCTATCTGTGCGGCATGGTCATCCTGATGCTGTTTATTGAGCTGTTCTCCACCAAGATCCGCAACCGTTTGACAAGGGGTTAACCGCATGGCGAAGCTCACCGTTTACTTCACTTCCGATACGCACGGCTACCTGTATCCCAACAACTTTGCATCAAAGCAGTCCCAGCCCATGGGGCTGCTTTCCATGCGTTTCCCAAAGGATGAAAACACGCTGATCATCGACGGCGGCGATACCATTCAGGGATCGCCGCTCACCTACTTTTGCCGGTTGAACGGCCGAGAGCTGCCCGTGGCGCAGGCCATGAACGACCGCGGCTACGACTATGTGACCTTGGGCAATCACGATTTCAACAACGGCCCGGCCGACCTGCGCCGCCACCTGAACGCTCTGCATGCCCAGTGCCTGTGCGCAAACGTGCAGGATCACCAGCACGGCTTGCCCATTCTGCCCTGCACCGTGCACACGCTGGGCAATGGGCTGCGCGTGGGGTTGGTGGGCATCGTTACCGACTGGGTCAATCTGTGGGAAAACCCGGATAACCTCATCGGCCTGTCCGTCACCGATCCATTGAAAGCGGCGAAGAATGCCATTGCCCAACTGGACGCTGATGTGATCGTGGGGATCTATCACGGCGGTGTGGAACGCGATCTGGATACAGGCCGGCTGCTTTCACAAACGAACGAGAACATCGCCTGCCGTCTGTGCGAAGAACTGTCCATCGACCTGCTGCTCACCGGCCATCAGCACATCCCCATGGCCAACCGCCAGTGGCATGGCACGCACATTGTGCAAACACCCTGCAACGCCGCCGCTTATGCCAAAGTGGAGCTGGGCGATGACGGCGTGTTCCGTTCCGAACTGTGCAGCGTGCCCGCCGAGGCTGCGCTGACCGATGCCGAAGCGGCGCTGTGGCGCGATGTGAACGCATGGCTGGATAAGCCCATTGGTCATCTCAGCCGCGATCTCTGGCCGGAGGACAAGCTGACCATGGCGCTGCATGGATCTTCCATTGCCGACTTTTTCAATACGGTGCAGCTGTGGGCCACCGGCGCGGATGTCAGCTGCGCCGCGCTGGGCAACGAGCTGCGAGGCTTCGCCAGCGATGTTACCGTGCGCGATGTGGTGGCCAGCTACATTTATTCCAACACGCTTACCGTGTTTGACGTGACCGGCGCGGTGCTGAAGGAAGCGCTGGAGCAGTGTGCGCGCTATTTTGCCGTGGATGAGCATGGGCGTGTGGGAATTGCCGAGGCCTTCCTGCGGCCCAAGGAAGCGCACTACAACTACGACTATTTCAGCGGCGTGGAGTATGTGTTCGACCTCAACCGCCCTGCTGGCGACCGCGTGACCTCCATCACCCGAAACGGTCGGCCCGTGGGCACCGACGATCATCTCACCCTGTGCATGTGCAATTACCGTGCCACCGGTGCTGGGGATTTCGAATGCTACCTGTCCTGCCCGAAAGTACGGGAGAACCTGACAGAGGTAAGCGAGCTGATCCTGAATTATCTGGTGGAACATCCGCTGGTGGAGATCGCTGACACGCATCCCATCCATACCATTCTGCCCTGCTGAAAAGGCCCAAACGCCTGACAAAACGCATATAAGCCCCCGTCGATGAACGGCGGGGGCTTATTCTTTTCGCTTCTTTAAGTTACACCAGCGCTTCCGCACGCAGGATCGCCAGCAGTTTTTCGTCATCCGCTGCAGTCGCCGCAGGCAGGGGGAAGGTGGCGCATGCCTTCACGCCAATGCCGCGCAGCGTCATCGCGCGCTTGATGTAGGGCACAAACGGCATGCCCACGCCATAGATGCTCATCATTCGGTCGATCTTCTGCTGATAGTGCGCAATGGCTGACGCATCGTTTTCATTCACCGCCTTGGCCCACGCGCTGGTCACCTCGGGCGCAAGGTTGGAAAGACCGGCGATGCACCCATCGCCGCCGCTGAGGGCATTGTGGGCGAAGTTATCGTCAAAGCCGGAATAGATCTCGAAATCCGGCCGTACAGGCTTCACAGCCTTGATCATTTCGCGGGTATGATCCATGCCGGAAATGGTATCCTTGCAGCCCGCGATGTTGGGATACTTCACCGCCAGCCGCCGGATCACCTCTACCGCCAGCTGATAACCGGTGCGGTCGGGGAAGTTGTACAGATAAATTTTCCCGTCAATGGCCTCCGCCAAACGGCTGTAATACGCCTCCACACTTTCATCATTGAGCCAGAAATAAAACGGCGGCACCACAATCACGCTGTCTGCGCCTGCCTGCAGCGCATAGCGGGAAAGTTCCAGCACGTTATCAAGCACCATGTCCGCCGTTCCCACCATCAGTGGGATGCGATGATCCACCGTTTCCACGGCTATATCGATCAGCTGTTTCTTGGTCTGCATGGGCAAGGCGAAGAACTCCCCGATGCTGCCCAGAATGAGGATACCATCCACACCGCCTGTAATGAGATGCTCGTACAGGGCCTTGGCTCCCTGTACATCCAGCGTGCCGTCCTCATTCAGGGGAGTGACGGCAGGGGTGATATACTTGGCCATTTTTCTGTTCCTCCTTAGAATCCTGCGCCCTTCATGGCAGACAAAGCCCACTCCGTGTAGCGCTTCAGCACGCCCTTGCGGACTGGCGGCGTGCGCAGCGGCATGGTTTGCCGGCGTTCCTCCAGCACAACGGCGCATGCTTCCGCCCCCAGCTCTCTGCCGTCGATCCCCACCACGTTCAGGGCTCGCTTTTCGATGTCATATTCCACAATATCGCCCGTGCACAGATAGGCCAGCGGGCCGCCAACGGCCGCCTCCGGGCTGACATGCCCAATGGCTGCGCCGCGCGTTGCGCCGGAGAAACGGCCATCCGTCACCAGCGACACGGAACCGTTGAGCTTCCGGTCGCACACGATGGCCTCGGTGGTCATGAGCATTTCGGGCATGCCGCTGCCGCGCGGGCCTTCGTAGCGGATCACAAGGATCTCGCCGGGATTGATCTCCCCGGCCACCACCGCGTCGTGCGCGGCTTCCTCGCTGTCATACACGCGCGCTACGCCCTTCATGTGGCGCATGTTTTCGGCGCAGGCAGAATACTTGATGACCGAGCCTTCCGGGGCCAGATTGCCCTTCAGGATCGCGATGGAGCCGGTTTCCTGCGCCTGTTCGGCAGGAAGGATCACATCTTCCCTCTCCAGCCCGTAATTATGCAGATAACCAATATTGCGTTCAAAGAAACCGCTGCTTTGCAGTTCCTCCAGATTCTCTCCCAGCGTTTTTCCGGTAACGGTCATCACGTTCAGATCCAGATGCTCACGCAGGGCCAGCTGCACAGCCGGAACGCCGCCCGCAAACCAGAAGGATTCCGTCAGATGGCGGCCGCTGGGATCGATATTGCCGATGTGCGGAATGACGTGGTTGATCTCGTCAAACCATTCCGGCGCGATCTCAAGGCCCAGCTCGCGTGCGATCGAAGGCAGATGCAGCGTGGCGTTGGTCGAACCGCCGATGGCGCTGTGCACGATGATGGCGTTGCGGAAAGCGGCAGGCGTGAGAATATCCGAAGGGCGGATCTTCTTTTCGATCAGATGCATCACGGCGCGGCCTGCAGCGCGGGCATAGGCCGCAACATCGCGCATGGTGGCGGGCACCAGCGCGCTGCCGGGCAGCGCCAGCCCAAGCGCCTCCGCCATGCACTGCATGGTGGAAGCCGTACCCATAAACGTGCATGCGCCTACCGACGGGCAGCCGGTCAGCTTGTAGTCGCGCACCTCCTGCGGCGTGATATCCACCTTCTGCTTCTGACGAAGCGAGATAGAGCCTGCGACCAACGAGGTGGTCTGCTCCGGGCCGGGACGCATACTGCCGCCGGGCACGAACACGGCCGGAATGTTCACGCGAGCCATGGCCTTGAGGTGCGCGGGAATGGATTTATCGCATGAGGCGGACAGCACCATGCCATCCCACGGCACAAAGCCCGCGTGCAACTCCACCATATCGCAGATGGTTTCACGCGAAGCCAGGATCAGGTTCATGCCGTCATGTCCCTGCGCGCAGCCATCGCACAGATCCGTGGTGTGAAACCGTCCCGGGCATCCGCCCTTTTCATAGATGCTGCGGCACACCATTTCGGACACCTGCTGCAAATGCACACTGCCCGGGTGGCTGTCGCCGTACACGTCCTCCACCAGCACCTGCGGCTTGCCGATATCCTCTTCATCCCAACCAGAGCCCAGCTGCAGCGCATCAAACTGTGCCCACAGCGCCCGTTCCTCCGTACTGCGGATGGCCATGCTGCCCCTCCTCCCTATTCGTTCTTCAACTGCTGCCCCCATTATAGCACACTCGTGCGGTTTCGCATATCATCTTCCAATGAATTACTTCCCCTAAAATCTTCCGTATCATTTTTTGCATTTCACTATTCTTCTTTGTGTTACAATAGCTGTGAGACTAAAGGAAAAAGGGAAAGAAAAAGGCGAAAGAGTCTGTTAGAATAAAGTCGTCAACCCCAACACTAACAAAGGACTCAAACGCCATGAAGAGCATAACACAGAAGAAGCGGTATTTGCCACATGAAATGAGCACAAAAATCAACTCGGTAAAGCTGTATTGAGAGAAGGGGAACATCGAGTTTGTGGTAAGGCAGTATCATATTTCAAAGGCATCCCTCATGAGATGGAACAAACGGTATGACGGCACGCGCGAGTCACTGCTGCCCAGATTGCATCGGCCGCACAGCCCGCATCTAGACGCACTTACAGAAACAGAACTGGATCCGGGATCAAACAGGCACGATCCCAATATCAGTGTGTGCGAACTCTACGGAAAGCTTCTTCAGGAGAAGGCGTACAGCCTCCATCCTGGCTCTCTGTACCGCATGTTTGTACGGCTGGGGTATCGTAAAAAAGTGGAGTCAACAAAGAAGAGATCCAAACATTTGGGGCACTACGAAACACCAACAGAGTTTGGCGAGAAATGGCAGCTGGACGTGAAGTACGTACCGCAAGCCTGCTATGTTGGCAAAGACGATGAAAGGTTTTTCCAGTATACAATGCCTGAAGAAGCCAGCAGGAAGAGATTCATCTATGACTTACAAGGAACAGAGCGGTTATTCAGAGGTGGACTCTGTGAAGCAGGCCATTCTTTACTTTGGCTATTCGCCCCAAATCATTCAAACAGACAATGGAAGCGAGTTCTGCAATAGCCAAAATACGAAGCGTATTCTCTTTTTGATTTTTTCTGTGCTGAAAAACATATCCTGCACAAACGAATTCGGCCCAAAACGCCCTAGCACAATGACAAAGTGGAACGCAGACATCGCAACGATCAGGAACATTTCTACGAGCACTTGTCCTTCTACTTCTTCGAGAATCTGCAGCTGCAGATGAAGAACTACCTGCGCCGCTCTGATCATATCCCAATGTCTGTACTCGACTGGAAATCTCCCATTCAACGCCGTAAAGAGCTGCTCCCCGCCCTGTTCGATACGCTGCTTGGTTTCTTGGTCTCACCATTATTGACTAATGAACATAGTGTAAAAGCATTTGAAGCTGGTGAAGTGAGAGACTGATACGCTTTGATAGGTATCCGCCTCTTGCTTATGTTAAATTGCTTTTGCCAAGATTGCATTTACTACAGAGAGTTTGTAAATTATCAAATGTGGTTTCTCCACCCTTTGACCAAGGATGAATGTGGTCTATGTGCAATTCTACAGATGGGTGTTGAGGTACAATACATAGGTAACAAAAAAGGAATAGAAAACAGAGAGCCAAGTGGTAAAATGAGTTTGTCACACCCCAACCACGAAGGAGGCTCTCTGCATGGACAGGATAACACAGGAAGCGTACAATCGTCAACGGATGCTGGAGTATTTAGAGCAACATAGAGTAACAGAAACAGCGATTCGGTATAAGGTAAGCCGAAAAACGGTCTGGAAATGGAAGAAGCGCTATGACGGTACCTTGGAAAGTCTGAAAGACCGAA
>CAZDEF010000075.1:0-11655 GCA_964504385.1 uncultured Oscillospiraceae bacterium
GATATGATCAACTGGGCTGAACGCGAAGTACAGATTGCGTGTGAACGTGAAAATCCAAACCTGAAACCGGGCGAATGGGATTATGGTTGCGCATGCTATGAAAGCGCGCTGAAAGCGTACAAAGCATTGGCTGGTGACGGTCATAGCGGAATGAGTATAAGCATTACAAGGCAAATCCTCAATAGGATGCTGCTTGGAAAACCTTTGACACCCATCGTGGACACGCCGGATATTTGGAGAGATTGCGGTTACACAAATAGAGACGGTGCGAAGGTGTATCAATGCGCACGTATGAGTTCTCTTTTCAAAGATGTTTACCCGGATGGGAGAATCACATACAACGATAATGACAAATACACTGCTGTGGACATCAACAACCATAATCTCAGATGGAAAAACGGGCTTGTGTCAAAAATTATACATGAGTTATTCCCGGTTACAATGCCGTATGCACCGAGCGACAGACCGATAGAGGTGTTCGTCGAAGAATTCTTGGCAGACCCCAAGAACGGTGATTTTGACACCATTGGCATTCTGTACGCCAAGGACGAAGAAGGGAAAGAAACGATGATCCATCGTTATTTCAAGGAAGGGGAAAAGGATTGGGAAGAAATTGATTGCGTTGAGTACAACGCCAGAAGGCTGAAAGCCAAAAAGCGGCAGGGGGACGAAAGCAAATGACCACAAACGAGTATATGCAGCTCATCAACCTTGCCTCCAAAGACCTGAAAGAAGCCGTATATACCTATTTATCCGAAAGCAAAAAGGGACGTTATATGGTGCCGAAGAACTGCACCAAAGCCGCTATCAAACGCCGTATTACGCAGCTTAGAGCCGATTTGCTTGAGTTGGCAAAGGAGCTGAACGAAGAATGAAAATCGCAATCCAGACAGCCGGGGCAATGACGGAGGAAAACGGCGATGAGCAAATATCAGTATGGAAATGACAAGCATGCGGCGAATGTGATATGTCCCTTTTACCACCGGTTTGCTACAGATGGAAAGACGATTGTGTGTGAAGGCATGGGAGATAGCCAAGAGCTGTGCATGCACTTTAGCCGACGGGAGGACATGAACGCGTACATGGAAGGCGCATGCAAGACGCATGGGTATGAAGAGAAGTGCTGCATTGCACGGTTGCTGACAGGCGCATATGAGCAGCAGAAGGGCGAAAGCAAATAAGCAGGCGCAGGGGGAAGCGGGTGAAACCGGCTTCCTCCTGCTTTTTTTATGCGTGTGAAGGCCCAGCGGGAGAAATGGCAAGCGGCGGTTTGCTATGGTGAAAAGGGCACGCAGGTGGAAAGGGGGCGAGTGCGTGGGCGATGTGTGGCTGAAGATACGGAACGACTACATTTGCGGCCTGGGCTCCATGCGGGAGCTGGCGGAGAAATACGGCGTGAAATACCGCACGGTGCGTGAGCGGGCGTACAAGGAAAAATGGACGGATGAAAAGGCGAAAACCAAGCAAAAGATGGCTGAAAGCCTGAGCCAAAAAACGATTGAAAAAGTATCAGAGAGGCTATCTGAGACAGAAGCAGACCGGTTGGCAGGGCTGCTGCGGGTGGCGGACGTACTGACGGAAAAGCTGGCGAAGGCGGCCATGGAGCTGGACAAGGCACAGCAGGTGACCAAGAAAAAGCACAGGGTGAGCCAGAACATGGAGGACGAGGAAGGCAGGCCGTACTACGACGAGTGGACGACCGAGGAGGAAGAGAGCCGGACGGTGGACGCGCCGGTGGACCGCTACGGCCTGCGGCAGCTGGCAGCGACGCTGAAGGACCTGCAGGCGGTGGCGGCCTATGCTGGCGGCGAGGACGAAGGAACCAAGGAGATACGCGTGGTGATTGAGGGAGACGACAGCGGGGAGCTGAGCCAATGATTGAACTGAGGATGCAAAGGCCAAACCCAAAGCAGATGCTGTTTTTCAAAGCGAAGGCAAAGAATGTGGCCTTTGGCGGTGCGCGCGGAGGGGGCAAAAGCTGGGCGGTGCGGTGGAAGGCAACGCTGCTGGCGCTGGCATATGCAGAAATCAAAATCATGATTATGCGAAGAAGCTACCCGGAGCTGCGGCAGAACCACATTGACGAGATGCGAAAAATGATACCGCGCGAGGTGGCGCGGTACAACGACAGCAAGAAGGAGATGCGGTTTGCCAACGGGAGCGTGATCCTGTTTCGGTACTGCGAGGGCGAAAAGGACATGGAGCGCTACCAGGGCACGGAGGTGGACGTGCTGTTCATTGACGAAGCGACGCAGCTGGAGGAGCGCGTGTACCAGATGCTGCGTGCCTGTGTACGCGGTGTGAACAGATATCCCAAGCGGATCTACCTGACGTGCAATCCGGGCGGGCGCGGGCATGGATGGGTGAAGCGGCTGTTTGTGGACAGGGCGTTCAAGGAAGGGGAAGACCCGCAGGAGTACGCGCCGCTGATACAGGCGCTGGCGACGGACAACAAGGCGCTGATGGAGCTGCAGCCGGACTACCTGAAGCAGCTGGACGCACTGCCGGGCAAGCTGAGGGCAGCGTGGCGGTATGGAGACTGGAACATATTTGAGGGACAATTCTTTGAAGAATTTGTGGACAGGCCGGAGCACTACATGGACAGGCAGTGGACGCATGTGATAGAGCCATTCAACCCGCCAAGGAGCTGGAAGCTGTACCGCAGCTACGACTGGGGATATGCCAAGCCATTCAGCTGCGGATGGTGGGCGGTGGACCATGAAGGGCGGCTGTACCGGATACTGGAGTACTATGGCTGCGTGAAGGACAGCGCCAACGAGGGACTGAAGCTGACCACGGCGGAGCAGTTTGACGAGATTGCCCGAATAGAGCGGGAGCACCCATGGCTGGCGGGCAGGCAGATAGAGGGCGTGGCCGATCCATCCATTTGGGCGGAGGATGGCGGCGTGAGCACAGCAGAGGTGGCGGCGCGCAAGGGCGTGTACTTTCAGCCGGGGGACAACAAGCGAATACCGGGATGGATGCAGGTGCACTACCGGATGAGCTTTGACGAGAACGGCATACCGATGATGTACATTTTTCGAAACTGCGAAGCGTTTGTGCGGACGATACCGCTATTGGTGTATGACGAGCACAAGCCGGAGGATTTGGACACGGAGGGCGAGGATCATGTGGCGGACGAGGTGAGGTACATGTGCATGCTCAACCCCATCAACCCGCCGAAGGCACCGGCCAGACCGCCCAAGCCATACGACCCGCTGGATTTGGAAGACCTGAACGAAAAGCGGAGCGAATACACATTCTACAGGATTTAAGGAGGAGGACGTATGCAGAGACTGTGGTACGGCAGGAGACGGGATGCGAAGCACGAGGAAGCATTGCACGGCGAGGAACAGATGGAGGGAAGGGACGCGCCGGTAAAACCTGCAAATGGCCCTGAGCAAGAGGCGGGCATGGGCGAAGGCGTGGTTGGCCCGAAGCAGGTGGAAGAGGCGGAAGCCATCCTGAAAAAGTACAAGGAAGGCAAGGCGGTGCTGGAAAACCGCATTGTGGAGAACGAGAAGTGGTTCCGCATGCTGCACTGGGAGGTGGTGGGCCACAGCAAGAACAAGGGCGACCCGGAGCCGAAGAGCGGATGGCTGTTCAATTCCATTGCCAACAAGCATGCGGATGCGATGGACAACTACCCGACGGTGGCGGTGCTGCCGCGGGAGAAAATGGACGAGCAGGACGCGCAGAACCTATCCAGCATTTTGCCGACGGTGCTGGAGCAGTGCGAGTACGAGGAAGTGTACGACAAGCTGTGGTGGCACAAGCTCAAGAGCGGAACGGGCGTGACAGGCGTGTTCTGGGATGCGGGAAAGCTGAACGGGCTGGGGGACATTGACATTCGCACGGTGGACCTGCTGAACCTGTTTTGGGAACCGGGAATCAACAACATTCAAAAGAGCAGGCATTTATTCCATGTGGAGCTGCGCGACCGGGAGGAAGTGGAGGAGCGATACCCGCAGCTGAAGCAGGAGGGCGCGAGGCTGAGCGGGGCCAATGCGGTGATCATGGCACAGTATGCGCACGACGACCAGATAGACACCAGCGACAAGTGCACGGTTGTGGACTGGTATTACAAGCTGAAGAATCCCGAAGGAAAGACGGTTTTGCATTACTGCAAATTTTGCGCCGGGCAGGTGCTGTATGCCAGCCAGAATGATCCTGCCTATGCGGAGCGGGGATTTTACGACCACGGCAAGTATCCGTTTGAATTTGATACGCTGTTTCCATTGGAGGATTCTCCGGCGGGATTTGGCTACATTGACATTATGAAGAGCCCGCAGATTTACATTGACAAGCTGGACCAGGCGCTGCTGAAGAACACGGTGATCGGCGCGAGACCGCGATTCTGGGTGAAGGGCGACGGCGGTGTGAATGAAAAGGAATACGCCGACCTGAGCAAGGACTTTGTGCACTTTACAGGCAGTGGAAACCCGCAGGACAGCATATTCCCCATGCAGGTGCCGACGCTGAACACCGTGGCGGTGACCATGCGCGGGCTGAAGGTGGACGAGCTGAAGGAAGTGAGCGGCAACCGCGACTTCAGCCAAGGGGGTGTGGCATCGGGCGTGACGGCGGCCAGCGCCATTGCTGCGCTGCAGGAGGCGGGCAGCAAGCTGAGCCGGGACATGATCAAGGCCAGCTACCGTTCCTTTGCGCAGGTGGGGTATCTGTGCATTGAGCTGATCCGGCAGTTTTACACGGAGCCGAGAATGTTCCGTATTACGGGGCAGCAGGGCGGAACGCAGTTTGTGGAGTTTTCCGGGCAGCAGATTGCGGCGAAGGAGGCGGGCGACGGATTCATGCAGGCAACGCGCATGCCTTACTTTGACATTAAGGTGGTGGCGCAAAAGGCGAGCCCATTTTCCACGGTGGCGCAGAACGAGCGCGCCAAGGAGCTATACCAGATGGGATTCTTCCGGCCTGACAATGCGGACCAGAGCCTGATGGCGCTGGAGATGATGCAATTTGAGGGGATCGACACGCTGAAGCAGAAGATTGCCCAGAACGGAACGCTATACCAGAAAATGCAGCAGCTGACCCCGCTGATGCTGGCGATGGCACAGCAGCTGGATGCGCTGCAGGGCACGCAGTACACGGCGCAGATCGCGCAGGTGATGAACATGAACATGGGGGTACAGGCGGGCGGCAGCGCTGCGCAGGAGGTGCAGACCAATGCGCTGGGCGACACGCTGAACGGTGCGCGCAAGACCACAGCCGGAGAGGCACGGAAGCAGGCTGCGCAGAACGCAGCGCCGAGGTGAAGACGATGACGAAGATCGCATTTGGCTGGATGGGGGAAAACCGATGGCTGGAGATATGCGGGCATGCAGGGTACGCGGAAAAAGGAAAGGACATTGTGTGCGCAGGGGTGAGCATTACGGCGCAGGCGCTGGCGGCCACACTGAGCCAGACGGATGGGGTGATGTGTGATGTGAAGAAAGAGGAGGGGCGGATGTGCATTGTATGCAGGTCCGTTCGCCAGAGCAAGCGGTATGTGGACGCGCTGTTTGACATGGCGCGGACGGCGTTTGAGATGCTGGCGGAGGAATACCCGGAGCACGTTTGTGTGAGGTAGCATTCATGAAAAATATTTGCTCCAGCGGGAGAAATGACGGGGGCGTGCTTGCTATGCTGGGGATGGAAGCGAAAAAGCGGCCTGACACTTCGGAAAGACGATGCGTGACACTTCGGAAAGACGATGGAGGGGACAAAATGGAAACCAGATTGCATTTGCAGATGTTTGCAGAGGGTGGCGAAGGCGGCGCGGGCGCAACGGGCGGCGAAGCCGGGCAGAGCCAACAGGCAGACAATGCAGAAAACCCACTGGCGGATGTGGTGTATGGCAAGCAGGAGGCTGAACCCCAGACCGAAAAGCAGGCTGAAACACGCACAAAGGCCAAGACCGCAGACGAGCGCAAGGCAGCCTTTGAGGAGCTCATCAAGGGCGAGTACAAAGCGGAATTTGCGGAAAAGAACAACGCCATCTTCAACGAGCGATTCAAGGAGCACAAGGCCAACACGGAAAAGCTGAACGCACTGCAGCCGCTGCTGGATGCGGTGAGCATCAAGTACGGGGTAGAGGCTGGCGACGTGGAGGGAATGCTCAAGGCGCTGAACGATGATGACAGCTACTTTGAGGACGAAGCCGAAAGGCAGGGCGTGACGGTTCAGCAGCTCAAGCAGATGCGCAGGCTGGAGCGAGAGAACGCGGAATTCAAGGCTGCCATGGAGCAGCGGCAGAAGCAGGAGCAGGCTGCGAACGTGTACGCGCGCTGGCAGCAGGAAGCGGACACAGTGAAGCAGGTGTACGGCAGCTTCGACCTGCAGAACGAGTGCCGAAACCCTGAGACGGGACGAAACTTTCTGCGGCTGCTGCAAAACGGCATTGATGTGCGCACGGCCTACGAAGTGGTACACAAGGATGAGCTGCTGTCCGGCGCGATCCACTATGCGGTGCAGGCGACCCAGAAGCGGACGATGGACAACATACGCGCCAAGGGAATGCGACCGCAGGAGAACGGAGCAGGCGGCAGCGTGGCCACACAGGTAGTGAAGAGCGACCCGAGCAAGTGGACGGACAACGACCTGGAAGAAGTTCTGAGACGAGTGAAGGAAGGCAAAAAAATCAATTTGTGACCCGGTCATGTTCAAGTGTCCGGGATGAAAGGAGACATTTGTATGACTGAATACATGAAGAAGCTGGATTTGCAGCTGTTTGCGCAGAGCTATGCTGACACGCAGACCACGCTGCTGAACCAGCCCGGCAACGACATGTCGCCGGAAATGAAGACTTTTTACAACAAGGTGCTCATCAAGAGCGCTGACCCTGAACTGGTATATGACCGGTTTGGCGATAATGTGCCCATTCCTGAGCACAGCGGCAAATCGATGGAGATGCGCAAGCTGGCGCCGCTGAAGAAGGCGACCACGCCGCTGGTGGAAGGCGTGACCCCTGACGGCAACAAGACGGATGTATCCACCGTGATCGTAGAAGTGCACCAGTTTGGCGACTTCATCCGCTTTTCGGACGTGCTGGATGTGACGGCGATCGACAACATGGCGGTGGAGTACACCGAGATGCTGGGATCGCAGGCGGGCCGCACGGGCGACACCATTACCCGCGATGTGGTGTGCGCCGGTACCTGCAAGATGTTTGCCCCTGCGGTGAAGGACGGCGCGGAGAACGAAGTGCTGAGCCGCGGCGAGGTGAACACCAGCTGCCGCCTCACCCCCAAGGTGATGCGCAAGGCGGTGAACTACCTGAAGCGTGTGAACGCCAAGCCCTTTGAGGGCGGCTATGTGGCGATCATCCATCCGGACACATCGTGCGACGTGACCGGCGACCCCGAGTGGGTGGAGGCGCACAAGTATGCCAGCGTGGAAGAGATCAAGGCGGGCGAAATTGGCCGCCTGCACGGTGTGCGCTATGTGGAAAGCACGGAAGCCAAGATCATTGGCCCGGCGGACATCTTTGCGGATGTGCCCCGCACGACTGTGCACACGGGCGGCTCCACTGCGACGACCATTAAGCCCGACATGACCGTAACGCCTGCGCAGGCGGCGGAGCTGAAGGCGCGCATTGACGGCGGCGAAACGGTGAAGGTGTATGTGAACGGCACTGAAACGACCATTACCAACGTGACTGCCGGTGCGCCCGGTACGGCTGCCTTTACGGTAACGCCCGGTGTGACGTGCAGCGCCGGTGATGTGATTTGCGGTTATGGCGCGGGCAAGGACGGCAGCGCGATTTACTGCACGATGCTGCTGGCCAAGGGCGCGTACTCCACGACCAGCATTAAGGGACTGGGCCTGCAGCACATCTTCAAGCAGCTGGGCAGCGCGGGCACTTCTGACCCGCTGAACCAGCGCGCGACGATTGGCTGGAAGATGACCAAGGCTGCTGTGCGCAAGGTGGAAGAGTACATGGTGCGCATTGAGCATTCCACGGAGAGCATGGGCCATGTGGCTGTGAGCAACTAAAGAAGGGAACACAGGGAGGAGAAAAGGCAAAGCCAGCCCTCCTCCCTGTACTTTCCATTTTGGAGGAGGTAGAAAACTGTGGCAAGCACCAAAGGAAACGCCAACGAGGCGATGAACACGAACGACATGAAGAGACGCGTGAAGATTCGCGTTGAAAGCGGCATTGGCCAGCGTGAACCGCTGACTGTGCGTGTGAATGATTACACGGCGATCATCAAGCGCGGGGTGACGGTGGAGGTGCCGTATTTTGTGGCGCTGGCGATTCAGGAGAGCCAAGACGCGGACGTGCAGACATCCATGCGGATTGAAGAAATGGCCGCAAGGTTTGAGGCGGACAGCAAGAAGGTATAACAAAGGCTGAGGGGACGGTGACACCATGCGAATCAAAAAAGTGATTGCGCAGCTGCGCGAGCTGAAGCCCAACCAGTACACCGACGGCATGCTGCTGAACTGGCTGAGCGAGCTGGACGGGCAGATTTATGAAGACGTGTTGAAAAACACAGAGGATGCACCGTCCCCGCCGTGCCTGCCCTACACGGTGGAGCGGGACATGGACAGGCAGCTGCTGGTGAAAGGGCCCCACCATGGGCTGTACATACACTACCTGAGCGCGCAGATCGACTACTACAACGGGGAGTACGAGCGGTACAACAACGGGATGGTGATGTACAACGTGGCGTACCAAGCGTTTGCCGATGCGTGGACGAGGGAGCACATGCACAGGCAGGATGGGGTGATGTATGTATGAGGCTGCCGACGCTGACGGTGATTAAACAGACGACGGACGGAGTGACGAGCTTCAGCGGGTACGACCACAGAAAGAAGAGCAATGAAAGCGCCTTTTATGACATGATGAACATGAGCAGCGAGGCGCTGCCGGTGATGAGCACGCGCAGAAAGCGCGGGTATGTGCGCACGCTGGAAAAGCCCAACGGACTGTTTGCCCACGATGCGCTGTGCTGGGTGGACGGGACGGAATTCTACTACGGCGGAGAAGTGAAGGGGACGGTGGAGGACAGCCCCAAGACCTTCATACGCATGGGCGCGCAGGTGCTGATCTGGCCGGATGAGGCGTACTACAACGCGCAGACGGGAGAATTTGGCCAGCTGGGGGCGGCGTACAAATCGCAGGGGGTGGTGAGCTATGCGCTGTGCAGGCTGGACGGAACGCCCTACGAGGACTACACCATGAGCGAAACGGCTCCCGAGAAGCCGGAAAACGGGCAGCTGTGGATGGACACGAGCGTGAAGCCGAACGTGCTGAAGTATTACGCGGGAAACCTGTCGATGTGGGAGAGCATACCGACGGTGTACACGAAGATACGGGCAGAGGGAATTGGCGGCGGATTTGCAGCGGGCGACGGCGTGACGCTGGGCGGATTTGCAAACGAGGCGCTGAACGGGAGCTTTTATCTGGTGGAGTGTGAAGCGGACCATGTGATTGTGGTGGCGCTGATACAGGAGGCGCAGAGCCAAGAGGCACCCGTGACGATGGCACGGGAAATACCCCAAATGGACTACCTGATGGAGCACGACAACCGGATATGGGGCTGCAGCAATGCAAAGCACGAGATCTACGCCTGCGCGCTGGGCGACGCGAAAAACTGGAACCAGTTTATGGGCATTGCGAGCGATTCATACGCGGTGACGGTGGGCACATCCGGTGAATTTACGGGATGCTGCGCACACCAAGGGAACGTGCTGTTTTTTAAGGAAAACACGATACACACCATTATGGGTACGAAACCGGCCAACTACCAGCTGGACACCACGGAGTGCCGGGGCGTGATGAAGGGATGCCACAAGAGCCTGAAGACGGTGAACGAAACGCTGCTGTTTAAGAACCGATACGATGTGTGCCGATTTGGCAGCACGCTGCCAAGCGCCGTATCGGACGCGCTGGGCGGGGTGAGCTACGGCGAAGCGGTGGCGGGTGCGATGAACGGGCGGTATTACCTGTGCATGCAGGATGAGCAAGGCTGCGCGCACCTGTTTGTATACGACACGACGACGGGCGCATGGGTGAAGGAAGACCATGCGGACGTGATGGACTTTGCGGCGGTGGAAGGGTACCTGTACATGCTGCTGAGAAACGGCGAGATATGGTGTGCAGACGGAATGGGCGAGGAAAAGTACAGGGACGAAGCGGCGCACATGGAGGGCGTGACCGGGCTGGAGACCGAGAACGCGCCGGAATGGATGCTGGAGACGGGCGACATAGGGCTGAACGAGCCGAACAACCGGTATGTGAAGGGCATACAGCTGCATGCGCAATGCGAGCTGGGGACGATGGTGCGCATGGAGATACGCTGCGACGATGAGCCGGGGTGGGAACATGTGCTGACGTGCGCGCCCGCCACGCGAAGGAGCCTGACGATTCCCTATGTGCCGAAGCGGTGCAGGACGCTGCGGATACGCCTGAGCGGGAAGGGCGAATTCAGCCTGTACAGCATAGTGAAAAGAACCGAAGTGGGGAGCGACGTGTATGGAGCTGGCTAAAATACGGATGCCCAACCTGAACACGCCGGGCCTGAGCGCGGACAAGAAGCTGGGCATGGTGACGGAATACATGCTGGCGCTGGAAAAACAGATGCGGTATGTGCTGAGCAACATAGAGACGGACAACCTGAGCGCAAGCCTGAACGAAACACTGAGCGCGGCGGAGCAGCTGAAAAGCGCCGGATACGGAGAACAAATCAAGCAGAAGGTGAGCAAGGGCGACGTGGTGAACGGCCTGACGGAAACAAAGACCGGCAGGGCGCTGGACGCTGCACAGGGGCGTGTGCTGGATGAAAAAAAGCTGAACACGGCGGACTTTGGCAAGAAGGTGCTGGAGTGTGTGTACCCGGTGGGAGCGATCTACCTGAGCGTGGCGGAGGTGAGCCCGGAAACGCTGCTGGGCGGAACGTGGGAACGGATGGAGGACACGTTTTTGCTGGCGGGCGGCCAGAAATATGAACCGGGAAGCAAGGGCGGTGAAGCGGAAGTAGAGCTGACAGAAAAGCAGCTGCCCAAGCACAGCCACTACGCGCTGTACTACGCCGGAGACGAAACACTGGTGAGCCTGAACGACGGAACAGGCGGCTATCAGCTGAGCTGTGCAGAGGGAACGGGCACGACGGAGTACAGCGACTTTGTAACCGGCAGCGCGGGCAACGGGGAAAAGCACAACAACATGCCGCCATACACGGCGGTGTATGTGTGGAAGCGCACGGCGTGAGGCAAACAGGGGTGTGAAGGAAAAATGCTGATAATCAACGGAAAGGGAATACGCGTGACGCGGGGGGACAGCACCCGCTTTGTGATCCGGCTGACGGGGCGAGAGGTGGCAGACGGGACGCAGACGCTGTTTAGCGTGAAGAAGCGCGCATGGCGGCATGAGGAACCGGTGCTGGAGGTGGTGAACCCGGTGCTGAACAGCCGGGTGATGGTGCTGCTGACACCGGACATGACGGAGATGGACGCGGGAAACTATGTGTGGGACCTGCGCGTGCTGGAGGACAACGAGGGCGGCAGGGATGTGCTGACCCCGATGGCATACGCAACGTTTGAAGTGGTGGAGGCGATAGGCCGTGAATGAACAGGAAATTCGGCTGGAGTTGGAGCGCTGGCGCGGGTGGAGCGCATACGAGATCGCGGTGCGCAACGGATACGAGGGGACGG
>CAZDEF010000076.1:0-11648 GCA_964504385.1 uncultured Oscillospiraceae bacterium
AAGGACGCCGGCCGCATTGCCGGTCTGGAAGTGCAGCGCATCATCAACGAGCCCACTGCCGCTTCTCTGGCCTATGGTCTGGACAAGGAAGGCAACCAGAAGATCCTGGTGTATGACCTGGGCGGCGGTACCTTCGACGTTTCCATTCTGGAGATCGGCGACGGCGTGTTTGAAGTACTGGCGACCAACGGCGATACCCGTCTGGGCGGCGACGACTTCGACGAGCGCATCATCAACTATGTGGCCGATCAGTTCAAGCGTGAGAACGGCATCGACCTGCGTCAGGACAAGATGGCCTATCAGCGCCTGAAGGAAGCGGCAGAGAAGGCCAAGATCGACCTGTCCGGCGTGATGAGCACCAACATCAATCTGCCCTTCATCACCTCCGATTCCAACGGCCCCAAGCATCTGGATATGACCCTTACCCGCGCCAAGTTCGATGAACTGACCCACGATCTGGTGGATCGCACCATCGAGCCCGTCAACAAGGCGCTCAAGGACGCCGGCCTGAATGCTTCCCAAATCGACAAGGTCATTCTGGTGGGCGGCTCCACCCGTATTCCCGCCGTGCAGGCTGCTGTCAAGAAGATCACCAACACCGATCCCTTCAAGGGCATCAACCCCGATGAGTGCGTGGCCGTGGGCGCTGCCATTCAGGGCGGTGTGCTGGGCGGCGAAGTGAAGGACGTGCTGCTGCTGGACGTGACCCCCCTGTCTCTGGGTCTGGAAACCGAAGGCCACATCTTCACCAAGCTGATCGAGCGCAATACCACCATCCCCACCAGCAAGTCGCAGGTGTTCTCTACCGCTGCCGACGGCCAGACCGCCGTGGAGATCCACGTGCTGCAGGGCGAGCGCCCCATGGCTTACGACAACAAGACCTTGGGCCGCTTCCAGCTGACCGGCATCCCCGCCGCGCCCCGCGGCGTGCCGCAGATTGAAGTTACCTTCAACATCGACCGCAACGGCATCGTGAACGTATCCGCCAAGGATAAGGGCACTGGCAACGAGCAGAAGATCACCATCACCGCCTCCACCAACATGAGCGAGGATGAGATCAACCAGCGCGTGAAGGAAGCCGAGCAGTACGCCGAGCAGGACAAGAAGCGCAAGGAAGAAGTCGAGATCCAGAACCGCGCTGATACCCTTGTGTATGAGATGGAGAAGCAGCTGCGCGAGAACGGCGACAAGCTGGATGCTGCCGACAAGGAAACCGTGCAGAACGAGATCGACAACCTGAAGAAGATCCGCGAGGGCGGCAACACCGATGAGCTCAAGACGGCGATGGATGAGATGACCCAGAAGGTTTACGCCATCTTCGGCAAGCTCTATCAGCAGGAGCAGGCTCAGGCCGGCGCTGAAGGCCCGCAGGTAAACGACGACGGCACCATCGACGCGGACGCCGACGTGCAGTAACGGATGACCGGACGTGTGGGAGGCTCGCCCTCCCATACGCACCGCCAGAAGGATAAACGATACTTGAACCCCTTTTCCGGTCATACGACGGTGAAGGGGCTCAAGCATGTTTGCAAGATACGTTCCATTGGCTGCGGGCAACGCGGCCAGCACATGGGAGATTCAAGGGGAAAGCCTTGAACGGGACGCCGGGCGCTGCCCATGCGTCCAGCCCCCTACATAGAAGAGGTGTAACTTTGGCAAAGCGCGATTATTACGAGGTGCTGGGCGTCAAGAAGGACGCTACGGATGCGGAGATCAAAAGCGCATACCGCCGCAAGGCCAAGGAGTGCCACCCGGATCTGCATCCGGATGACAAGCAGGCCGAAGAACGTTTCAAGGAGCTCAACGAAGCCAACGAGGTGCTGAGCGATCCCGAGAAACGCCAGCGCTACGATCAGTACGGTTTCGACGTGCCCAATATGGGCGGCGCGGGCGGCATGGATTTCAACGGTTTCGGCGGCATGGGCGGCTTTGAGGATATCTTCAGCAGCATTTTTGGCGGCGGCATGGGCGGAAGCGCGCGCCGCAACGGCCCTGTGCCCGGCGATGACCTGCAGCACCGCATTACCATCACCTTTGAGGAAGCGGCCTTCGGCTGTGAAAAGAGCATTGATTTCTTCCGCAGCGAGCTGTGCGATACATGTTCCGGCACCGGCGCGAAGCCCGGCACCCAACCCCAGACCTGCCCCACCTGTAAGGGCAGCGGTCAGGTGCGCACGGGCGGCGGCTTTATGGTGACGGTGCGTACCTGCCCCACCTGCGGCGGCGAAGGCAAGATCATCAAGGACAAGTGTACCAGCTGCAGCGGCACCGGCCGCGTGCGCCGCAAGCGCAATGTGAAGATCCGCATTCCCGCTGGTATTCAGGATGGCGTGAGCCTGGTGAAGCGCGGCGAGGGCGAACCCGGTCTGCGCGGCGGCCAGCCGGGCGACCTGTACATTACAGTGGCCATCAAGCCGCACAAGCTGTTCAGGCGCGAGGGAAACAACATCCTGCTGGAAATGCCCATCAGCATCACGCAGGCGGCGCTGGGCTGCGAGCTTGATGTGCCCACGCTGGAGAAGCCCGTGAAGCAGAAGATCCCGGAAGGCACGCAGACCGGCACGCAGTTCCGCATCAAGGGGCAGGGTTTCCCCAGTCTCAAGAGTGGCGTGAAGGGCGACATGATCCTGACGGTCAACGTGGAAGTTCCGCGCCGTTTGACCGAAAAGCAGAAGGATCTGCTGCGCCAGCTGGATGACAGCATGGGCGGCAAGGAATACGAAGGACGCAAGTCCTTTGCCGAAAAGCTCAAGGAGATCTTCAACAACTAAACAGGCCGTGAAAGCGTGTGTTTGCTGCACGCTTTTCGGCATTTCAGAAGGAGGACAATGTCATGCAGTGGTGTGAAGCAGTGGTGCATACCACCACCATCGGCAGCGATATCATCAGCGAGGAGTTGATGATGCTGGGCGCCGCCGGTACGGAGATCATCGACCGTTCCGATGTGCCGGATCCCCGTCTGCCCGGCGTGCACTGGGAACTGTACGATCCGCAGATGATCGAAGATATGCCCGAAGATGTACTGGTGAAGGGCTGGTTCGAGCTCAACGAGCATACCAGCGATGTGCTGAGCAATGTGCGCCAGCGCCTGAACGAGCTCAAGCAGGATGCTTTCATCGACATGGGCACGCTGGAACTGGAAATGCAGAACGTGGCGGATGAGGACTGGAGCGAAAACTGGAAGAAGTATTACAAGCCCTTCCGCATTGGCAGCCATCTGGTGGTCAAGCCCACTTGGGAAGCCTACGAGGCTCAGCCGGATGATCTGATCATTGAACTGGATCCCGGCATGGCGTTTGGCACCGGCACGCACGAAACTACCAATATGTGCATGCAGCTGCTGGAAAAGCACATGTCGCCCAATATGCGCGTGATGGATGTGGGCACCGGCAGCGGCATTCTGGCCATCGCCGCCGCGCGCCTTGGCGCAAAGGATATTCTGGCCATCGATATCGACCCCGATGCGGTCAAGGTGGCAAAGGAGAATGTTGCGCTGAACCATGTGGAGGAGCAGGTGCGCGTGGTGGTGGGCGATTTGTGCAAATCCGAGGCCATGCCCTGTGATCTGGCGGTGGCCAATATCGTGGCCGATGCCATCTGCATGCTGGCCGGGCCGCTGACCCGCCATCTGGAAAAGGATCGTCTGCTCATCTGCTCCGGCATCATCCGCGAGCGGGAGAAGGATGTGCGCAACGCTGCAGCAGAGGCAGGCTACACTCTGTTTGACCGAATTGAAAAGGGCGAATGGGTGGCGCTGGCGCTCAAAAACGAGGGCAGGGCATAATGCATCGCTTTTTTGTGGAAACGCCCGTTGCAACTGCGGGAGAGCGCGTAACGCTCTCGCGTGAAGAAAGCGCCCATGCCAGCCGCGTGCTTCGCCTTCGCCCCGGCGAGGAGGTGCGCCTGCTGGATGGCGTGAATCTGTGGGCAGCCCGGCTGGAAAGCGTGGACGAACGCGAAACCGTCGCTGTGGTCACGCAGCAGTGTGGATCACCCGAAGCTCCGTGCCGCGTTGTGCTGTTTCAGGGCTTGCCCAAGGCGGACAAGCTGGAATGGATTGCACAGAAGGGCACGGAACTGGGCATGTGGGAACTGTGGCCGGTGGAGATGGAGCGCAGCGTGGCCAAGGCTGATAAAGCAGACAAGGCCGAAAAGAAGCGTGAACGCCTGAGCCGCATCGCACTGGAAGCCGCCAAGCAGAGCGGGCGCGCGCATGCGCCGCAGGTGGCGTCTGCATGCACCTTTACCGCGGCGCTGGAAAAGCTGAAGGCAGTGGATCTGGTGCTGATCGCATGGGAGGAAGAACATGCCCTGCCTATGTCACAGGCAGTGAAAAGCTATGTGGAGCAGCACGGCGTGCCGGGAAGCGTGGCGATCGTCATCGGCCCGGAAGGCGGCGTATCCCATCAGGAATGGCAGCGGCTGCACGATGCCGGTGCTATGAGCGTGACGCTGGGCAAGCGCATCCTGCGCACCGAAACCGCCGGAATCTGCGCCCTGAGCGTGCTGTGGACAGCCCTTGGGGAAATGTGAGGAGAATGTCCATGACCAAAACCGTCAACTTCACCACGCTGGGCTGCAAGGTCAACCAGTACGATACACAGGCCATGCTGGAACAGTTTGAGCAGCATGGGTACACCGTGGCGCAGCCCGGCGCTGCAGCGGATGTGTATGTGGTGAATACCTGTACCGTGACCGGTACGGGAGATAAGAAGAGTTTGCAGCTCATTCGGCGCTGCCGCAGGCGCAATCCGCAGGCCGAGCTGATCGTGGCCGGCTGTCTGGCCCAGCGGCTTGGCGAAGGACTGCGCGAGACCGGAGCGCGGCTTGTCATCGGCACGCAGTACCGCGGCCGGGTGGTGGATCTGCTGGAAAAGGCCATCGCGGAAAACACGCAGATCGTGGCTGTGGAGAATGTGGCGGATGCGCCGTATGAAATGCTCAGCATTCATCACCACGAAGGACACACCCGTGCCGTGATGAAGATCCAGGAGGGCTGCGACAATCATTGCACCTACTGTATCATTCCATCGGTGCGCGGCGGCATCCGTTCGCGGCCCGTGCAGGCGGTGCGGGAAGAGGCGCAGGCGCTGGCGGAGGCCGGGTTTCAGGAATTGGTGCTGACCGGCATCCACCTGACCAGCTATGGCCGCGATCTGGAGGACCGCCCATCGCTGGCGCAGGCGGTCAAGGCTGCCTGTGTGGAAGACGTTGCCCGCATTCGGCTGGGCTCGCTGGAGCCGCGTGTGGCCAGCGAAGCCTTTGTGGAGGAGCTGTCCGGGCTGCCGCAGATCTGCCCGCAGTTTCATCTGGCGCTGCAATCCGGCAGCGATTCGGTGCTGCGCCGCATGAAGCGCGGCTACAATACCCAGCAGTTCCTTGCAGCCGTGGAACGCATCCGCAAGGCATGGCCGGACGCGGCTTTCACCACGGATGTGATCGTCGGCTTTCCCGGCGAGACGGAGGCGGAGTTTGAGGAAACCATGGCGTTCAGCCGTCGTGTTGGATTTGCGCGCATGCATGTGTTTCCCTTCAGCCCCCGCGAAACCACTCCGGCGGCTGATATGCCCGATCAGGTTTCCGAGCAGGTAAAGGCCGAACGCGTGAAGCGCCTGATCGCGCTGGGCGACGAGCTGGCCCGCAGGTATCACGAAGGCTTTCTGGGCAGAACGGTGCCTGTGCTGCTGGAGGAACGTCATCCGGAGAGCGGCGTAGTGGGATACACGCCCGAATACATCCCTGTGACCGTTCCCGAAGGCGCCCCCGGAAACGTTGTCCGCGTTCGCCTGACTTCGCTGACTGATGAAGGCATGGCGGGCGAATGCGTAGATTGATTTACGGAAAGAGAGGAAATTCCATGAACGACTGCCTGTTTTGCAAAATCATTGCTGGCGAGATCCCTTCCAAGAAGGTGTACGAAGATGAGTTCACCTATGCTTTCCACGACATCGCGCCCCAAGCCCCGGTGCATGTGCTGGTCGTCAGCAAAAAGCATACCCCGGATGTGGCGCACAATGCCGAACTGACGGATCAGGAGCTGGCCGCCTGCCTGCGCACCTGCGCAAAGGTGGCGGACATGCTGGGTCTGACCGAGGGCGGCTACCGCATCGTCAACAACTGCGGCGAAAATGCCTGCCAGACCGTCAAACACATGCACTATCACGTTCTGGGCGGCGAAAAGCTGGCCGAACGGATGGCTTGAAGGAATTTTACAAGGAAAACAAAATTTCTTGTTGACGAGACGGAAGATAAGCGTTATAATACATACATGTTCGCCATACGCACCTATTGGTGTCAGGCGAGTTGAGCGAGGGGAGGGATAACAGTGTCCGAGGTACGCATCCGCGAAAACGAATCCCTGGAAAGCGCTCTGAAGCGGTTCAAACGTCAATGTGCTCGCACAGGTGTTTTGGCAGAGGCTCGCAAGCGTGAGCATTATGAGAAGCCCAGCGTTAAGCGTAAGAAGAAGGCTGAAGCTGCACGCAAGCGCAAGTACTGATTCATCAGCAATCCAAAAAACCGTTCCGGTTCGTCGGAGCGGTTTTTTTGTGCTTTCGCCGCTTTTGTGTTTGTTACAAGTTAACTATTGACAGTCGAAGTAGACAACTGTACTCTATGAGTAGACAATCGTCACCTAACCATGAGGAGGAAAGAGACCCCATGAGCATTCAAATGACGGACGCAGAATGGAAGATCATGGAGGTACTGTGGGATGGCGCGCCCCGTACCATGGCAGAGATCACCAAAACGCTGGAACCGGCCACCGGCTGGACAAGGCACACGGTCATCACACTGCTCAAACGCATGCAGGAAAAAGGCAGCGTTGAGGTGGATGAAAGTGGAAGTGTGAAACGTTACTATCCCAGAGTGACCCGCGAGGAAGCCTCTCACGAACAGACACAAAAGCTGCTCAGCCGCGTGTTCTCCGGCAAAGCCAGCCTTCTGCTTCACAATCTGATCGATTCAGGTGAAATGACTGTGGAGGAGATGCAGGACGTGCTGGACATGCTGCGCCGAGACCAGCAACCGTAAGAAGGGGGAAGAACGATGCGTACCGCGATCGTATACAACTTTCTGTTGGAAGCTACCCTGATGGCCTCCATTGCCATCCTGCTGATGATCCCCATTCGCAGATATCTGCGCAAACCGCTCACCAGCCGCGTGCTGACCTTTGGCTGGGCGCTGGTGGCCATTCGTCTGCTGTGCCCGCTGGCGCTGCCCAATCCCTATATCAGCGAGATCCGATCGCCCTTTGCGGCGGACGAGGCCATCCGCCCCATAGCCGGTCAATTGAAGGTGCGCATGTCCGATTTGATCGCCAATGCGGAAAATGTGGCGATGCATGCGGACAACCCGCTGATCGAAAGCCTGAGCGAATTGAGCGAAAGCACCTACAACGGCATGCTCTCCATTCATCTGATGCAGCTTTATGTGCTGGGCCTGCTGGCAGTGGCGGCGTGGTTCGTCATCTGCAATGTGCGTTTCCGCCGCAAGCTGAAGGCAGACCGGATCGAACCCCTGTCGGGCGAGCTGCTCACGCAGTATCAGGAGCTGTGCAAAGAATACAGCCTGAAGCCGCTTCCGGTATGGTTTGTGGATCCGCTGCCCAGCGCCTGTCTGGTGGGCGTATTCCGCCCCTATATCGCGCTGCCGCTGACGGCTGCACCGCAGGATGTGCTGCTGGTGCTGCGTCACGAGCTGTGCCATGTCAAGGCGAAGGATCACTGGTGGGGAGCCGTGCGGCTGACCTGCTGTGCGCTGCATTGGTTCAACCCGCTGGTATGGCTGTCGGCACACATGAGCCGCACCGATACGGAGCTGGCCTGTGACGAACGCGTGAGCAAGCGCCTGAATGCCGAAGGCCGCAATGCCTATGCCGGTGTGCTGGTGCTGGCCGCCTCCAAGCGCGATCTGCCCGGTGTGGCTGTTCTGTCCACCGGTATGTCCATGACCGGCAGGAAGCTCAAAAAGCGCGTGGCGGCCATTCTGGCCAACCGACAGATGCACAGGGGAATGGCGCTGGGCTTTGTGCTGCTGGCTTCAATGGCGCTGGTGGCGGCGTTCGCTACCGCGGAATACGATCCGCCCATTTCCAGCTATGAATCGTCCGTGTTCAGCTATGTTACGCCTGCACCCGTGGAGGCTCCCTCCGTCAATGCAGAGCAGGAAACGGGCACGCCCCTTGCGGCCGAAGCGATGGATCAATGGATCGCTTACGCCAAGCAGTTCTGGCAGACGCCCTGCCTGAACGCAGGCGATGTGGAAACGCTGACGTGGAGCGTCAACAAAGTGCATGATGCCAGCTACACGGATGTGGAGCATATCGAGGTGGCGGGCAGTATGCCGAATGGAGCGCTGATGCTGGTCGCAGCCTTTTTGGAGAACGGACAGATCGTCTATCTCAGCAATCTTCGCGAGATGGATACGCAGTATATCGTTACAGAACAGCCCCAATATGAAGGGATCCCCAGCCGTTGGGAGCCGATCCGCGATTTCGGACTGGAAGCGCTGGAAACGCTGCGCCCGGGCATAAGCGCTGGTTGGACGGAGCTGGTGGACGAGCCATCCGAAGGGATCGCGGAGGGAAGAACCAGATTGTTCTTTGGCCTGCAGGCAGATCACAACTACCGCTATACTTTCAGCGTGCAGGTGCAGCCAGAGGTACGCCTGCTCAGCTTTACGGATTACACTTACATCAGCCATAATGACACCGATCGGCTCAGCCCCGGCAATGGCTGACGAAAGGAGTGGAAGCGAATGAAACGGACGATCCTTTCACTGCTGCTCTGCATGATGATCTGTATCAGCGCCAGCGCGGCAGAGATCCCACCGGTCAAAGCCATTCAGATGCGTGCAGTGTCTTCGGAAGAGGAAGCCATTGCATATGCACAGGAAGTGTGGCAGTACGGCTTTATCGCGGGTTACAGAGAAAACCTGCAATGGTGCGCAGTGCTTATGGACGGCCTGTATGAGATCTACGCGGACGATGCGCAGAGCGGTGTGCGCGCGCTGTCCATGGCCGTGCGTGCGGAGGATGGGTATGTGGCGTATCTGCTGAATGTGGAAAGTCAGGCGCGGCAGGCGGCGGATCACGATACGAATGAGCACGCTCAGGACGAGGCGCTGATGAATGCGATGGAGCAGTTTGCCCAAGAGGCCTTTGCAGCCTTTGTGCCGGGGCTGGAGGCGGACACACTGACGCTGGATTCCTTCCGGGATGAGAGCAAGCTGGGAGAGAACTATTTCTTTGAATTCTGGCAGCGGATAGAAATGGCAACGTATCGGCACATCTATCTTCAGGTTGCGCCCGTGATCCGCGTGGCCTTTTGGGTGGATATGACTGTCGCGCCGCCGTCAGAAGTGTGGGAACGGCTGGAACCGAACATGGGCAATGGCTAACGGAAGGGAGATGCGAAAGATGAAAAAGCTCTGTGCGCTGCTGATGACTGCGTGCATGCTGCTGGGGCTGGCCTGTGCCGAGGACGTGAGCGAACGGGGAAAACAGGGCGCTTTGGATATGCTGACGGAAGTGTACGGCTATACCGTGGAGGAAACCGCAGGTTTCCAGTTTGAAAGCACCGAGGAGGGGGAGCGGCTGCAGGTTCGCTTCTGGCCTCTCACCCGTCCTGAATGGGTATATACGGCGGTGTTCAACACCGAAACCGGCAAATATATGGAAGGGAGCACGCCCTTTTTGCCGGGTAACGCTCCACAGGGCTATCCCGGTGAATCCGCTATCCGCGAGGTGCTGCGCGAAGGAGAAGCGCAAAACTGGTTCCGGTATTGGAACAGCAGCGGACGTAACGAGATGCTGCTGAAACTGCGCAAACTGGGCATCCAACCGAATAGCGAGTTGAGCGAAGGCATCGTTGCTGGCAATATCAGCGGCGGAGCGGCCATCCGTGCGTTTTTTGAAACCTGCTACGGCAGTGAAAGCGCTTGGCCGGATCCTGTGCGCGAATGGTATAAGACCACGCTGATCGCCAACGAGGTGGAAGAAACAGCCCGTATTGCTTTTGCGGAAGGAACGACCACCTATACATATCAGATCAAGGAGTATTTTGCCCCTACAAAGGTTACCCGCTTTACCAGCGGCGAAGCACCCGAGGCTGTGCAGGCGCTGACGCGCCACCCCAAACTCGCCGGATGGCAGGCGCTGTGCGGCGTGCTGCGGGAGAACGAGGCCTCTGAAACGCTGCACATGATGGATGATGACGGACTGGTCATTTTTGAAAAAGAGGGTCAGCGGCTGCTGGTGCTGCTGGAGCGTGCCAAGGGTGACACAGAATGGACACTGTATCCGATCAGCCAATCGGCGCTGCGAACGGAAGGAAAGGTGTATATCGAAGCAGAAAACACGGCAGCGCGTACCTTCTACATCGTGTATCCCTTATCCGAAACGGAAAGCGAGCGCTTTATGGTACGCCAGTATAGCCGGAATACCAAAACTTGCGAGGGCAAGCAATGCGCACTGGTGGAATACAGCCGGATGGATACAGCCACCGGCGAAGGATTCTGGCTGAAAGTTGAGTCCTATGGGGCGAAGGTGATCGTCTATCACGCCGACGGACGCATTCAGGAGGAGGAAGTTGTTGCGACCATTCCGCAGACGATGGATCGTTTGGATGTTGATACCTTTCCCACCACGCTGACGCAGTGCTGGCAGATGAAGACGCAGGAGCTTCCGGAGGACGAAGCCATTTGCAGCGGTGTGCACCTTCGTGCCTCCAAATCTTCGCGCAGCAGGGATCTGGGAATGTACGAGGATGGCGTGAGGGTAAAGATCCTTTCAGAGGAGCCCGGCGATCCGTATAACTGGTATCGGGTGCAGGTAGGCGGCCGTCAGGGATATATGTGCAGCAATTACGTCCATCAGAGCGATACCGCGTATCTGCTCAATCATTGCCCGCCTATTGGCAAAACCACGCGGGAAGTGAAACTGAAAAACGGCACAGGCCTGCTGGCCCGCACCGTACAAACGCTGCCGGAAGGAACGCGGTTTCATGTGCTGGCTGAGTGCGGCGATAAGCTGCACGTCATGCTGATGGAAGGGGAAAGCGCCGCCCTGCCGGTGAACGGCACAGACGGCTATGTATCCAAGAAGGACGTCATCGTGGCATGGACTGCACTGCAGCTGGACTGGCTGTAAAAGAAAGGCATAATGCAGCAAGGGTCTGCGGCAGAGAAAAACTGCCGCAGACCCTTGCTGCGATGGGGCTTATGCCTTCGTATCCTTCAAACCAAGCATCCGGTCGGCACTCACGTTGTAAAAGTCACAAAGCGTGATCAAATGACGCAGCGGAAGCTCGTTGACGCCGGTCTCGTAACGCGAATACACCTGCTGCGTTGTACCCAATACGGCCGCAACGTCGGATTGCTTTAACTCGTGACTTTCCCTGAGTTCACGTAATAATTCGCAATACGCTCTCATATCTGTCCACTTCCCTATCATTGATTTTTGCGCGAATGAAGTATCTTTATTATACCCCAAACATTGTCATTTGGCAATATCAAATTTTCGAACGATCATTCGCCGATACGATTCGATAGGGTGATGGCAGTATAATAAGAATAGAGAAGCAGCTGAGCTGCTTCTCAGACCGCTGACAAAGTCGTCAGCGGTCTTTTCAAATGGGAAAAGCAAGAAA
>CAZDEF010000077.1:0-11578 GCA_964504385.1 uncultured Oscillospiraceae bacterium
AAGGTGATGATCTTGAGGTTCTTCACGCCGATGATGGCGCGGGCGATCGGCACGAAGTCGGCGATCATGTCGGCGATATCCTCGGCGGTCCCGACGGGATACTCGGGAATGTAGCCCTTCAGGTGGCGCATGCCCAGATTGTAGGAGCAGTTGAGCATGCCGCAGTACGCATCGCCGCGGCCGTTGATCATGTCGCCGTCACCCTCGGCCGCCGCCACGAACATGCAGGGGCCGTCAAAGTTCTTGGCGATCAGGGTCTCGGGGGTCTCGGGGCCAAAGTTGCCCAGGAACACGACCAGCGCGTTGCAGTCGGCGGCGTTCACATCGGCCACGGCCTTGAGCATGTCCTTCTCGTTTTCAACGGTCACGGGACATTCGTAAAGATCGCCCTTGCAGGCCTTGACGATATTGGCGCGGCGCTTTTCAGACAGAGCGATGGGGAAGCAGTCGCGGGAAACGGCGATGATGCCGAGCTTGACCTGAGGAATGTTCTGGATCATGACAAATCTCTCCTTCTTGTGATGATGGGATGAAAATGACAGAATGAACGGGCGACCCCATTCGCCCGGGAGAAACGAAAGGGTTACAGATCAGCGGCGATATCAATGTTCTCGCCGATCAGGCCAACGAACGCGCCTTCCGCCGCCTCGCTGGTTTCCGGATGAGCGATGAGCCACTTGTTGCGGGCCCACAGCTGCTTGTCCATCACGTTCACGCCGCCGCCGGGGCGGTGATCGGTGTTGGTGTTCAGGGGCAGGGCGATGAGCACGCGGAAACCCTTGGCGGGGTCAGCATGGCAGGGGGCGTAGTGCAGGGTGGTGGCGTAGCACTCCACCATCACACCGGCGGGCACGCGGAACGCCTTCACATGGGATACGTCCAGCTTTCCCTCGGCGTCCACATTGCTCAGGGTCGCCACCAGCAGGATGAAGTCATCCGTGCCAAGGTTGAATTCGCTGTCACGATGGTATTCCAGACAGTTCAGCTTGGTGTTGTGGCCATTGCAGTAGCCCAGCTGGAAGGGCATGCCGCCGAACAGCGCGCTGCCGATCTCCTCGGCATTGGGCGCGGCGTGCAGACGATCCACCTTGGGCACATACGCCACGTTTTCGGGACAGGGGCAGGTGGCCAGCGCTTCCAGAATGCCCTGCACGGGATATCCTTCCACCACACGGCCGTAGGGCTTGAACGCAGGATCGAACACGGAATGGATGGTCATGGAACTTTCACTCCTTTATGAAGATCGGTAAAAAGCTTACAGCTGAGCCAGCTCGGCATAGCAGTTTTTGAGCGCCGGATAGAGGGTGAGGAAGTACTGATAGTACTTTTCGTACACCGGCTCGTTGACGGCGATGGGCTGCAGCGGTTCCTTTTCCTCCACCAGCTTGGCGCAGGCTGAAGGCACATCGGCATACACACCGGCGGCCACGCCGCCCAGAATGGCAGCGCCCAGCGCGGGGCCTTCGCTCACGGTGACGGTCTTGACGGGCATGTGGTACACATCCGCCATCATCTGCCGCCAGAAGGGGCTCTTTGCGCCGCCGCCGCAGGCCAGCATGCTTTCAGGCTTCACGCCGAGGGTGCGCATGGTGTCCACATTCTGGCGCAGGCCGTAGATGATGCCTTCCATCACCGCGCGCAGCAGGTCGCGGCGGGTGTGCATGGCTGTCAGGCCGATGAAAGCGCCGCGGGCATTGTTGTCCATCAGGGGGCTGCGCTCGCCCATCAGATAGGGCAGATAGAGCAGGCGGTTCGCGCCGATGGGGCTCTGCTCGGCCTCCTGATTGGTCAGCACATAGGGATCCGATCCCATTTCCTTAGCCGCCTGGATCTCCGCCTGGCAGAACTGATCGCGGAACCACTTCAGGCCCAGACCGGCAGACAGCACGCAGGCGAAGTTGACGTATTCGCCGGGAATGCAGGAGCAGAACGCATGCACGCGGCCTTCCGGCTCAATGTTGACCTCGGGCGAATGGGCAAACACCACGCCGCTGGTGCCGATGGTGGTGAACGCCTTGCCGGGCACCACCACACCGGTGCCCACGGCGGCGCACATGTTATCACCGCCGCCGCCAGCCACTACCGTACCGGCAGCCAGCCCGGTCAGCTTCGCGGCTTCTTCGGTGATCGTGCCGCCCACGCCGGTGGATTCGATCAGCTCAGGCAGCAGCGCGGCGTCCAGCTCCAGCTTTGATAAGATCTCTTCGCTCCACTGGCGGGACTTGAGCTCCAGCAGATTGGTGCCGGAGGCGTCGGAGATCTCCTGCTTGATCTCGCCGGTCAGGCGATAGCGCACATAATCCTTGGGCAGCATGATGTGACGCACCTTGGCCCACACTTCGGGCTCATGGTTGCGCACCCAAAGCACCTTGCAGGCGGTGAAGCCGGTCAGGGCGGGGTTGCCGGCCAGCTCGATGAGGCGTTCACGGCCCACCTTGGCGTGGATCTCGTCGCATTCAGCCTGCGTGCGGCCATCGCACCAGATGATGGATTTGCGGAGCACCTTGCCGTTTTCATCGGTCAGCACCAGACCATGCATCTGGCCGCTGATGCCCAGTCCCTTCACGTCGGCGGGATCTACCCCGCTTTGGCTCAGCACGGTGCGGATGGTATCCTTCGCAGCGTTCCACCAGTCGTCGGCATCCTGCTCCGCCCAGCCGTTATGGGGCTGATACAGGGGATATTCGATGGTAGCGCTGGCAATGGCATTGCCCTCTGTATCGAACAGCACGGTTTTGGTACCCGAGGTACCAAGGTCTACACCCAGCAGATAGTTCATGGTCGTTTCCTCCTGACAGGTCTTGGTTTAGCAGTCGATGCGCACAGACTTGTGGCCGGTCAGCCGCTCGGTCAGCGCGTCGGGCTGGCCCATGCCCACATAGAACACGGCACGGCCTTCCGGCACACGCTCGCCGTTTTCGTTGACCACCAGCAGCTGGCTGTCCTTCACCGTCAGTTCGACCTTCACGGTCTCACCGGCGGGGCAGTCGAACCGCTGGAATGCGCACAGACGGGGATGGAGAGGAGCGTTTGCGCTGCCCTCGTTCTGGCAGTATACCTGCACCACTTCCTGCGTGCTGACTACGCCGGCGTTGCTGATCTCAGCGGTGATCTTCCAGCCGCAGCCGCATGCGCAGCGCTGGGCGGAGGCGTTCTTTACGCTTACATCGCCATAGGTGAGGCCGAAGCCGAACGGGTAGAGCGGCTCTCCCTCAAAATAGCGATAGGTGCGGCCCTGCATGCTGTAATCGGTAAAAGCGGGCATATCGTCCAGCTGTGCGTTGCGGTAGAAGGTGAGGGGCAGCTTGCCGGAGGGAGAAGCCTTGCCCAGCAGCAGATCGGCCACGGCCTTGCCGCCGCGCGCGCCGGGATACCACGCCAGCAGCACGGCGTTGGCCTTGTCGGCCGCCTCGCCCAGATCGATGGCGCTGCCCGCGATGAGGCAGATGACGGTGGGCTTGCCCACGGCCAGCACGGCGTCCATCATCCTGCGCTGGCAGGCGGGCAGCAGCAGATCCAGTTTGTCGCCGGAGGCGGACTGGTTGCCGGTATCGCCCTGCTCGCCTTCGAGGGTCTCGTCCAGACCCACGCACAGCACCACGGCATCGCTCATTTTGGCCACGGTGACGGCTTCGGAAATGCGGTCGTCCTCATAGGCCAGCCCTTCGGTCTTGCCGCGCCACAGGTGGCTGCCCTCGGAGAACAGCACGCGCGCCTTGCCCTCCAGCGCATCCTGCAGGCCCTCGGCAACGGTGATGTAGCGGGAGGACGTGCCGTGGTAGTTGCCCACGAGCGCTGCGCGGCTGTTGGCGTTGGGGCCGATCACGCCCAGCGTGCGGATCTTATCGGCATCCAGCGGCAGCAGGCCGTCATTCTTGAGCAGCACGCAGCTCTTGAGGGTGGCTTCGTGCGCCTTGGCAATGTGCTCGTCGCATTCTACCTTTTCGTAGGGGATATCGTCGTATTCGCTGCCTTCCATGATGCCCAGCATGTACCGGGTGGCGAACAGGCGCTCAGCCGCCAGACGGATCTGCTCCTCGGTGACCAGCCCCTTTTCATAGGCCTTCATCATGTACAGGTAGGTGTTGCCGCAGTTGACATCGCAGCCGTTCTTCAGCGCCAGCGCGGCGGATTCCTCCGGCGTATCGGTGACATGGTGATACTGATGGAAATCGCTGATGGCCCAGCAGTCGCTCACAAAATGACCTTCGAAGCCCCACTTGCCGCGCAGCGTGTCCACCATCAGCTTGCTGTGGCCGCAGCAGGGTTCGCCGTTGGTGCGGTTGTAAGCGCCCATCACGGCTTCCACCTTGGCGTCCTTCACCAGCGCTTCGAATGCGGGCAGATAGGTCTCCTCCATGTCCTTGGCGCTGGCCACGGCGTTGAAGCGGTGACGCTCGCCCTCGGGGCCGGAGTGCACGGCAAAGTGCTTGGCGCACGCGGCAGATTTCAGGGTCTCGCCGTCGCCCTGCAGACCGCGCACATAGGCCTTGCCCATCTCGGCCGTCAGGCAGGGATCCTCACCATAGGTCTCATGGCCGCGGCCCCAGCGGGGATCGCGGAAAATGTTGATATTGGGGCTCCAGAAGGTGAGGCCTTTGTAGATGTCCCGGTCGCCCAACGCGCTCAAAGCGTTGTACTTGGCGCGGCCCTCGGTAGCGGCGATATCGCCCAGCGCTTCCACAAGATCCGCGTCAAAGGTGGCGGCAAGGCCGATGGCCTGCGGAAAGCTGGTGGCGATACCGGCGCGCGCTACGCCGTGCAGCGCCTCGTTCCACCAGTTGTAGGCGGGCACGCCCAGCCGCTCCACAGCGGGCGCGTCATAGCGCAGCTGGCTGGCGGCTTCCTCCACTGTCATTTGGGCAACCAATGCTTTGGCCTTCTCGCGGGCCTGCTCTCTGTTCATCAGAAGATCGCTCCTTTCAGGATACGGCGGTTGCTGTGCGGCCATGCCGCGCAGTGAAAATGCAGATGTGCAGTTCATGACAGAACCGGTTTCGAAACAACATTTAATAACAAGTCTATCATAAGATCCTTGGCGCTTCTTGTCAAGATGGGAATGGCGGAAAAGGGAAGGAAAATGTTGATGGGAAGCGCGTTTGCCGCCCGCCCAGGCAGATAAAACAGGAACCTGACCGCAACGTGGCGCTGCAGCAGGTTCCTGTTGGTTTTGGGTTATTTGGCGTATTCCGTGGAGCGGGTCTCGCGAATCACGTTCACGCGGATCTGGCCGGGATATTCCATTTCCTTTTCGATGCGCTTGGCCACTTCCTTGGCCAGCACCTTGGTGCCCTCGTCGGTGATATCCTCGGGCTTGACCATGATGCGCACTTCGCGGCCGGACTGGATGGCAAAGCACTTTTCCACACCGGGGAAGGAATTGGCGATCTCCTCCAGCTTCTCCAGACGCTTGATGTAGTTTTCCAAGCTCTCGCGGCGTGCGCCGGGGCGGGCGGCGGAGATCGCATCGGCAGCCTGCACGAGCACGGCTTCGATGGTCTGGGGCTCCACATCATTGTGGTGCGCCAGAATGGCGTGGATAACGTCGGGGCTCTCGCGGTACTTGCGGGCCAGCTCGGCGCCCAGCGTCACGTGCGTGCCCTCGGCTTCGTGGTCAACACCCTTGCCGATGTCGTGCAGCAGACCTGCGCGCTTGGCCAGCGCCACATCCGCGCCCAGCTCGGCAGCCATCATACCGGCCAGATGACTGACCTCGATGGAGTGCTTGAGCACGTTCTGACCGTAGGAGGTGCGGTAGCGCAGGCGGCCCAAGATCTTGACCAGCTCATGGTGGATGCCGTGCTGATGCGTTTCGAACACGGCCTGTTCACCGGCTTCGCGAATCTGCTGATCCACTTCCTTGCGGGCTTTTTCCACCATTTCCTCAATGCGGGCGGGGTGGATGCGGCCGTCCATGATGAGACGCTCCACAGCGATGCGGGCAATCTCGCGGCGGACGGGATCGAAGGCGGACACGATGACGGCCTCGGGCGTATCATCAATGATGAGGTCTACGCCGGTGGCGGTCTCAAGGGCGCGGATGTTGCGGCCCTCGCGGCCGATGATGCGGCCCTTCATATCGTCGTTGGGCAGGTTGATGACGGAAACGGTGGTTTCAGCCACATGGTCGGAGGCGCATTTCTGAATGGCCAATGCGATGATGTTGCGCGCTTTTTTCTCCGCCTCGTCGCGGGCGCGGCTTTCGATCTCGCGCACCATGGCGGCGGCGTCGTGATACGCGTCCTTCTGGATGCGGCTCACCAGCATCTGGCAGGCCTCGTCCTGCGTCATGGCCGCGATGCGCTCCAGCTCGGCCATCTGCTTCTGCTCACCGGCAGCCAGCTCCTCCTCCTGCGCGTGCAGGTCGGCCTGCTTCTGGGCGATGGCTTCCTCGCGCTTTTCCAGCGCGTCCAGCTTCTTGTCGAGGCTCTCTTCGCGCTGCTGCACGCGGCGTTCGCTGCGCTGCACTTCGGCGCGGCGGTCGCGGCATTCGCGGTCCAGTTCGGTCTTGAGGCGAAGCACTTCTTCCTTGGCTTCCAGAATGGTTTCCTTCTTCTTCTCGTCAGCCTTGCGCTGGGCGTCCTCGAGAAGGTTCTGGGCATATTCTTCGGTACGGCCGATCTTCTTTTCACTGGCCTGCTTGCGGTATTGATAGCCGCCTGCAGCGCCCAGAGCGGCCGTGACGATCGCGATCAAAAGCGTTACCAAAACGTTCATGGATCCTGTCAAACTCCTTTCTGCATTTTTCTCTGTGTTGATTGCTCTTCTCCGGAACCGTCCTTTCGTTTCGGAACGAAACAAAAAAGCCGGCGGGCAAAAAGCCCATACGGCCGAATGTTGATTCGCTTTTTCGGTTGCACGCAGAAACCTCTCCTGAACACATCAGAAGCGGTGTATGAAGGCTCCTTCTCCGAAGGGGGAGATCAAAACGTGCAAACCCGGTTCATATACCCAAACGCCAGCAGGCGTTCCTTGAAGCAAAACCCGTACCGCAGGGGCGGCATGGGGAAAGCAGGCGGGAATATATTTCGCAAAACAGCAAGGCTTTCGCCGGGGGCGATAAACCTATTCAGCCGACTATCCTATTATAGACGCTTGTCAACCGCCTGTCAAGGTGAACCGGCAGGGGGAAAACGGACGAAAAAGAGACATTTGAGCAACAGACGCGCAAATGTCTCTTTTGTTTTTCTTTTGTATTTCTTTTGCAAACGGGCTTACAGAGTGAACACGCCGTCCTCCAGCATGCGGATATCCGCCGCGTAGAAGGCGCGCAGGGCGTCGACCATGTGCGCCACGTCCTGTACGCCGGCAGTTTCGTAGCTGGAATGCATGGCCAGCTGGGCAAGGCCGATATCCACCGTGTTCATGGAGGCGTGGGCGTTGGCAATGTTGCCAAGGGTGGAGCCGCCCAGAATGTCGCTGCGGTTGGCAAAGTGCTGCACCGGTACGGCGGCGCGCTGGCAGATCTGGCTGAACACGGCGCAGGAAACGCCGTCCGTGGTGTATTTCTGGTTGGCATTGTGCTTGATGACGACGCCGCCGTTCATGTAGGTGCGGTTCTGCGCATCGTACTTTTCGGGGTGATTGGGGTGCACGGCATGGGCATTGTCCGCCGATACCATGAAGCTGCGGGCGATCAGCGCGCGGCTGCGGCTGTCGGCAGCGCCCAGCGCGGCGCACACGCGGCTGAGCACATCGGCCAGGAAGGTGGAATACGCGCCCTGCTTGGTGGCGCTGCCCACCTCTTCATTGTCAAACACGGCGCATACGTTGACATGGTCTTCGGCGCGGGCGGCGATGAAGGCCTTCATGGACGTCCACGCGCATTCCAGATCGTCGATGCGGGGGCAGGAGAAGAACGCATCGTCCGCGCCCCACACGCTGCCCGCCATGCGGTTGTAGAGGAACAGGTCGCTGCCGGCAATGTCGTCCGCCGTGCAGCCGCAGCGATCCGCCACCTCCTGCATCAGCCGCCCGGTCTGCTCTCCCTCGGCATACAGGGGCAGCAGATCCACCTGCGGGTTGTACTTGTAGCCGTCGTTCACCTCGCGGTTGAAGTGGATGGGCATGTTGGGAATGAGCACTGCATCGCGCCCCAGATCGACCAGCCGGGTCTCGTAGCCGTCCACCGTTTTCACGATCACCCGTCCGGCGATGGACAGCGGGCGGTCGAACCAAGTGGACAGGATCATGCCACCGTAGCGCTCGGTGTTCAGCCGCACCATGCGGCCGCACACGGCGTCCTCCGCGTTCTGCTTGAGTTTGAACACCGGGCTGTCGGAATGGCTGGCGACGATCTGGAAATGGCTCAGGCCGCAGGCGGGCACGTCAAAGGCGATCACGGAGGAGCGATTGCGGGTAACGTAATAGCGCGCGCCGGGCTGAAGCTGCCAGTCCTCGCTTTCGCGCAGGGCGATGAAACCGGCCTCCTTGAGCAGAGCGCACAGCCCATCCACCGCGTGGAAGGCGCTGGGGGAGTGCTGAACAAAGGAAAGAAAATCGTGAAGCATGGTGGGAGATCCTCCTGTCATTTCATTGTGGCGGCTTTTTTGTCAAGGTAGTGGGGCCAATCGGCCTTGAGATAATAGAACAGGAATGCGATGGAGCTGAGCGACCATGTGAGTGGATACGCCCAGAAGATCATGCGGATGTTGTCCGAAGCGCGGGCGATGAGCATGATGTAGCTGACGCGGATGAGGCACCAGCACACCAGCATGACCAGCATGGGCACGATGGAGCGCCCCGCGCCGCGCAGCACGCCCGCCACCGCGTGCGAGAAGGCCAGCAGGAAGTAGAACAGCGTGGCGGTCCGCGCCTGCAGCGTACCGTAGGCAATGACGGCGGGATCGCTGCCGAACAGCGAGATGAGCGACGGGGCGAAAAGATTGAAGATCACTCCGACCAGCTCGGCCATCAGCATGGCCGCGGCGATGCCGATGACCGCGCCGCGCCGGGCGCGCTGGTATTCCTTTGCCCCCAGATTCTGCCCCACGAAGGTGCTCATGGCCATGGCGCAGCTGGTGATGGGCAGGAACGCGAAGCCCTCCACCTTGGCATATGCGCCGCAGCCCGCCATGGCGGCTGCGCCGTACAGGTTGATGCTGGACTGCACCACCACATTGGCAATGGAGATGATGGAATTCTGCAAACCGGAGGGAATGCCCATCACCAGCAGCTCCTTGAGCAGGCGCGGATGCAGGCGCACCTTGGAAGGCCACACGCGGGCGGGCCCGTCGGAATGGATGAGCTTGCGGAAGGCCAGCACCGTGCTGAGCGCCTGCGAAATGACCGTGGCCAGCGCCGCGCCCTCCACGCCCATGCCGAAGCCCGCGATGAACAGGATATCCAGCACAACGTTGACAATGGAGGAGATCACCAGATAGTACAGCGGATGGCGGCTGTCTCCCAGCGCCTGCATGATGCCGGCCGCCGTGTTGTACAGCACCATGAAGATGCCGCCCGCAAAATAGGTGCGGAAATACTGGAGGGAATTGGGCAGCACGGATTCCGGCGTGTCCATCCAGCGCAGCAGGTGAGGCGACAGCCCGGTGCCAATCAGCGTGATGGCAACGCCTGCAACCAGACCGAACGCCACGGACGTGTGGATGGCCAGCCGCATGTTGTGCTCGTCCCTTGCGCCAAAGTAGCGCGAGATCACCACGCTTGCGCCGGTGAAGATGCCGTTGAAAAAGCCCACCAGCAGAAAGATGATGCTGCCGGAGGAGCCAACGGCGGCCAGCGCATCGCTGCCCAGAAAATTGCCCACCACCAGCGAATCCACCACATTGTAGAGCTGCTGAAACAAATTGCCCCAGAAGATGGGCAGGGCAAAGCGCAATAGGTGCCTGCCCACGGAGCCCTGCGTCATCAGGGCGGACTGCTGCTGCATAAGCATGACCTCGAACGACTTTCATCAATTAGAATAATGAGCATAAAGAAAAAAGAAACCAAGGCACATTATACGCTGCTTTTTTTGAATTGCAATCTTTGAAGGGAAAATGATTCTTGTATTCGGATGTTTCACCAAAAAAGCCTTTCGAAAATTTCTTGATGAAAAACGGAAAAGCCCTTGACAAGCGGCTGCATATTATGCATAATAAGGTGCATAAACATTCAAGGAGGCATTTCCCATGGCAACCAAGGCCAAGAAGGATATCAAGAAAGTTGTACTCGCCTATTCCGGCGGATTGGATACATCCATCATCATCCCGTGGCTGAAGGAGAACTATAACAACTGCGAGGTCATCGCGGTCTCCGGCGACGTGGGTCAGGGCACGGAACTGGACGGTCTGGAGGAAAAGGCCCTCAAGACCGGCGCCAGCAAGCTCTATGTGGAAGACCTGAAGGAAGAATTCATCACCGATTATATTTACCCCACCATGCAGGCGGGCGCGGTGTATGAAGGCGAATATCTGCTGGGCACCAGCTTTGCCCGCCCCATCATTGCCAAGCGCATTGTGGAGATCGCCAAGGCGGAGGGCGCGGACGCCATCTGCCACGGTTGCACCGGCAAGGGCAACGACCAGGTCCGCTTCGAATTGACCATCAAGGCTTTCGCGCCCGAAATGGCCATCATCGCTCCGTGGCGCGAGTGGGACATCAAGAGTCGTGATGAAGAGATCGATTACGCCGAGGCTCACAACATCCCCCTGAAGATCAACCGCGAAACCAACTATTCCAAGGACAAGAACCTGTGGCACCTCAGCCATGAGGGCTTGGATCTGGAGGATCCCGCCAACGAGCCGCAGTACAACAAGCCCGGCTTCCTCGAAATGGGCGTAAGCCCCGAGATGGCTCCCGACAAGCCCACCTATGTGACCCTGCACTTTGAACAGGGCGTGCCCACCATGATCAACGGCGAAAAGATGGCGCCCGTGGAAATGCTGACCTTCCTGAACAAGGTGGGCGGCGAAAACGGCGTGGGCCTGTGCGACCTAGTGGAGAACCGTCTGGTGGGCATGAAGAGTCGCGGCGTGTACGAGACCCCCGGCGGCACCATCCTCTACCGCGCCCATCAGGTGCTGGAGACCATCTGCTTGGATCGCGATACCCAGCATTATAAGGAACTGGTCGGCCACCGCTATGCGGAGTTGGTGTACTTCGGCCAGTGGTTCACCCCCCTGCGCGAGGCGCTGGACGGCTTCGTGAAGGAGACCCAGAAGACCGTGACCGGCGATGTGACGCTGAAGCTCTACAAGGGCAATATCATCAACGCCGGCGTTACCTCGCCCTACTCCCTGTACAGCGAGGAGATCGCCACCTTCGGCGAGGACAACGTGTACGATCAGAAGGACAGCGCCGGCTTCATCAATCTGTTCGGCCTGCCCATCTCTGCCCGCGCTACGCTGCTGAACAAGAAGAACTGAATAGCCAAGAGAAATTGCGGATGATGAGACCGATCGCTGCATGATCTCTCCACCGCCCGGCCGAAAAAGGTTCGGGCGGTTCAGCTTGTCGAAAAAAACCAATGGGTGGCTTGGAGGGCCGTGGCCCTCCAAGTGGATTCTGAACCCAGCGACATGTGCGGTGGGTTCAGCAGCCTTGCGCAGCAAGGCTCAGACCGCTGACAAAGTCGTCA
>CAZDEF010000078.1:0-11491 GCA_964504385.1 uncultured Oscillospiraceae bacterium
ACTATGTGTTCGTCATCAAGTTCAAAAGCGATGAATTCATCATCGGCGTGGCGCTGAACATCTTTGCAGGTGGATTGACGGTCTTCCTGCTGCGCACTATTTTCAAGGTGGCCGGTTCCTTCTCCGATCCCGCCATCGTGCCGCTGCCCACGCTCCGCATTCCGCTGATCGAGCGGATCCCCGTCATCGGCCCGCTGCTGAGCGGCAACACGCTGCTGGTGTATGTGAGCTGGATCCTGGTGCCGGTGTGCTGGGCGTTCATCTACAAAACGCCGACGGGCTTCCACCTGCGCGCGGCGGGCGAATACCCGGACGCGCTCACCGCCTGCGGCAAGAGCGCCGACCGCATGAAGTGTCTGGCCAGCGTGCTGTGCGGCGTGCTGAGCACGCTGGCGGGCGCGCATCTGTCCCTCGGCTACCTGACCATGTTCAGCGAGAACATGAGCGCATCGCGCGGGTATGTGGCTTTTGCCTGCGTTATCTTTGGCGGCGGCAATCCGCCCAAAGTATTTCTGGCGGCGCTGCTGTTCGGCTTCATCGACGCGCTGGGGCTGCGCATGCAGAAGTATGTGCCCAGCGATATCACCGCCATGGCCCCTTATGTGGTCACGGTGATCATGATGGTCGCTGTCGTGCTGATGGAGCGGCGCAAAAAGAGACGGCCGGTCTGACCCCCCATCTTTCGACCAAAGCAAGCCGGGACCCGCATTGGGTTCCGGCTTGCTGATTCGCTGCGGCTCAATCCCTGCCCACATGCTTGCGCATATGGGAAAGCGCGTTCTTTTCCAGTCGGCTCACCTGCGCCTGCGAAATGCCGATCTCGCCAGCCACCTCCATCTGCGTGCGGCCCTGAAAAAAGCGCAGCGTCAGAATATGGCGTTCGCGATCGGTCAGGCGGTTCATGGCCTCATGTACGCCGATCACATCCAGCCAGCTGTTGTCCGGCCGCTTTTCATCCGTGATCTGATCCATCAGATACAGCGCATCGCCGCCGTCATTGTATACCGGCTCGAACAGGCTCACCGGATCCTGAATGGCTTCCAGCGCAAACACCACATCCTCGCGGGGCAGATGCAGCTCCTCCGCCAGCTCGGTCACATTGGGCTCGCGCCCCAGCCGCTCGGCCAGCTGGTCGCGGGCGCGAAGGGCTTTGTAGGCGGTGTCGCGCATGGAGCGGCTGACGCGGATGGCGTTGTTGTCGCGCAGATAGCGTCGGATCTCGCCAATGATCATGGGGACGGCATAAGTGGAAAACCGCACGTTCTGGCTCACATCAAAGTTGTCCAGCGCCTTGATCAGCCCGATGCACCCCACCTGAAACAGATCGTCCACGCTTTCGCCGCGGTTGCCAAAGCGCTGGATCACGCTGAGCACCAGCCGCAGGTTGCCGCGGATGAATTCCTCCCGCGCGTTCAGATCACCGCCATGAACCAGCGGAAACAGTTCGCGCATCCGCTCGTTGGTAAGCACAGGCAGCGTGGAGGTATCCACGCCGCAGATCTCGACCTTGTTCATCGCCATGTTGCATCCCTCCGCATGTAGGCTTGTACATGAAGTATGGGAACGGAGGGGGGGTTTTATGCCGCGTCGACAGAAGGCGGCAAAGGCAGACAGGAACGGCGCGCGCCCATGTCGAATATTCCAACATTCTCATCAGGGAGGCCGACAGCATGACAGAGCAGCTTTCACAAATGATCGCCCAAGCCAACCATATCGTATTCTTCGGCGGAGCGGGCGTAAGCACCGCCTCGGGCATTCCGGATTTTCGCAGCGCACACGGGCTGTACAGCGGCGCACAGGGGCGCAGCTATGAGGAGATGCTCTCTCACGGCTATTTCATGCGCCATCCGGACGCTTTTTGGGCCTTCTACCGAAACGTCATGCTCTATCCGCAGGCCCAGCCCAACGCCGCGCATCTGGCGCTGGCCCGGCTGGAGCGGCAGGGCAAGCTCACCGCCGTGATCACCCAGAACATCGACGGCCTGCATCAGCTGGCTGGCAGCCGCAGCGTGCTGGAGCTGCACGGCACGGTACACCGCAACTTCTGCATGAACTGCGCATGGCAGGGCGACCTGCAGGCCATTTTGGTGCAGCAGGGCACGCCCGTGTGTCCCGTGTGCGGCGGGCGCATCAAGCCGGATGTGGTGCTGTACGGTGAAATGCTGGATGAGGATGTGACCGAGCGCGCCCTGCAGGCCATTGCGCAGTGCGATCTGCTGATCGTGGGCGGCACGTCGCTGGTGGTGCATCCGGCGGCGGGGTTCATCACCTACCGCAGGCGCGGCACGCCGCTGGTGCTGATCAATCGGGATCAGACGCCCTATGACACGGCCGCGCAGCTGGTGATCCACGAGGACATCGCCACCGTGCTGGATGCCGCCATTGCGTAACGCCCTGCACGCAAACAGCCACCTTCCTTATCAGACAGGAGGGTGGCTGTTGCCATTCGCACGGCAATTCTTCAATCATTCAGGGAAGGCTGCGGATACAGTTCCAGCCAGCTTTCGCGCACCGCATCCCACGAATACAGCTGCGGGAACTGGGCGCGCTGGCTTTCGGTCAGGCCGGTCAGGCGGCCGTCCATCACCTGCATCAGCATTGCGGGGATCTGGGCAAAATCCGTAAACTCGGCTGGGTGGACGCCCATGGCGGCAAGCTGCGGATAGTCCAGCCAGCTGCCCTTCAATACGCATGCGCCCGCATACAGATACTCCTGCATGCTGGCGGAGAAGGCGTCGGTTTTGATGGCCAGCACAAACGCATCCGCACTCAGGCGCAGCATGGCGCTTTCCTCCGGCCCCATGAAGCGGGTGAGCGCCACCGTCTGGCAGGGCAGGCGCGCCGCCAGTTCGCGGGTCTGCGCAACGTAGGCGGGGTCGTTCTCGCCATAGGTCTGCTGCAGCACGAGGGTCATGCGCTCCAGCCGCTGTGCGGGCAGGGCGGCGAGCGTTTCCACCACTTCCTTCTGCTGCTGTGCAGAGGAGGCGCTGTACCCCACGCACACCACAAAGCGTTCCGGCGCGATGCCGAACCGCGCGCGGCACTGAGCGCGGGTGTATTTGGCGCGCGCCGCGTCGATATCGCCATAGCCCGTCTGGCCAAAATACAGCAGATGGGTCTTGCACGCAATGGCTTCGCCGAACGCATCGCGGATCCGGGCCACGTTGCGCTCGTTGTGCACGCTGATGGCCTGACAACGCGCCAGATAGGGCTTCATGCGGGCAAGCGCAGCGGCGCTGGCGCGCATCAGATCGCTGCCCCAGAAGCTGCACACCCAGTGCGCACGGAAGCGCCGCACCACGCGCCAGCCCAGCGCCAGATCGCGCTGAGACAGGTAGTTGTTGTGCACCACATCAAAGGGGCCCATTCGGATGAGGTCGTGCGCGTTGAGCGCAATGCGCGCCCACATGCGCACGCGGGGAATATGCCGGATCAGCGGCAGGGTATGGCGATCGCGGTAGACCGTCACGCCGTTTTCGCGGTAGAAGTCGGCATACTTGCCGCCATCGCCCCAGATGGGAAACAGCACCACCTCATAGCCCTGCGGCAGGATCAGGTGCCGGAGCAGCCGCATCGTCCAAAAGCTGTCTGCATCGGCGATCATCAGCAGCTTTTTGCTCATGCCGCGCCTCCTTTCCTGCGTTTCAGCACAGACTGGACGATCTCCACAGCAGCCGTCCACAGGGTGCGGATCTCGCCGCGGTAGAGCAGCAGCGCCAGCAGCGTTACAGCGATCAGGAAGGCGTACTTCACCACGCCATTCAGCCACAGATTGCCAAACGAGGCCGCGCCCATCAGCCCAATGGTGTACAGCAGATAACGGTAGCTGGAAAGCACCTTGTAGTAATGCTCGCCCACCCGGGTACGCAGCAGCAGCGTCAGCACCGCCGACAGCGCGCTGGCCAGCGCAGCGCCCGCCATGCCCATGGATGGGATGAACACGAAGCACAGCCCGATGTTCACCACCGCTGAGAACAGATAGATCACCGTCGTCCAGTACGTCTTTTTGGCAATGGTGATCCCCATGCCCGTGGTCTCGCCCAAACAGTAGCAAATGGGCGACAGGAACAGGAACGGGAAGAACACCACCGAGCTGCGGTACGCCTTGCCCAGCAGCAGGAACACCGGCGTCTGCAGCAGCGTGATGCCAAGGCCGAACAGCGTGAGCAGGCACGCCATCAGCCGGTGCACGGTGTAGAAGCGGCGGCTGTCGTCATTCTGATAGTTTTCCAGCACATAGGGCGCCCAGTAGGTGTTGAAGCCGGTCTGGATGATGTTGATGGTGGAGGCCAGCCCCAGCGCGCTGGTATAGATGCCCGTGGCGCTGTACCCCAGCAGATGCTTGAGCACCAGCGGACTGGTGTAGGAATTCAGCCAGCTCAGCAGGCTCAGCGGCACCAGCGGCAGCGCAAACGCGCCCACGGCGCGCACGGCGGCGCGATCCGTCGCAGCGATGAAGCGCCTGTCGAAGTGGCTGCGCTGCAGCCAGACAAACGCCAGTGTGAACATCCCCATCAGCACGGTGAGCATCACCAGCGCCGCCTTGCCCGTGGGGCGGGTGAAGCCCACCAGCAGGTAGGCGATCTTGGTGAGCAGCGCATGCAGCACGCCCTGAATGGTATACAGCACCGCGTTCTGCTCCATGCGGTAGTTCAGTGACAAAAAGCGGTAGATCACCAGCGTGAAGCTGAACAGGCCAAGGCAGGCAAACACGCTGAAATCCGCCTGACCCACGATCTCCGCGCTGATGCCGCGCCAGAAAAAGCCGAGCACCACTGTGCTGAGCACGCTGAAACCCAGCGCCACGCCCACGCAGAAGGTGAACAGGCTCTTGCGGGTGGAGCGGCCCGGCGTTTCGCGGAAGAAGCGCACAAACGCCTGATCCATGCCCAGATAGCAGATGGAGGACAGGAGCGAGGCATAGGAGTTGAACAGATTCAGCTTGCCCATCTCCGCCGTCGGGAACAGACGGGTGGCGATCGGCGAGGCAATGAAGCCCAGCACAAAAGAAATCCATGTGACCATGGAGAAGCCCACCATGTTTTTCAGAAATTTCTTTTTGCTCTGTTCCATGTCTGTTCAACTCTCCTGTGTTTCAGTATGCTGCGCGCGCGGAATGGTAACGGTGAAGGCGGTTTCGCAGCCGTCCTCCAGCGCGATCGCGCCGCCGAACTCGCCCAGCGTCTTGCGCACGATGGCCAGCCCCATGCCGTGCCCTTCGCCCTTGGTGGATACGCCGGGCTCGAAGATCTGCTCGCGCATCTCCGGCGGAATGGCCGGGCCGCTGTTGGCGATGGTAAAGGTGAACCGGCGCAGATCCTCGCGCACCTCCAGCCGGATGGCTCCGCCCGGCTGGCCGCCGGCGGCGTCCATGGCGTTGTCCATCAGGTTGCCGATGATGCAGCAGATCTCCCACGGCGGCACGGGCAAGCCCTCCAGCGTGCTGCGGATGTCCATCTCCAGCGCGATGCCGCGCTCCTCGCACACAGCGTTCTTCACCTGAAGCAAAGCGTTGAAGGCCGTTACCTTGGTGCGCATCACCTTGCTCACGGTGCGCAGTTCCGTGTACACGCGGTCCAGATACTCCGCCGCCTCGGCGCTCTCCCCCATCTCCAGCAGGCTGTACACCACCTGAATGTGGTTGAGGAAGTCATGCCGCTGGGCGCGCAGCTTCAGGTTGAGCGCGTCCATCTGGTCGTTGGTCATTTGCAGCTCGGAAATGGTGCGCTCCCGGCGGCGGGTGCGCAGCGCCTCGGTAATGTCAATGGTCGCGCCCCAGATGGCCATGCACGCGGCCACCACCACCACGCTCACCATCGCGCGGTGATCGCGTTCCCGTGAAAAAAGCACATACAGCACAAACAGGATCAGCGCCACGATCTGAATGGCGTTGACCACGATGGCGTAGAGGGTCGCCTTGTTCACATTGGGGTTCAGGGCGGGTCTTTTCATTCTTTGTCTGCTCCGTAGCGGCGCTGATGCCGCAGTTTCAGCTTCGCCTCATGGCCCTGCTCGGTGGGGTGATAGTACACGCGGCGCTCGTAGCCCTCGGGCAGGTAGGTCTGGCGTACAAAGTGACCGGGATAGTCGTGGGGGAACCGATACTGCGGGGTGTTCTTGTGCGGCACCTCGTAGCTTTTATCGCGCAGGTACACGGGCACGGCGCTGAAGGAGCCGTTCTTGGCGTCGGCCATGGCGGCCTCGATGGCGTTGGACACGCTGTTGCTCTTTTCCGCCATGCACACGGCGATGATGGCCTGCGCCATGGGGATGCGCGCCTCCGGCATGCCCACGAATTCCAGCGCGTAGGCGGCAGCGTGCGCCTGCAGCATGGCGGTGGGCTCGGCCAGCCCCACATCCTCGCTGGCGTGCACGATCACGCGGCGCATGATCAGCTTGGGATCCACCCCCGCATACAGCATGCGGCTGAACCACAGCAGCGCCGCATCCGGGTCGCTGCCGCGCAGGCTTTTGCAAAAGGCGGAAAGCATGTCGTAATACAGGCTTTCGTCCAGCTTGAGCATGGGCTTCTGCACGCTTTCCTGCGCGGTGAACAGGTCGATGGTCTTATAGGGTTTGCCGCTGTCCGGATCGGCCGCCTCCTGCGTGGTGAGCACTGCCAGTTCCAGCGCGCCCAGCGCCGTGCGCACGTCGCCGCCGGCCACCCGGGCGATATACTCCAGCGCGCCGCTCTCCGGGCGGATATCCTCGCGCCCGTAGCCGCGCTCCGGATCGCGCAGCGCATTCTGCAGCGCCTCCATCACATCCTGCGTGCTCAGCGGCTGAAACTCAAACACGCGGCAGCGGCTGACGATGGCGGGCGTCATGCTGACCATGGGGTTTTCAGTGGTGGAGCCAATGAAGCGGATGAGCCCGCTTTCGATGGCGGGCAGGATGCTGTCCGACTGGGATTTGGACCAGCGGTGGCATTCATCCAGCAGCAGGTAGGTCGCCTTGCCGTAGCGCGTGCGGCGCTCCTCGGCTTCCTTGAGCACCTTGCGCACATCCGCCACGCCGCTGGTCACGGCGTTGAGCTTTTCAAAGGCGCTGCCCGTCATGGAAGCGATGATGGAGGCCAGCGTGGTCTTGCCGCAGCCGGGCGGGCCCCAGAAGATGCTCGACTGCATGCGGTCGGCTTGAATCGCTCGGCGCAGCAGACGGCCCTCGCCCAGAATGTGCTTCTGACCGATGAATTCATCCAGCTTGCGCGGGCGCATACGCTCGGCCAGCGGGGGCTGAGTCTCGTGGCCGGAAAGGCCGGACCAGAGGGGTTGCTGTTGGAAGTCGCTCATGGATGCTCCTTTTGGGCTGGCTGGGAAGCGGCGCCGTACTGTTCAAACAAAACACGGATCACGTCCGTGCCGTCCATCAGCACCGGTTCGCAGGCGAGCTCGCCTTCGCTGTATTTGCGCACAGGAGGTTCCTTGCCCTCGTCCAGCGCCCGGCGCACCACGCGGCTGTCAAACACCGCATAGGGCACCAGCCCGCTGCCGTGCGTGCCAGTGGACAGCAGCGTGGCATGGTCGCAGATGAGCAGCAGGCGGAAGTCCTCCCCCTTGCCCATCAGGCGGTTCAGCAGAGGCATCACCACACGGTATTCCACATTCTGCACCGCTTCCAGCTTGCCGCCCAGATCGCCCGCATGGGCCATCACATCCGGTGCTTTGATATGCACAGCCGCAAAGTCGTCGCCGCTTTCAAGGGCGGCCAGCGCGCAGGCGACCTTGCCTTCATAATGGGTGTCCAGCTGCCCGTTCGCACCCTCCACCTCCGGCGTTTTCAGTCCGGCCAGATGGGCGATGGTCTTCACCTGCTTGTCCGCGGCGATCATGCTGCCGCCGTGGCCGTGCTTCTGCCGGAAATCCGGCAGCGCCCTGCCGCCGGTCAGCGCGCTCAGAAAGATCTGGGGCGGATAGCCCAGCAGGCTCAGCATTGCCGCGCCGCTCTCGGCGGTCATGCCATGGGGCACGGTGAGCGCACGCCCTGCAAAGCAGCCCGCGCAGCGGTCGAAGGAATTGAGCGCCAGCACCTCCAGCGGGGTGTGGTTGGCCAGCTGCGGCAGGCGGTTATCGGCCATGCCGTCGCCGATGACAAGAACGTATTTCATAAGGCTGTTACCTCTCTTTGGCGGGATCAACGGTAGATGATGTCGTCGCGCAGGCGGTAGATGGTCGCGCCGTACTTCTTGCGGCAGAACGCATCCACAAACCAGTCGATCTCCTTATTGGCATCAAACTGCACATAGCCGTAGCGTTCGCCGTTGCGCTTTTCGCCCTTCATGTTGCTGTCGCACCAGGTGACGGTATCGGTCGCCGGGTCGTAGTCCTCGGTGAAGATCATGCTGTGTGCGCCGATGCCGTAGTAATAATTGGCGGCCATCTGGAAGTAGTCGCCGCGCTGCGCCTGTTTCAGAAACGCGCGCGCGTCCTCCTGATTTTCCTCCATGGATTTTTCAGTGTCGTAGCGGAAGCTGGCGGCGGCATAGAAGGGATTGCCGTCCTCGGCGGCTACCTCCTTCCACTCCATGCCGTATACGTATTCCACGCACTGCTCCTTGGGCAGGTTGTCGGGAATGACCAGCTCTGCATCCGGGTACTGCGCCATGCGAAAGCGGGAAGCGTTTTCGCGGAACAGATACACCGTGAAGTTCTTGCACACATAGATATCGCCGCTGTACTGGGCGCGCTGAGCGCGACCGCCGGTCTCCTCATACTTCTGACGACCCAGCTCGATGATGGAATCGATGAAGTCGTCTCGCGCCGAGTTGCTGTCTGGCTCGGCTTCGGTCGGCTGTTCGCTTTCTTCCTCAAAAACCTCCATGCTGACCTCCTCGCCGTCCGGATCCACAATGGTACTCACAGCTTCGGCCAGAGCGCAGCAGGGCAGGAAGCACAGGAGGAGCAGCAGACTCAAAAAACGGGATGGCATCAAAAGGAATCCTCCTTACAAAAGGGTATAAAACACAGGAGCCAGCATGACGGTCAACAGCCCGCATACCACCAGCGCGAGGGTACTCATGGCAGCTTCGGTCTGGCCCAGCTGGGCAGCCTTGGCCGTGCCCAGCGCATGGGACGATGCGCCGATGGCCAGCCCTTTGGCGATGGGCGAATGAATGCGGCACAGCTTGAACACGGCTTCGCAGACCATGCTGCCGAAGATGCCGGTCAGCACCGTGCAGGCCACCGTCAGCGATGTAATGCCGCCCAGCTCCTCGCTGACGCCCATGCCGATGGCAGAGGTGATGGATTTGGGCAGAAGGGTGGCATAGATGCCGGGCGACAGCTTCATCAGCTTGCACAGCAGCAGCGTGGAAAGCAGACTGCTCAGCACGCCGCACAGCAGCCCGACGAGAACGGCTTTCCAGTGCTTTTGAAGCAGGCGCAGCCTTTCGTACAGCGGAAGCGCCAGACACACCGTGGCAGGGGTCAAAAGCTGAGAGAGAATCTCGTCGCCGGGCTGATAGGCGGCATAGCCGTCCTCCCAGCGACCGAACACCGCGATAAGACAGACGGCGCTGATGAGCGTAGGATTGAGAATGGCGGAGCGGTACCGCTTTTGCAGCGCCAGTCCCAGCGCGTAAAAGGCGATGGTCGCCGCCATGCCGAAAAAGATGGAATCACTCATCCGTCCCGCCTCCTCCCATCCGGCTGACGATGACGCCGGTGACAGCCATGACGATGATGGTAACGAGGGTGATTGCCAGCACAAAGGGCAGGAGATTCGACGCGATCACACCCCGATATTCCAACAGCCGCACCACGGAGGGCACGAACAGCAGCGGCATGATCTGAATGAAAAACTGTGCAGTGGGGCGGATGAAATCCGCCTTGACAACACCGGTACCCAGAAGCACCAGCAGCAGGCACAACCCCCACACGCTGGCGGGAACAGGCAGCGGGATGAGGCGCTTGAGCAGCTCGCCCGCACAGGACGCGCCCAGAATGATGCCCGATTGAAGAATGTAGGTCATCGGCGGCATTCCTCCTGCAATTCTAATCCCATTTATTATAGGCATACAAAAGGCCGCCGTCAACCGCGGCCGCCGGATATTGACAGGGTCTCGCATTCGGTTTTACAATAGTTTAAGTGTGATTCATGCGGATTCATCACACAGAAGGGGTTTTGCTTTATGACCATCATCGACGTTCATGCCCATATCTATCCCGATGCCATCGCCCAGCGCGCGGCAGATTCCATCGGCACCTTTTACGAGATTCCCATGCACCGCAACGGCACCGTGCACGAGCTTCTGACACATGGCCGCGCGGCGGGCATTTCGCGCTTTGTGGTTCACTCTGCCGCCGTCACGCCCAATCGCGTGCGTGCGGTTAACGATTACATCATCAGCGCCGCCCATGAACATCCAGAAGAATTTATCGGCTTCGGCACCATGCACCCGGATGCGGAGGATGTGGGCGGCGAACTGGATCGCATCAAGGCCGCAGGTCTGGTGGGCGTCAAGCTGCATCCGGATTTTCAGCACTTCTGTCTGGACGATGAAAAGGCCGTCGCCATGTTCCGGGCGATGGCCGAACGCCATATGCCGTGCATCGTCCATACGGGCGATCAGCGCTACCCGTACAGCGAGCCCGCGCGCATGGCGCGCGTGCTGGATCAGGTGCCGGGGCTGAAAGCCATCTGCGCGCATCTGGGCGGCTGGTCGGTATGGACGGATGCATGGCATGTGCTGGCGGGACGCGAGGGCGTGTGGGTGGATACCTCCTCAAGCCTCTATGCCATATCGCCCGAGGAGGGCGCGGAGGTCATCCGCCGCTATGGCGCGGATCGCGTGTTTTTCGGTACGGATTATCCGATGTGGAACCCGGAGGAAGAGCTGGAAAGATTTCTCAGGCTGCCTTTGACAAAGGAGGAGCAGGAGAAGATTCTCCACCTTAACTTTGAAAAATTTCTGGCTGAGCTCGACTAATCAGCACTGGAGAGGATCGGCGTCCATATAATGCTGATCAACGCGGCAGATGAAGTGACGGCGGCGTTGCAGGCTTTGATCGTCCGGCAGGATGAAGCGCACGGGATTGAGCTGGATGTTGCAGTTGCTGCTGCCGCTATGCGCGGGGACGGTGACGGCGCGAAAACCGCGCGCGTATTCCGCGCCGTTTTCATCCACCTCGGTCAGCGTCAGCCCCACGGCGCTGCGACGGCCGGGACATACGTTTTCCAGCGTGACGGATACATCCAGCACGCGCCCCATGGACTGCTGATCCTCGCAGGGGCTGGTGACGCATAGCTTCTGCGCGCCGTCGCACGCTTCAAAAAACACATGCGAGCCGTCGCTGACGGGATCGGGCTGGTTCTGGTTCGTACACAGGCTGCAGGAGGAATGGCTGCAACCGCTGCATCCGCAGCCATTGCCGCCGGTTTCGGCTGCGGCGGGCGGGACGCTGTTCCAATTGTCGCAGCGGTCGTTCTGACATGCGCCCTGCGCATAGGTATTGAAATGACGGTTATTCCTGTCCATAAGAAAAGACCTCCT
>CAZDEF010000079.1:0-11455 GCA_964504385.1 uncultured Oscillospiraceae bacterium
TTCCCTTGACCTCCTCCTTGGCTCGTCGTGTTACCTATGTTTGACACCCGTACACCGCCCGCTGCAAGTGGCGGCACGGTGCGCTTTACGCTGTGCCAAACCTGTGCTATAATGAAGTGTGAAACCTTTTTACACAAAAAGGATTCCAAGCAAGGAGAGGAACGAGAGAAACATGGCTACCGCGCCCAAGCACAAGGCCGAGATCAACCGTGAGCTGAGCTGGCTGAAATTCAACGACCGCGTTCAGCAAGAGGCGGACAACTTCGACAATCCCCTGCTGGAAAGGGCCAAGTTTCTGGCCATTGTTACATCCAATATGGATGAATTCCTGCAGGTGCGCTACCAGCGCCTGTACGAGGCGCGCGAAAGCGATGCGCGCGTGCAGGGGCATATCCGCGCGGATAAGCTCTACCGCAAGGTCAACAAGGCCATTCTGCACCAGTGCAACCGCCAGTATACCCTCTACGAGGGCATCCGCAGCGAGCTGCACCTGCAGGGCATCCAGCTCTTTCCCGCCTTCGCCATGGACAGTGAGATGTCCGAGCGCGAGAAGGTGCTGTTCGAGCAGGACATCTGCCCGCAGCTGCGCGCGGAGGACGTGAAGACCGCGCGCATCCGCCAAAAGCAGCTGTATGTGTGCGTCAAGCTGGTGCGCGGCCCGCGCAAGCCTCCCGTGTTCAAGCTGGTGGCGCTGCCCACCTCGCTGCCCCGCCTGTACGACCTGTCCGCCAGCCGCGACCAGCAGTGTCTGATCAAGCTGGAGGATATCGTGCAGCACCACATCTACCGCCTGTTCCCCCGCGAGGATGTGGAGCACTCCGCCGTGTTCCGCGTGCTGTGTAACCAGAACTTCCCCGTGGTGGAGGAGATCGCGCAGGACGTGGTGCCCGCCGTGCAGGAAATGCTGCTCAAGCGGCAGCAGGGCGCCGTCACCCGGCTGGAGGCCGAGGAGCGCATGAGCGAGGAAATGCTCACCTTCCTGATGAAGCAGTTCCGCGTGGAGCAGGAGAGGCGCTACCGTGTCACCGGCCCGCTGGATCTGAATAAGCTGATGATGAGCCTGTACAGCATGGTCCGCCGGCCGGAGCTGAAATACCCCGCCGTGCAGCCGGTGGAGCTGCCCGGCCTGATGGGCGACGACGTGTTCGACGCGATCGACCGGGGCGACTGGCTGCTGTATCACCCCTATCATTCCTTCGCCCCCATCGTACACCTGATGCAGCGTGCAGCGGTGGATCCCACCGTGAAGAGCATCAAGCAGACGCTGTACCGAGTGAGCGGCACCAGCCCCATTGTGGCGGCGCTGGCGCAGGCGGCGGAGAACGGCAAGGACGTGCTGGTGCTGTTTGAAGCCCATGCCCGCTTTGACGAAAGCAACAACCTGCACTTCGGGCAGGAGCTGGAAGCGGCGGGCTGCCGCGTGCTCTACGGCCTGCCCAACCTGAAGGTGCACAGCAAGGTGACGCTGTTCGAGCGCGAGGTGGACGGCCAGCTGCGCCGCGAGGTGCACCTGGGCACGGGCAACTACCACGACGGCACCGCCAAGCTCTATACCGATTTTGGCCTGCTCACGGCAGATGAGCAGCTCACCGCCGATGCGGCCGCGTTTTTCGATGCGCTGCGCGGCCGGGACGCGGAGCTGCGGGAGATCGTCAAAGCGCCCGACCGGCTGCAGAAGAAGCTGATCGAGCTGATCGACCGCGAGGCGGAGAACGCCGCAGCCGGGCTGCCCGCTGGCATTCTGGCCAAGATGAACTCCCTGAGCGACAAGCAGGTCATCAAGGCGCTGCTGCGCGCCAGTCAGGCCGGCGTGGAGATCGACCTGATCGTGCGCGGCATCTGCTGCCTCATCCCCGAGGTGGAGGGCGTGAGCGACAACATCCATGTGCGCTCCATCGTGGGCCGCCATCTGGAGCACGCGCGCGCCTTCCGGTTTGAAAACGCGGGCGAGCCTGAGGTGTACCTGTCCTCTGCCGACTGGATGCCGCGCAACCTGCGGCGGCGTGCGGAATTGATGTTTCCCATCAAGGAAGAGGCGGGACGCAGGGCGGTGGAAAACGTGCTGCGCCTGCAGTGGAGCGATACGCAGAAAGCGCGGCGCTGCAATGCGGAGGGCGACTACGAGCTGCACCGGCTGGACGAAGGCGGCGTGAACGCGCAGGATGTGCTGCTGCAGGACATCTGGGGCGTGTACGAGGGCAAATACGATCAGCATCAATAAAAAACGCTTTTCCGGAGGAAACATGGAGAACTGGAAAGAGCTTGTCAAAGAGGATCGCGAGGCCGTGCTGGCGCGCGACCCTGCGGCCAAATCCATGATGGAGGTGCGCCTGTGCTATCCGGGACTGGTGGCGCTGCGCTCCCACCGCAGGGCGCATGCGCTGTACCAGCGCGGACACACGCTGCTGGCCCGCTGGCTCAGCCAGCGGGCGCGCCACCGCACCGGCATCGAGATCCATCCCGGCGCGCAGATTGGGCGCAGGGTGTTCATCGATCACGGCGACGGCGTGGTGATCGGCGAGACCACCATCATCGGCGACGACGTGACTATCTACCAGGGAGTCACCCTCGGCGGCACTGGCAAGGACGTGGGCAAGCGCCACCCCACCATCGGCAGCAATGTGACCATCGGCGCGGGCGCAAAGGTGCTGGGACCCATCAATATCGGCGACAATGTCAAGATCGGCGCGGCCTCCGTGGTGCTCAAGGATGTGCCGCCCAACTGCACGGTGGTGGGCAACCCCGGCCGTGTGGTGCAGAAGAAGCAGCCGCAGAAGCGGGGCGAGATCGACCTGGATCAGGTCAACCTGCCCGACCCCATGCTGGAGCGCATGGAGGCGCTGGTGCAGCGCCTGACCGCGCTGGAACAGTGCCTGTGCGCCCACGCGGAGCGCATGGGCTGCGGCGAATGCGTGTGCCGGGAGGAAAACCGAAAATGAAGCGGCTGCAGGCGCTTGCCGCGATGGTGTTGCTGCTGACGGCCTTCGGGCTGATGGCGGCGCACCTGCACACGCCGTATGAGACCCAGCCGCGCTGCATGGAGCGCCGCGCGGCTGCGCAGCGGCAGGCCGAGCGCATGCCGCGCCCCGTGCCGGACGGCGCGGTGAACGTGAACACGGCCGCTGCGGGCGAGCTGGACGCGCTGCCCGGCGTCGGCCCCGTGCTGGCCGGGCGCATCCTGCGGGAGCGCGCGGAAAACGGCCGCTTTTATTATCCGCAGGATCTGCTGGGCGTGTACGGCATCGGCCCCAAAACGCTGCAGAAGCTGCTCGACCGGATCTGCCTACCATAAGAAACAGGAGCGAAAGCCCATGTACGAGAGAGTCATCAAACGGCTGCTGGATGTGGTCATCTCCCTGATCAGCCTGATCGTGTTAAGCCCCCTGCTGCTGCTCATCGCGCTGGCCGTGAAGCTGACCAGCAAAGGCCCAGTGATCTTCCGCCAGAAGCGCTATGGAAAGGACAAGGTGCTTTTTGACATCTGCAAATTCCGCACCATGCGCACCGACGCGCCCAAGGATGTGCCCACCAACGACCTGCGCGGCGCAAAGAGCTTCATCACCCCGGTGGGGCGCTTTCTGCGCATGACCAGCTTGGACGAGCTGCCCCAGCTGTGGAACATCCTCAAGGGCGATATGTCGCTCATCGGCCCGCGCCCCGCGCTGTGGAACCAGTACGACCTGATGACCCTGCGCGACCAGTACGGCGCCAGCCACATCCGCCCCGGCCTGAGCGGCTGGGCGCAGGTGAACGGCCGCGATTACCTGAGCCGCGATCTGGAAAAAAAGGCGCGGCGCGATGCGGAATACGCCCTTCACATCTCCTTTGCCTTCGATCTGAAGTGCTTCCTGCTGACCGTTGTGAAGGTCTTTAACCGGCAGGGCATTGTAGAGGGCGCGGAGGAAAAGACGGAGGCCCAGAAGAAATGACGCATGTGCTCATCACCGGCGCGGGCAGCTACATCGGCATGCACATCGCCCGGCAGCTGGCTCTGTCGCCCGAACGCTTTACCGTGCGGGAGCTGGATCTGCAGGGCTCTTTTTCCGCCGCTGATTTTGCCGGCGTCGATGCAGTGGTGCATGTGGCGGGCATCGCCCATCAGAAGGAAACGGCGCAGAACGCGCCCCTGTACCAGCAGGTGAACTGCGATCTGGCGCTGCAGACGGCGCAGCTGGCCAAGGCGCAGGGCGTGAAGCAGTTTGTGTTCTTCTCCAGCATGAGCGTGTACGGCCTGACCACCGGACGCATCACCGCCGATACCCCGCCGCGCCCCACAACGCACTACGGCAGCAGCAAGCTGGCGGCGGAGGAAGCGCTGGCCGCGCTGCAGGACGGCTCGTTCCGTATCGCAGTGCTGCGCCCGCCCATGATCTATGGCCGCGGCTGCCGGGGCAACTATCCCCGCCTGGCCGCGCTGGCGTGCAGCCTGCCCTGCTTTCCCAAAGGAAAGAACGCGCGCAGCATGCTCTACATCGGCACGCTGTGCGCCTTTGTGCAGCGCCTGCTGGAAAGCGGCGAAGGCGGGCTGTACTTTCCGCAGAACAGCGCCTATGTCAACACCGGCGACATGGTGCGGCGCATCGCCGCGTGCCATGGCCGAAAGCTGCGTCTGGTGCCCGGCTTCGGCTGGCTGCTGGACGCGGCGGCGAAGCGCGTGGGCGTGGCGGGCAAGGTGTTTGGCACCCTGACCTACGACCAGCGCATGAGCGCCGCCTTCCGCGATGAAGCGGAGCTTTCCTTTGACGAGACGATCCGGCGCACGGAGGTGGGCGAATGAAGCGCAAAGTGCTGTTTGTGGCCACGGTGCTGCGCGGCCATGTGCTGGTGTTTCATCTGCCGTACATGCAATGGTTCCAGCAGCAGGGATATGAGGTGCACCTCTGCTGCCGCAACGACACCCCCGATCCCAACGTGACCGTGCCCTTCTGCGACCGGTTCATCGAGCTGCCCTTCGAGCGCTCGCCCCTGAACCGCGCCAATCTGGCTGTGTACCGCCGCCTCAAGGCGCTGATCGATCAGGAGGACTATGCCCTCATCCACTGCAATACGCCCGTGGGCGGCATGCTGGGGCGGCTGTGCGCCCGCGCCGCGCGCCGCAAAGGCACGAAGGTGGTCTACACTGCCCACGGCTTTCATTTCTTTACCGGCGCGCCGCTGAAGAACTGGCTGCTGTTCTACCCGGCGGAGCGCTTTCTGTCCCGCTACACCGACCTGCTCATCACCATCAACGGCGAGGATGAACGCCGCGCACAGGCGTTTCACGCCCGCAAGGCCGCGCTGGTCAACGGCGTGGGCGTGGATCTGAGCCGCTTTGATCAGCCGGTGGATCGCGCAGCCGTACGCCGCGCGCTGGGACTGGCCGAGGATACGCCCGTGGTGATCTGCGTGGGCGAGCACAGCGTGCGCAAGAACCACGAGACCGTGCTGCGCGCAGTGGCGCTGCTGCCGCAGGCGCATGCGCTGCTGTGCGGCGTGGGCGAAAAGGAAGCGGAGCTGCGCGCGCTCGCACAGGAGCTGGGCATCGCGCAGCGCGTGCATTTTCTGGGCTTCCGCCGGGATGTGCCCGCACTGCTGGCGGCGGCGGACGTGTTTATGTTTCCCTCGTGGCAGGAGGGCCTGCCCGTGGCGCAGATGGAAGCCATGGCCGCCGGGCTGCCCTGCGTGGTCAGTCGCGTGCGCGGCAATGCCGACCTGATCCATCAGGGCGACGGCGGCTACCTGCGCAGGCCCGACGACGCGGAGGGTTTTTCCCACGATCTGGCAGTGCTGCTGGACGATCCCGCCCTGCGCGCGCGCATGGGCGAACGCAACCGCCGCGAGATGCAGCAGTACAGCCTGCAGGCCGTGCTGGAGCAGGTGACGGCGCTGTACCGGGAGCTGCTGTGTGAATAAAAGGGAGGAATACCCGTGGCCAGAGCGCTGTTTGTGATGCGCTATCCGCTGGATGGCTGGGATAACCTGAAAAACAAATTCAACGGTCAGCTGGCCGCCATGGAAGCGCTGGGCCACGAGGCGTGGCACATCGCGTGGGGACGCGGGGGCATGTGGCTGTGCCGGGGCGAGAGCCGCACGCTGCTGCGCCGCTGCCCGCTGTCCTCCATGCCCGGATACTGCAAGACCTATCTGTATGTGGATCTGATGGCGGCTGTGAAGCAGGCGTTTGCGCGTCAGACCTTCGATGTGGTGTACATGCGCTACATGCCGGTGTTCTGGAATGCGCCGGGGGCGATGCGGCGGGTGAAGGCGCAGGGCGCGAAGCTGATCGTGGAGCACCCCACCTATCCGGTGGAAAACGGGCGCACCACATCGCCGCTGCGCAAGCCCGTGTTCCGCTACAACGAGCATGTGTTTGCCAAGCTGGAGCCCTGCATCGACCTGTACACCCTCATCGGCGATCCCTGCGGACCAACGCTGCACGGCATTCCCGCCATGAACATCGTCAACGGGGTGGATGTGGACACGCTGCCGCTGCACCGCACGCGCGTGGGCAAAGACACGCATCTGCTGGCGCTGGCCTCCATGAGCCATTGGCAGGGCTACGACCGGCTGATCGAATCGCTGGCCGCCTATCAGGGCCATGATGAGATCACCCTGCACATGGTGGGCGGCGAGGGCGACGGATCGCTGGCTGCATGGAAGAAACTGGCGCAGGAGCGCGGCGTGGCCGACCGGGTCATCTTCCATGGCGAGCTGTTCAGCGAAGAGCTCAACGCGCTGGTGGAAAAGTGCGATGTGGGCATCGGCGGGCTCGGGCTGTACCGCAAGAAGCAGTTCCAGTCCATGACGCTGAAGCTGCGCGAATACATGGCGCGCGGGCTGCCCTTCGTGTACGCGGTGGAGGATCCCTCCATCCCGTTCGAACCGCGCTTCTGCATGAAGGTGTCCAACAATGACGCGCCCATTTCCATGGAGCGGATCGCCGCTTTTGCCAACGCGGTGAAGGCGGATCCGGTCGCCCCGGCGGAGATGCGCGCGTATGCAAGGCAGCACATGAGCTGGCAGGGCGTGCTCAGAACGATACTTGAAAAGGTGGAGATCGCTTGACTCTGGTGTATTTAAGCAACTGCGCCGTCGATTCTTCCGGCGTGCCGGGACCGTTTATGCTGCAGGAGCTGCCATGGCTGTGCGCGCATTTCAGCCGCGTGGTGATGGTGGGCAACTGGGGCGTGCGCACCATCACGGGCGAGGAACAGTCGCCCTATGCCGTGCTCAAGCCCCTGAGCGGACGGCTGCGCGCATGGCTGGCAGCGCCCTTCCGCCGCGAACTGTGGCAGGAGCTGCGCCGCATGCGCCGCGAAGGCTGCCTCACGCCCCGCAATGCGCTCAGGCTGCTGGCCTTCACCCAGCGCGGGCTGAAGATGCACTACTGGGCCGAGCGCATGCTGCGCGCCTCCAACGACGCGACCACCACCTTCTATTCCTTCTGGATGAGCTACGATGCATACGCCGGCGCGCTGTGCAAGCGCCGCCATCCCCGCGCCAGCTTTGTGGCGCGCGGCCACGCCTTTGATATCGACACCGAACGCAATCCCCTCAACCCCTATCTGATGAAGCAGTTCATCGCCGCCGAGGCCGACGGCCTGTACCTGATCAGCCGCACGGCGAAGGAGCAGTACATGGCCTACATGCAGGGCCGCGTGCCGCCCGAAAAGGTGAACGTGCTGGCCATGGGCTCCGCCGGGCAGCCCGCCGACGGCTGCCGCGAAGCGCCGCGCTTTGCGCAGGGCGTGCTGCGGGTGGTCAGCTGCGCGCAGATCATCCCCATCAAGCAGGTGGAGGTGCTGGTGCAGGCGCTTGCGCAGTGGAACGGCATGCCCCTGTGCTGGACGCACATCGGCGGCGGCGAGGGCGAGCAAGAGCTGCGCCGTCTGGCCGCCTTCAAGCTCGACTCCAAGGAAAACGTGATCTGCGAGATCCTGGGCGCGCAGGATTCCGGCAAGATCCAGCAGATCTATGAAACGCGCGCCTTTGACGTGTTTGTCAACACCAGCCGCAAGGAGGGCGTGCCCATCTCCATCATGGAGGCCATGCGCTACGGCACGCCGGTCATCGCGCCCGATGTGGGCGGCATCCCGGAACTGGTCACGCCCGAGGTGGGCTGGCTGTTCGCCCCCGAGGAGGGCGCGCAGGGCGTGCTGAAGGCGCTGGAAGCCCTGGCCGCGCAGACGGCGGAGGAAAGCCAGCGCATGCGCACGGCGGCGCAGCAGCGCTGGAACAGCGGCTACTGCTCCGAGGCGCTGCTGCCCAAGCTGTTCCCGGACAAGGCGGCCCGCCGCTGACAGAAAGGAAGCAGAAGCAAGCGACATGAACGGCAAACGCATTCTCATCATCAGCTATTATTTTGCCCCGCAAAACATAATCGGCGCGGTGCGCCCCACCAAGCTGGCCAAGTATCTGGCCCGCATGGGGCACGATGTGACGGTGGTGTGCGGCGTGGGCACGGGAGCCGGGGAGGATCCCACCCTGCAGCGCGATCTGCAGGAGCTGCCGAATGTGCATGTGGTGGAGGAATGGAACCCCCTGCGCCGCATCCGGGCGCAGAAAAGCGCCGCCGCGCCCTCGGCGCAGCCCGCCGCCGCGCCGGCTGCACACAGGCCGTCCCTCAAGCGCAGGGCGGCGGATGCGGCGTACCGCTATCTGCGCTGGACGGCGGAGTGCAGCTTTGGCCGCCGTGCGGTGAAGAAACTGCGCGAGCTGGGCGGCAGTTACGATGTGGTGTTTTCCTCCTATGCCCCCGTCAGCGTGCACGAAACGGCGCGCTGGGCCAAAAAGCACGGCATGGCCGGGCGCTGGATCGCCGATTTCCGCGACGAGGTGGGGCTGCCCTTCCGCTGGCAGGAGGGGCGCAAGCGCCGCTTCCTGCGCATGCTGCGCCGCAATGCCGACGTGCTGTGCGGCGTGTCGCAGGGCATTCTGGACATGATGGATTTTTCGCAGGGCCGCGTGCTCAGCAACGGCTTTGACCGCGAGGATCTGCCCGCCGCAGCCCCGGCGCAGCCGGACGGCCTGCTGCGCGTGGTGTACTGCGGCCAGTTCAACATGGGCCGCAAGGGCGTGGGCGACCGCGACGTGACCCCCGTGATGAAGGCGCTGCGCGCGCTGATCGACGAGGGCGTGCTGGCGCAGGAACGCCTGCGGCTGGTGTACGCCGGGCGCGAGGGCGCGCTCATGCGCCGCTATGCGGCGGCCTATGGGCTGGAGGGCTGCGTGGAGGATCACGGGCAGGTATCGCGCGAGGATTCCATCGTCCTGCAGAGGAACGCCGACCTGCTGCTGATGGCCTCGTGGCACACAGCCGCGCAGAAGGGCATACTGACCGGCAAGCTGTTTGAATATATGATGATGGACAAGCCCATCGTGTGCTGCATAAAGGGCGAACTGCCAAACAGCGGCGTGCGGCAGGTGCTGGAGGAGACCGGCATGGGGCTGTGCTGCGAGGAAGCGTGCGGCGCGGCTGACGAGGCCCGCCTGCTGGATGGGCTGCGCGCGCTGCTGTCCGCCCCCAAGGAACAGCGGGCCGGAACCCATGGGGCCGTGGAGCGCTATGCCTATCCGGAATTGGCCCGCCAGCTGGAAAGTTGGTTTGAAGAAGAAAAGGAGTGAATGACATGACCAAGCGTGTCTGGACGATCCTGCTGACCCTGCTGCTGGCGCTGTGCTGCCTGACAGGACTGGCCGACGAGGTGGAAAAGCTCACCCCCAAATATGAGGTGATGGAGGTGGAAGTGGGCGGCTCCATGCTCACCCGCTACTCCAGCTCCACCAACGCCATGAAGAAAGCCGGCGTGACCTACGCCATCGACGATGAAAGCATCGCCACCGTCAACGAAAAGGGCTATGTGCGCGGCGTGGCTCCGGGAGAATGCACGCTGACCATCACCAGCAAGCACAACCCTGCCGTCACCGCCACCATCGCGGTGCATGTGGTCAACCCTGTGAAAAAGATCACAGCGGAGCTGCCTTCCTCCACCATCGGCGTGGGCTCCGCCGTGCAGATCGAATACGGCTTCGTGCCGGAGGACGCTACCAACAAGTCCATCCGCTTTTCTTCCAACAAGCCGCATCTGGCCTCGGTGGATGAAAACGGCCTCGTCACCGGCGTGCGCAAGGGAAACGCGGTGATCACGGTGAGCAATGAAAGCGGCAGTCTCAAAACCACGCTGAAGGTGAAGGTGGTGCAGCTGCCCGAAAGCATCACCCTCAAGCAGGAAAGCCTGTCGCTGCCGGTGGGCAAGCGCGCCAAGCTGACCGCCGCAGTGCAGCCCTCCACCGCCAGCGACCGCAGCGTGGAGTGGCTGTCCTCGGATGAGGGTGTGGTCAAGGTAGACCGCAACGGCAACGTGACCGCCGTGTCCGTGGGCGAGGCTGTGGTGACTGTGCGCTGCAAGGCGGATGAAAAGGTGCAGGCCGCCATCCCCGTGCGCAGCGTGGAGCCGGTGCAGTCCATCACCGTGGAACAGGGCGAATATGTGCTCAACCACGGCGAAAGCGCGACCGTTGCGCCCAAGGTGCTGCCCGAGACTGCCACTAACCGCACCGTGAGCTACTATGTGCGCAACCCACTGGTGTGCACCGTGGATGAAAACGGCGTGATCACCGCATGCGGCGGCGGCCAGACCACCGTGACCGTGGCGGCCACGGACGGATCCGGCGTGGAGACCACCTTCACCGTGCGCTCCATCGTGCAGATCGAAAGCGCCGAATTTTTGGAAAACAACTGCCGTGTGGCCGTGGGCGGGCATGGGTTCATCCAGCCCAAGCTGTCCCCCAGCGGCACCAGCGCGGCGGATATGAACTGGCACAGCAGCGATGAAAGTGTGGCCACCGTGCGCCTGCTGGGCGGCCGCGTGCGCGTGCAGGGCCTGAAGTGGGGCGAATGCACCGTGACAGGCGTGACGCAGGACGGCCGGATCAGCGCCAGCATTCAGGTGTATGTGGGGCATCCGCGCGAAGCGGTCAGCCTGCAGTCCGTCAGCGGCGCGGGCGCTTCCATCACCAATCACAGCGACCTGCCCATCACCGCCGTCTCCCTGCGCGTGAAGGGCCGCGACGGCAGCTATGCCGCCGTGCGCGCAGCGGTGAACATTGCCCCCGGCGAAACCGCAGAGGGCGTGGAGATCGCCGTTCCGGGCGGCATGCGCGCCGTCTCCGTGACGCTGCAGGGCTGGGAAAGCAGCACCGGCTACCGCAATTATCTAGGCGTGCTGTGCAGCGCCTACCGCACGGCCCCCGGCCTGCTGGAATGGAAAAACCTGAAGTAGACCAGAGCCACCCCCCCAAAAGGCGGAGCTTCGAAAAGAAGCTCCGACTCAGACCGCTGACAAAGTCGTCAGCGGTCTTTTCAAATGGGAAAGCAAGAAAAAGAGGGAGGGATGGCGAATATATAAAAGAGAAGGGACTGAGGAAAAGCAAAGGAAAGAGGGAGAGCAATGCTGCGAAGCCGCAAAGAAAAACA